>NZ_JAUBDI010000007.1:0-148822 GCF_033253735.1 Sporosarcina saromensis | reverse complement strand
AGGGTTTACACTTTTCATGGCTTACTCCTTTTTGTAGTGTAAGGGAACTGATTTAGTCGTCGCTTCCTTACCTACATTAGGAGTTTTTTTGTCGTTCTTCAAGTCTTTTATTCTATTTTTTATATAAATCATCTATTTTTTTACTGTGGTGCAACGCTAGTGTTTGGTGCCTGTCCCCAAAACAATTCGGAATTGTTTTGGGGACAGGCACCGGAACTATTCCCATTATTCAATCACTAATTTACTATTCTTATTATTTTTAAAAAAATTTCCATACATGTTGCTCTGTTTATCTTGTATACTTGTAGTAGGGTGATGTGCCCGCAGATTGAAGATAAAAGGGGAATGAGTACGATTAAGATTCATTGGAAGAAGTTGTTGGTGCTTTTTTCAGTTGTTTTTCTAGTGATCCAAGTGGCGGGGAGCTTCTTTTTCTATGACTTGGCAGTGAAGCGTGGTCCGAAAGAATACTTGCAAGGCAACGCTGATTTAAAAGTCTCAGAGAAAACGAAGCAACTGTACACGAATGGACATTGGAAACAATGGGTTGCTAATCAGGAATTTGAATTAGTGAGCCTAACGTCACGGGATGGACTGCAATTGTCCGGTTATTACTTACCTGCTGCACAGCCAACGGATAAGCTTGTCATTTTGACACATGGCTATTTAGGTCATGCCAAGCAGATGGGGCTTTTTGGACAGTATTATCACGAAGAATTGAATTACAACATATTTATGCCCGACGCGAGAGGGCATGGCAAAAGTGAAGGCGATTACTATGGGTTCGGTTGGCCGGATCGTCTTGATTTGATTGACTGGACGGATATGTTTGTCCAAAAACTCGGTCCAAATACGGAAGTGGCCTATCACGGGTTATCGATGGGAGCTGCCACGGTCTTGATGGCAAGCGGGGAAGACGGTTTGCCCGCTCAAGTGAAAGCAATCATCGCAGACAGTCCATACAAATCTGTCTATCAACTGTTCACGTACCAAATGAATCGCATGTTTCACTTGCCGGCATTTCCATTATTAGATGGCACAAGTGCGCTCACGAAAATTAGAGCAGGCTATTCATTCCGAGAAGCGAGCGCTTTAAAAGAAGTGCAGAAGACAGAAATCCCGATTTTTTATGTCCATGGGAAAAGTGATACTTTCGTTCCGACCGAAATGGCCGAAGAACTGCACCAGAAAACAGCTAGCGAGTCAGAGCTGTTTCTAGTTGCCAACGCCAATCATGGTGAAGCGTATGCACTAGCAGGTGACACGTATCGAAAGAAAATGGGTCATTTTCTCGATCGTTATATGAAATGAACGACCAGTTCCTCCATGCAAGTCGGGGGAACTGGTTTATTCTTTTACACAGCATCAAACGGAATCACCACAAATATGTTTTGTGAAAGGAAGGTTTCTTTTCATCTAGCAAGGGAAAATAATAAGTAGGAGGTGTGCGAAGTGGAAAAAGTGATTTATATTGTTCGACATTGTTCAGCTGAGGGTCAATCACCGCATGCAGATTTGACAGCGGAAGGAATTGTACAGGCGGAGAAATTGGCAGCATTTTTTGATGAGGTAGAAGTGGACCGTATCGTTACAAGTCCTTTTGTCCGAGCTCGCATGACAGCTGAGCCTTTAGCGGAGCGGAAAGGATTGTACTTCGAAGAGGATAGTCGATTGGCGGAACGGACGTTAAGTTCGTATGATTTCGAAGATTGGTTGTTAAAATTAGAGGATTCATTTCTCGATGTCCATTTGAAATATGAAGGTGGCGAGTCATCACACGAAGCGATGGAGCGTGTATGTAATGTGGTCGAAGAGTTGCCAGATGGCTCCAAAACGGTGCTCGTTACACATGGAAATCTGATGACGCTCCTCTTAAGATGTTATGACGAACACGTCGGTTTTGCAGAATGGCAGGCACTGACGAATCCCGATGTGTACAGGGTGCATGTAACTGAAGCGGGTGCAAACGTAGAGCGAATTTGGCGGGAGGAACTTCTAGAAGAGTCTCATTCATCCGACCATGTTTTTGAATGAAATGAACGCATCAAAAAGAGAGTCGTCGAAGTTACATACTTGCCGACCGTACAACTGGATACCATCCCTCTAGCTACCATTGTTGGCGATAATAGCTTCCCTAAAATCATATACCGCTCCTAGCCTAATCGCTGGAGCGGTTTTTACGACTCAAAAAGTAATCGATTGAATAGGCTTGCTTATCGATCGAGTTCACAAAGTTATCGATCGGATAACTAAAGTTATCGCCGTATCGGGACTTTCGAACCACGCTCACACTTGAACTAAATTCCTCTGACCGAACGTATTCTTACAATCGCCCACCGACACTTTCGATTTTATGCCACGCTGAAGTTTGCTGCAGCCGGACAACAAGAATTAGCCCAAGCGCCGCGCCACTCACCGTTGAAACCAAAAATGGGGGGACGAAAAAGAAGGCAGTGACGGTTGTACCCATTAAAATCTTCGCATAAGGTACTGCCAAAAGTGACGCAATCACGCCTGTACCAATCACTTCACCAATCCCAGCGAGCCACGCTTTACCATACTGTTTATAAAATAGACCTGCCAATAACGCACCGATCATGCCACCGGGGAATGCGAGTAATGACCCTGTGCCAGTCAATACTCGAATAAGTCCCGTCAAAAATGCAATAACAACTGCGGGAATTGGACCTAACAGAATGGCTGCAACTACGTTCACCGCATGTTGGACTGGATACGCGCGTGCTATGCCTGCGGGGAATGAAACGAATGTCGAGCCGGCAACTGCTATCGCAACAAACATCGTCATGATAACCATTTTTCGCGTGTTCATAAAGGAACCCCTTCTTTCTCTATAGATTCAGCAAACGCTTTAGTCGCCGCATAGACATCCGTTGCTCCAGCAATTGCTGAAATGACTGAAACCCCGTTTGCGCCCGCAGCAAACACAGGTGCAAAATTATCGACAGTAATGCCCCCGATGCCGACAATCGGTAAATCAGGATAAACAGACCTTGTCGTCTGAATGAACTGTGTGCCAGCTACCGGTTTTGCGTCCGGTTTTGAAGTAGTCGTGTAGACAGGTCCCATTCCGATGTAATCAGCACCCGCTTCAATTGCGGCTAGCACTTCATCCGACGTATGTGAAGACACGCCAAGTATTTTCCCAATGCCAAGCCGTTTTCGAACAATCGCTGCCTGTTCATCTTCTTGCCCAACATGTACCCCGTCTGCATCAAGTGCTAAAGCAAGGTCCACATCATCGTTCACGATGAACGGAACACTATATTCCTTGCACAACTCTTGGCATTGTCGAGCAAATTCCAGCAATGCTTCTCCGCTTTTCGCACCCGGCCCTTTTTCTCGTAACTGAAAGCAAGTAATGCCGCCACGCAAAGCGCACTCGAGCACATGTAGAGGGTCCTGCGTTCCTGTATTCGTCGAACCCATTATGAAATAAAGTGCCAGTTGCTCTTTATTCAATGATGACGACCTCCTTAGCATCCTGCTTCAATCGATTATATGCCCAGTGATTCGTTGGCCCGTGACCTCCGCCTAATTGTAAGCCATCCGATATGGCCGCTTGAATAAATACCTTCGCTTCACGCACTGCTTCCTGCAAACTTTTTCCTTGCGAAATGAATGCAGTAATTGCGGCAGAAAACGTGCAACCCGTACCATGCGTATCTTTTGTAGCAATCCGTTCTGATTTTATCGTGAATGAATAGCCGTCTGCCCTGAAGAAAAAGTCTTCCGCAAACTGCGCATCATTGCTATGTCCGCCTTTTAAAATGACCGCTTTTGCCCCTGAACTAAGAATCCGGTTCGCTGCTTCTTCGTAATCAGCTGTCGACTGAATCGTCATATCCGCAAGCACTTCCGCTTCCGGAATATTCGGCGTGACGAGAGTAGCAAGAGGAAGTAAATGTGCTTTCAAAGCCGTAACGGCTTCATCTTTAAGTAAAGATGCGCCACCTTTTGCGATCATCACTGGATCAATCACGAGGGGTGGGCAGCCATTGTTCCTTAATGAAACTGCTACCGCCTCAATAATGTCGGCTGAAAATAGCATCCCTGTCTTCACGGCTCCTACTGAAAAATCGTCCAACACAGCTTGTATTTGAGCAGTTACACCTGCCGCCTCAATCGGGTAGACACCGTGTACGCCTAACGTATTTTGTGCAGTAACAGCCGTTAACGCGGACGTCCCGAATACACCAAGCTCTTGGAACGTCTTCAAATCTGCCTGTATACCAGCCCCCCCGCCACTATCTGAACCTGCAATTGTCAAAGCTACTGAAGTCATAGCAAATCCTCCTCTGTTATTGCATAAAGTGCGTTCAATAAATTCACAGCAAAGTCTCCTGGTCCAGTAGATAGTGCCGCTGCCTGTTCACCCGCTCTTTTATATATAGCCAAAGCGTTTTCCGCTGCTTCCAACTTGTGATCGTCTGCCACTGCAACAAATGCAGCAACGACCGCACTTAACAGGCAACCTACGCCTGTGACACGTGTCATAAGTGAATGGCCTCCAGCAATTCGCACGACCCTTTTGCCGTCTGTAACAAGATCCTCAACACCGGTCACTGCAACAAGACAGCTGTATCGCGTCGCCACTTCAAGCGCGAGCTGTTCCAAATCCGCCTCTCCATCTCCTGCATCAACCCCTTTTGCTTGCCAATCAATTCCTGCAATTGCTGCAAGTTCCCCAGCGTTGCAACGAATAAGGGACACAGGAACTTTCTCTAAAATCGATAGGACAGCGGCTTTTCGGAATGATGTCGCTCCAGCACCGACTGGATCGAGGATGATCGGAATGCCATTAGCCGCCGCACGCTCCCCGGCAAGGCACATCGCCTCAACACTGACCGCTTTCAGCGTACCGATATTTAATACGACAGCTGATGAAACAGCCGCCATATCCGCTGCTTCTTCAACCGCATCCGCCATGACAGGGGAAGCTCCTAGTGCAAGTAAGCCATTCGCTTGGAAATTCGCAACAACAATATTCGTAATGCAATGAATCAACGGTTTTTCATCTCGTAGTTTTTGTAAATACATCGTCAACATGCCTCCATATATGCAAAAAAGCCGCTCCTGACAGGGCGTCAAGAAGCGGCTTGCAAATTCAATGGATAGAAGTTGCGCACCCACTTCCCTCCGCTGGTATCAACCAGATCAGGTTCAAAGGGTCCGCGTATTCATACACGTCTCAGCCTAGCGCACAGCATGTTTCATTTGCTATCAGCTCTGTCCGGTATCTAATGTTTCACCATGATATACGCATAGTGAACATGAAATCGGTACGAGTGTTTTGCAAATTTACACACGTGCATAAGGCACCCCTAGTGGCAATTTTACGATTTGTTTTCAAAATTACTATAACATAGTTTCGCAGATTCGCAAGAAGGGCAAGGAAATAGTAATGGGTACATTCAAGCATGTTGATGCATATAAGCATACGCCATGTACGCGGATAGTGACTGGGACGCACAATCGTTAATGGATAGATCGTTCACTTTCGCATAAGCTGTTCAATTGATTGGTACGTTATGTTTAGCGATGTTGAAAGTTCCCCAAAATAGAAGAAAAGGGAGGCGCAAACATGTTATTTGAAATACAGTCTGTAAAGCATGAACATGATTTGATTTCATTCACATGGAATGATGTCGGAGGTTTTTACAACGTGTATAAAGATGGTGAACATGTCTATGAAGGAACCGTGCCGGAATTTCAAGACGGGGATTTCAAACATGGTAAATTGTACCATTACATGGTAGAACGTGTTGAGGATAATCAAGTCGTCGATGTCATTGCATTGCAAACGTCTGCTTTTGCTGAAGAAAAGAACGTCGAGAATCCCTTGCAATCTCTTGTCATGACGACAATCGTAGTGAAAACGCAAATCGCCTTGTCATGGGAAGGTATGAAGGACATAGAAGAATACGGCATTTATCGGAATGGAAAATTTGTAAAGATGGTCAACACAAATTGGTACATCGACCGGGATATTGACATGGACGAATCATACGACTATATGATTCGAGCAAGACGTCCGCTTGAAAAATCAGAGGAGCGTTTGACATCCGTTAAATCGGTTTTGTCTAATGTGTTTGGTTCGCTGCATCCCAATTCATCACGTAAGGAAGCTGCTATTGAAACATTTTCGACCGTCAAGTGGATCGGCAAGCCGCGAGAGCTTTTACAGCCAGTGAATGAAAGGGAAAAGACGTTGCATCCTATAGATCGATGGAAATTACGTTATACAACGTTTCTTGCAGAGGAATGGGTACGGAATCCAAATTTGTTGTCACCCAATCATTATTTCAAAGGAGACGCCCGTGGCTTTGATCCGAATGGCGATGGTTTTCGTACGCGTGTCGATATTGAGCTCACGTACGATGAAAAAGGTGAACCGCTGACGTTTACAAAAGAAGTAGGTCCGTCAATTGCATATGACCATTTAAAAAACTTCCGGGAGAAAGCTCGAGCTTCTTCCGACGGGATTACGTTGCAACGCAAAGATCACAAAAAAGGAGAATCCGGATTTCTTCTCGAACATGCAGTGGGCAATCCATTGACAACGGCGCCACTCATTGACTACGAAGTGTCTGCAGTGTTTAAACGGCATGGAACGTTCGATATGTGCGGCTATTTTGACCCAGCACCCCACCATGAAATTTACTTGATGAAAGGGAGAGGGGAAGCATGGAAGCCAGTGTTACAAGTTGAAAGTAGAGGACTTGCCTTCATGTCGGATGCAATTGCCTATCACTATTGGCGTTGTTCAAACTTTGAGTGATCATTCTGCTGAAATCAATCAACATTTTTGACAACTTAGAATATCTTTGGTACATTTATCTTGAATTCAAGATATATTAATTCGAGATAAGGGTAAGCGGTACTAACAAGAAACGAATGCTACTAGGCTGAATTTTGCAGTGGGTAGCTCATTGTGAGCAGTTCCTCGACCAATTGGAAGCGTAGATCATACCGTTTCATGTACGAGAAGTAAATCGAAAGGGGGGAGCATGATGAAGCACGTCTTTGAACAAGGAACATCTAAACGGACATTTTTGCTGTTGCACGGAACAGGGGGAAACGAACACGATCTGTTACCGTTAGCAACATTGATAGACCCGGATGCTTCGGTGTTAAGTGTCCGAGGTAACGTGTTAGAGAATGGTATGCCTCGTTTTTTCAGAAGACTGGCAGAAGGCGTTTTTGACGAAGAAGATTTAGTGTTCAGAACGAATGAATTACATGCGTTTTTGGATGAAGCAGCTGAGAAATACGGGTTCGATCGATCAGAAGTCGTAGCTGTAGGCTATTCAAATGGTGCGAATATTGCAGGGAGCTTACTATTCCACTATGCTGATTCACTAAAAGGAGCGATCTTGCATCATCCGATGGTACCTAGGCGAGGGATTGAATTACCGGATCTCAGCAAAGTTCCGGTGTTCATTGCCGCAGGGAAAAATGATCCGATTTGTCCGGCGAAAGAAACGTTGGATTTGTTGTCGCTTCTAACAAATGCAGGTGCACGTACAGAAGTCCATTAGGAAATGAACGGCCATGCGTTAACGCAATCAGAAGTGCAGGAAGCAGCAAGTTGGTATAAAGAATTTCTACAATAAGAAAAGGGGTTTTACTCATGACGAACACAGCGATTGTTTACTACAGTTCAGGTGGTACGAATTATCAGTTGGCACAATGGGCAGCAGAAGCAGCGAAGGAAATGGGTTCCGAAGTACGCGTGTTAAAAGCTGCAGAAACAGCTCCTCAAGCAGCAATCGACTCAAATCCGGCATGGAAAGCACATGTGGAAGCGACGAAAGATGTGCCTGAGGTGAAGCCAGAAGACCTAGAATGGGCAGATGCGATCATCTTCAGTGTACCGACGCGTTTCGGCAATATGCCCGGCCAAATGAAGAATTTCTTGGATACGACAGGTGGCCTATGGGCGAAAGGTAAGCTTGCGAATAAAGCGGTCAGTGCCATGTCTTCCGCACAAAATCCACATGGTGGCCAAGAAGCAACAATCCTCTCTTTGTATACGACGATGTATCACTGGGGTGCTATTGTTGCGGCCCCGGGTTATACGGATCCAGTCACATTCGGTGCGGGTGGAAACCCATATGGCACGAGCGTAACAGTCGGTCAAGATGGCAAAATGATTGAAGACGTGGAAGCAGCAGTAAAGCATCAGGCAAAACGTACGGTGAAAGTAGCCGAAGCGTTGAAGCATTTAGAAATGTAATAGAAGAAAAGCCACTCCTTTATGGATGGCTCTGAGTGTAGACAAAGTCGATTTTACTTTGTCTACACTTTTTTTGATGTGATTTTTGAGAAATTGGCACACGTCTTAGCTTGGCTTGAAAACGCTTGCGAGGTGGAAGGCGATCTGAATTCGGAATGTCTTGTCACGACTACTACATGACCCGCATCGTGTAGGTCGGCTCGACAGCAAGTCAAGCCTCAAATAGAACTAAAGTTCATGAGAGGGCGGGCAAGTCGAGCAACAACGCATAAAAGCGCTTGTCAACAGGCTGTACCAATCCATTGGAGGTTGGCATTTTACGTTTTAAATTGCCTTTTGAACGGAAAGTAGCGACTCATCAAAATGAGTCCAATTAGTAATGAGAAAAACGGGAAGATGAATGGGAATACAATGGATGGCATCCAGTTCCAAGCATCTGTATAGTAACCTACAGCAATTGGGGAAGTACCGCTATTCGTTAGCAATAGTGTCTGCAAGGCGTTTCGATCGGTAAAGGTAAACGAGTCGCTTTCTAAGCTTCCCGCTTCGTCCAAGCTGTATAAGCTGTAAGTTAACGAATCAAAAGGGACTGTTCCCAGAACATTTCCGTTCTCAATGATATCTTTTGTTTCCTTCAAAATTATATAAAGCTTCTCATCGTCTTTCTCTTTATCTTTTACAATTATGAAAGAGATGTTTCCATAGTATTTAGCTAATCCCTCGTCTTCAACCCGTATTGGATAGTTTTCCAGTGTATCTAGTCTTTTTCCGTTTACGATAATCGATAAATTGGCAAATGCGATTTTGTAATTCCAGCGATCCGTATAATTACCTTCGTCTATTATGGTCTCTTCAACTTTTATCTTATGATTTTTATAAGTGAACTCTGATTGGGGTGGAGGATATCTGTTACTAATTTTATGTAACTCATAGCGTGCCAACATTTGATTGGTATGAATTGTTTCCATCGCCATCGTAGCACTCATTGGAAGTGAACTAATGAATAGGATAGCGCCGAGTAAAAATAAAACTATTCGTTTTTTCATTCCCCCTCCACTCCTTTCCTGTCATCATACTTTATTGGAGAGCTGTTGCACAACAAAGGGTGAAGGTTCTTTTGTAGAGTGTTATGCGTACTCCATGCACACTTGTTGGTGATTATCAACAGTTGGAGCGATGTATGTTGCTTGTACTGTTCATGCACCTTTGCATAATTTTATGCGCTCCTTATGTAATATGAGCGCTTATGACTCTATGATTTTGTTTTTGCTTGTCGTGGCCATATGAAATAAGAAATAGAAATGACAAAATCAATCCCTAAGATGAGAGACCACAGTTTCAACATACCGGATAAGGCTTCAGTTTGTGTTGGATCGTCGATCAAGTAAATCATGATGAAAAGAAATGCACCACCAATGATGAAGGCCAATACATGTTGAAGCGATCCTTTGAAGGAATGTTTGGCATGATCCCAGCCAGTTTTCCTCATTGGTTTCGGTCCTTGTTTCTTTACATAATAGACAAATCGTTCGTCTGCCCAACGAATCATGCTTTTCCCGAACGCCACGGAGATCCCTAGATAGATAGCGGCGATAGCGTGAACTTGTGTAGCAGTTGCTCCGTTGTACAAGTCGGTTGCTGTAACAATCAGTAAAAGTAAATCGATTACAGGTGTGAGGGCGAGAAAAAATAAACCGAGACGTTTTCTGTTAAATAGATAACGTGTTATTAGTCCTGCAAGGATAACGACCCAAAACCCAATTTCACAAGCTATAATTGCCCAAGCGATAAGATTCAACAACAGCACTCCTTTTATTTAATACATTTGTATTGTTATTTTAAATAATAGCATATTTCGTTTATTTAATACAGCTGTATTGTTAATTTCTCGAAATTATTCTACACTAACAATATGCCGAAAATCGTAAATCATGAAGAGCGAAAGAAACAGATTGCAGAAGCGATGTGGCGAGTCATTTTGGATAAAGGAATGGAAGGGGCAACAGTTAGAAATATTGCGGAAGAGGCGGGGCTATCATTAGGAGCGCTCCGACATTATTTTTCAAACCAAGATGACTTGCTTGTCTATGCGATGACGCTTGTACAGGAAAGGGCGACGGATCGGATTGAGGCTGTCGCGAAACAGAATTTACCTCCGAAGGAAATGGTTTTAGCCGTGCTACTAGAAATTGTGCCAGTGAATCAAGAAACGCTAGCAGAAATGGAAGTGTGGTTTGCATTTATGGCGCATGTGAACCATCGGAGGGAAGAATTGAATATCCCGGACGATGGAATCGTGACAGGGGTACATAAAATCATTGCCTATTTGGATAACGTAGGTTTATTAAAAGAAGGATTAGACTTGGATTTGGAAATGGAGCGGCTCTATGCGATTATTGATGGCATTGCTATTCACGCGCTTTTTGGAGCAGGACGTTTGGAGGCAGAGCGTGTGAAGAAAACGCTACAATATCATATTGATTCAATTTGTGTAGAGTAAGGATTGTCGAGGACTTTTGGTATAGTGTGACATTCGGGACTAATTATTCTTCTTTTCTGTTTTCTATCGTGTTTATTCCTTCGACTTGATAAAATGGCGATAGATTCCAATGAGAGGATGGAAATAAATGAGAAATTGGTCAATTCGTTTAGTATTCATTACTCTAGTAGCGATCGTTTTGATTGGTTGTTCAGAGAAGGAAAAGAAGGAACCTGAAGTGCTTCCGGAAACGTCAGCAGAAGAGACGAAACAGCATGAAACAACTGAAGAAGTGCTAGATGAAGAACTACCTGCTAAAACAAGTGATTTACAGGAAATTGAGGCCGTACAGATTCCAGACTCTGAAGAAACATTCCGTGCACAACAGCCAGGGCTTTTCACTGCTGAAATCCCATACGAAGAAGAGACGAAACAAGTATGGGGGAGATTCGGGTTAGGAGAATATAAAGAGGCGTTAACCGAAAAATTAGAAGTGCTAGCTGAGCAATCTCAAGACCCGGAGTTGATTTTCAAAGCATTGAACTACTATGTTGGAAGTAATGCGTATGACCAAGTAGCAACCGAGTTGGAAGCGTTCAGTGTAGAATGGTTTGAACCTTATCTTCCAGAGCCTGGAGAGATTGAGGGAAGTGACGAGGTGGAGCAACAGCCAGGCCAAGCCGTAATTCTGTTGGATGCTAGTTCTAGCATGTTGTTGAATGTTGAAGGGAAGCAGAAGATGACCATTGCAAAGAAGGCGACGTCACGATTTGCAAGTACAATCGGTATGCGTGATGAAGTGTCATTAATTATCTACGGGCATGCCGGGACACAAAACAAGTCGGATAAAGAGCTTTCTTGTAGGACAATCGATGAAGTGTATCCGATGGGCAGTTTTAATGCGGAAAAATTTAAGAATGCTGTCGATGGAGTGGAAGCTAAAGGATGGACACCAATTGCTGAAGCGATTAATTATACACGTGAACAAACGAAGGATGCTACAGGGAAGTTGACGGTCTATATTGTGAGTGATGGGGCGGAGACGTGTGGAGGAGATCCTGTGGCAGCAGCGAAAGCCTTTGCTGAAGCAAGTCCTGATCGCCAAGTGAATATCATTGGGTTTGACGTAGACCAAGAAGGAGAAAACCAGTTAAAGGCCGTGGCTGAAGCTGGAAAAGGCGAGTATATTTCAGCGAAAACGATTGATGAGCTCGATCAATCGATTACGAAACAATGGCTGCCATCTCTGACAGAGGTTATGAGTGCATCTAATTCTCTACTAAAACATTGGGGTCAAAGCCACAATGAAATGATCGATCGTTCGAATATTTCTTCGCGATTTTATTATGCCTCACTAAACGAAGCTTCTCGTATGCATGAAGCACTTCAAATAATGCGCTCCGAAAACTGGATTACGCAAGAGGTGCAAGATGAAGTACGAGCAATGATAAAGGTCAAAGAAGAAGATGCTCTCACAGTAAAGAAGGAAATGGACGAACGTGCAAGAACTCGGATTGAAAATGAACGACAAGAAATCGTGCAACGTGTGAAAGAATGGACAGACAGGATGTTTGAACTTCGAAGGACACAAGGGAAATAATGCTTGAAAGAATCAAAACTTGTAAGGCGTGAGACTGCCAATAAAAAACTGGTGCGAATTCATTATTGCCAGTGATGTGAGAACCTACTCGACCTGTCTTCGTCCTATTAAAAAAGGGGGTCGGTAGATATGAAAAAGTTCTTAACAATTGCGATGTGTGTCATCATTGTTGGATTAGTCATTAATCAAATGTTCAACAAAGACATCTGGGATGAAAACCGGGAACTGTTGAAGGAAAATGTACTTGCTACTGAAACAACAGAAGAACCTGTAAGCCTCTCTTCTCTCACACCCTTCGACTGGGATCGTGTCTACTCAATCGATCCCTATGCTTCAAAAGAGGAGATATACGATGTAGTTGGCTACAAATGGGATAACGTCGAGCAAACGCTAAGCGAGGGAATGAACCAACTCGTATTTATGAAAGAAGATAAAGTTGTCTGCTATGTCTATGGCTACCCTGAAAATAATGGCTTTGGCATTTACTTTGAAGGGGCAGAAACAGAAGGAAGAGCAACTGTACTTCATAAAGAAGACGATGTATTGTTTAAGCGTCACACATTTGACGATACAGTCGTGTACATGCAGGTGGAATAAAAGAAGGAAGTCGATAACTAGAGGCTTCCTTTTTTATTTCATCCATAAGGCAGGCATCTTTCATTCTGCTAAACCGTAGAAATCTGAAGAATACGCGTTTTTTGAGCAATAATCAGCCTCTTATTTGGATCGAATTCTCTAACGGTTAACGAGGACATCAATTGCTTATCAGTCCAATACATGTACGTCGCCCGTATCCGGATTCACTAATACTACAATGCTTTGCTGCTCTTTATCAATCCCTTCGAAAACGTATGCTCGATTTGGTTTGAAAGGATTTAGACTCCTTTCCATCGGCACCGATTGTTTCGCTGTTATTAGCATAGGATAGTTTGCTAGCGCTAGTTCTTCAGCTGCTTGTTGCGTCACTTTTGGCAATGAAAGCATCGCACAAACAGCAAACAGACACACAAAGACGACATACCGTATCCGTTGCTTTTGACGCTGCATCAGATGTGCATACACAATAACGTGAAGCGATAGTAAAAGAATGAGCAAATTCAACGGCATGATCCCGCCGTAAATTTTTTGATCCAAGAAAAGCAGTAACATAAGCAAGATTGATGAAATAATTATTCCAGGTACGTATTTAGTCAAGACATTCACCTGTTCCCATTGTAGTAGCTAATCAGCAATTATGTTTAAATTTCCCATAATTTTATTGTAAGTGTAGCGGAAATAAATAGCTATTACAAATTGGCATCCATGCTTTTGTAACTGTGAAGAGAAGGCGAACTAAGAGCTGGGAAAAACAAAAAAATGCGTGAAGGCAAATTCACCTTCATGCATTTTTCCTTGATTAGGAGTGGGGGGCAGATGGGAGGCCTACGTAAGGTTTTATTCCAGGCACATCAATTGAATGTATAGACGTTTAGCTATCCGTTTCAACCGTAGTACACGGCAATTCAATCCGAAATTTCGTACCGGCCCCTTTTACACTGTCGACAGAGATGCTACCACCGTGTAACGTAACGAGCTGTTTGACGATGGATAACCCTAATCCGAATTCTCCTAATGGATTCGTCGTTCTTGAATCGATTGCTTTGTAAAATCGGTTCCATATTTGCTCAATTTCTTCAGGGTCCATCCCGATTCCGGTATCTTCGATTTCAATAACGGTATAACCCGTCATCGACTCTCCACGCAACCGTATTGTCCCGTTTTCTGTAAATTGAATGCTGTTTTTCGTGATGTTAATCAACACCTGAGTCAATCGATCGTAGTCGGCATGGATTATGACATCGTCCTTTACCTCAACAATTATTCGATTGCCGCGTTCAGCTGCCACATCCTCTAACTGTTCCTGAATAATTTCAAGCAGTTCCTTCAGTTGAATGTCTTGCTTGAAAAGCGTTACTTGATTCGAACGGATTTTTTCGTAGTCGAGGTTTTCATTCACCAGCCGGATGAGTCGCATCGTTTCACTACTTGCCAACTGCAATCCACGTTCTTTTTCCGATTCTGAAATCATGTCGTTCCGTAAGCCTTCCAGTATGCCGCGGATCGTTGTAAGTGGGGTCCGCAATTCGTGTGACACATCCGCCATGAATTGTCGTCTACGGTTTTCAAGACTTTCAATTTCATTCATGGATGTCTCGAGTTTTTCCACCATGCCGTTGAAATCTCCTGCAAGCTCCCCGATTTCGTCAATGTTTGCCGTAGGAATGCGGACAGAATAATCTCCTTGCGCAACTGTTGAGGTAGCCGCACGTAAACGTTTAATACGCCTGCCGTGAAAAGTGGAAAGGATGCCACTTAACAATAAGGCGATCGCGAGGGCGATGAAAGTCGTATATAAGAGGTAATCGTTCATTTGTGAAATGATTTCACGCGAACCTTTAATAGGCGATGTCAATAAAACCCCGCCCACAAACTGATTGCGGTGAAAATACGGCAACAATACAAACGTGACAGCCTGTTCAAATCGTTTGTATTCCTGTTTCACCGTAATCGTTTTGCCACTTTGTAACGCAGCCCATTCGTCGTTATTCAATTCGATTAAAGGCGTTTTTAAGCCGGTTGAATAAATGATCGCAGATTTTTCGTCGAATAAACTATATTGGATATTTTGCCCTTCCAATACATGCCCGTAAGATTGCAACGTTTGACGAGAATCAATAGATGCATATTCGATATCGCGTAAAATTGAATGGCCGTAGGAAGCGAGTTCTTCGGTTTTATTGTCATAAACGAACTGCTCAAAAAAGTGGGACAGCACTAAACTCAAGATTAAGAATGCAATCACAATGACACTTATATGACTGACGAGCTGCTGATAGAAGTATTTAATCTTCATCTTACTTCACCACCGACTCATCGAACCGGTAGCCGACGCCCCATACGGTATGGAAAAACGGTTGCTCATCAGTTGAGACTTTTGACCGCAACCGCTTTATATGCACATCAACTGTCCGATCGTCGCCGTAAAAATCGTACCCCCATACCCGGTCCAACAACTGCTCGCGCGAAAAAACTTGTTTAGGATGTTGAATGAAAAACTGCAATAAATCGAATTCCTTTGGCGTTAGATTCGGAACAGGATTGCCGTCCAAAAGGACTTCTCGTGTATTCATATTCACAGTGAAATGGTCCGTCGCCAACACGTTTTCGTCTTGTTGAACATCCTTGTTCGCTACATACCGCCGTGTCACAGCGCGGATTCGAGCAAGTAAAGCAAGTGGACTGAACGGCTTCGTCACATAATCATCCGCGCCCATTTCTAGGCCAAGCACCTGATCGGACTCGCTATCTTTCGCCGTCAGCATAATAATGGGGACTTCGATTGCGGCTTGTCGAAGCTTTCGGCAAATCGACACACCGTCCATTCCTGGTAGCATCCAATCGATGATGAGGCAATCCCATTGCTCCGTCTTTGCCCTTTCATATCCAACGAGTCCGTCCTTGACAAATTCCCCTTGAATCTTCTCCTTCTCAAAAAACATTTCGATCATTGACGCCACGCTTTCGTTATCTTCGATGACTAGAATTCGCATGTAGGTGCCTCCTTTGCGAGGTCATTTGTATGGTAAGTATAGCATTAGAAACCCTCTATCGCTTCCGAAACGACAGAGGGTTACGATGATTTATTCTACTGATGAATTGCTCGTCAACGTCAACTCAACAGATCGTTTTTTGCCATCCGTATAGACGGTGAACGTCGCTTTGTCACCAACAGATAGCTTGGAATAGAGGTGTTTCCGTAATTCCATGCTGTTGTTGATCGTTTCACCATTGATCGCTGTAATGACGTCTTCTTGCTTCAATCCTGCTTTTCCTGCTGCAGACGAAGGATCAACATTTGTCACCATAACGCCGCCTTTTACTTCTTCCGGAAGATTCTCTACATACATATACGGAATTTCCGCCAAGTCCGCGAGACCGATGCCAATGTAAGGCCGTTCGATTTCACCGTTTTCCATCATTTCCTCAACAAGCGGAATGACATCATTACTCGGAATCGCAAAGCCAAGGCCTTCGATACCGTTTTCCGCGATTTTCAAACTGTTAATGCCAATGAGTTTTCCGTCAGCATTGATGAGTGCACCTCCGCTGTTGCCGGGATTAATGGCTGCGTCAGTTTGGATGACGTTCATTTCCCAGTTGCCTGCAGTCGTTTTTACATCAATGGATCGCGCGGGTGCGCTGATAATCCCTTGCGTTACGGTGCCCGAGAAATCGAGACTGAGTGGATTTCCGATGGCAACAACAGAATCACCCGCACGCAATTTGTCCGAATCACCGAATTCAAGTGCAGTGTCTACGCCTTTGTTTGGTATTTTTAATACCGCCAAATCTGTTAGTGCATCACTTCCAATAAGTTCTGCTTGTACCTTTTCTCCATCATGCAAAGTGACCTCGATTTTATTCGAGCCTTCTATTACGTGGTTGTTTGTCACGATGTAAGCATGTTCATCGCCAATTTGATAAATGACCCCTGAACCTGTTCCGAACTCCGCCAATGATGCATCTCCAGCGAATCGATTGCCGGCATTTTTAAAGTTTGACACGCCAACAATCGCTTTTGACGCATGCTCCACCATATCGGAAAGGTTGGTTATGGATTGATTTGCCGATGTTTGTGTGACATTCGGTTGTGGTGTATTCACCGAGGCAACACCTTCCTCCTGTTTCGTAGATGTTTGCAACAGATCTGTGTTTGCCACAACCCCTAATGTTAAGGCTGACCCTAAAACGCCTGCTCCTACTGTAGACAAGAACCGTGTCGCGAAATTTGCCATGTATAAGACCCCTCTCCTGTTATTGTTACTTTCATTGTAAGAGGAGATTATGAACAAATTATTACGAAGGCATGAACGATTGGTAAACATATTGGAGAGGGGGATATTTGCCGCCTAGAAAATGGATGAGTGGTGATAACTCGGAGATGAGCGGTGATAAAGGCGTTCCAAGCGGTGATAAACTGCCATCGAGCGGTGATAAATTGCTTGTAAGCGGTGATAACATCTGGACAAGCGGTGATAACGAGTTTAGGTCGGGACTTGACGTGGACTTTGTAGGAAGTCGACCAACTAAATAGGGGAAACGGTGGTAAAGTGGCTTGAAACGGTGGTAAAGCCGCTTGAATCGGTGGTAAACTCCCTAAAGCCGGTGGTAAAGCCGTTTGAATCGGTGGTAAACCCCTTAAAGTCGGTGGTAACGACAAAAAGTGTTTCACCAGCTAGCTAAGAGCCAACTTCAACTGACGGTTTAGTATGAATGAACTTCTCTACTCGAGCCACGTCCATCATGAATTTCCGTTCGCATACACCTCGTTTCTTACACTCTATTTCTTGCAATAGTCAATATAGTTAGATAGAATGAATTTACTGACTTCCAAGAACTTGCGAATTACGAGAGGTTTTTTTATTAACATAAAATGAAAGCGTATACATCTAGAATAGTAGCATGCATCCCTGCATACGTTGGCTTTGTGTGCATTTTTGCACTTTCAATAGCAATCTATAAAGAATAGGGAGGAATCGAACATGGTACAAGCTGTAGAGAATCACGTGTATGCATTTCCGAATACTGAAGGGGCAAAAGTAAATTTTAAGGAGCGCTACGATAATTTTATCGGTGGCAAGTGGACAGCCCCTGTGAATGGGCAGTATTTTGATAATCCTACACCGGTTACGGGCAAGGTGTTTACGCAAGTTGCGAGGTCAACGGCTGAAGATATCGAGCTTGCTCTTGATGCGGCGCATGCAGCGAAGGATGCTTGGGGCAAAACTTCGGTGACGGAACGGGCAAATATTTTACTAAAGATTGCGGACCGAATGGAAAACAATCTTGAAATGCTTGCGGTTGCCGAGACGTGGGAAAACGGTAAAGCGGTTCGTGAGACGTTAAATGCTGATTTGCCGTTGGCGATCGACCATTTCCGTTATTTTGCGTCGGCCATCCGAGCGCAAGAAGGCGGCGTTAGCCAAATTGATAATCATACAGTGGCCTATCATTTCCATGAACCAATCGGAGTAGTAGGTCAGATTATTCCGTGGAACTTCCCATTACTAATGGCAGTTTGGAAGCTCGCACCAGCACTTGCAGCAGGGAATTGTGTTGTCCTGAAACCGGCTGAACAGACACCAGCATCGATTATGGTGTTAGTAGAGTTGATAGAGGATTTATTGCCTGCAGGGGTGTTAAATGTCGTGAACGGTTTCGGTCTGGAAGCCGGAAAACCGCTTGCTTCTAACCCTCGAATTGGAAAAATTGCTTTTACAGGTGAGACGACGACAGGGCGCCTCATTATGCAATACGCATCACAAAATTTAATCCCGGCTACTTTAGAGCTTGGTGGGAAGTCGCCAAATATTTTCTTTGAAGATGTCATGGCGGAAGATGATGCGTTTTTGGATAAAGCGATAGAAGGGTTTGTCATGTTTGCCCTTAACCAAGGTGAAGTGTGTACGTGTCCTTCCCGCGCATTAATTCAGGAGTCCATTTATGATAAGTTTATGGAGCGTGCATTAGAGCGGGTAAAAGCAATTAAAATCGGCAATCCGCTTGATCCGACAGTCATGATGGGGGCACAAGCATCTACTGAGCAAATGGAGAAAATCCTGTCCTATCTCGATATTGGGAAACAGGAAGGTGCTGAATGTTTGGCGGGCGGAGCGCAAAACAAATTGGAAGGCGATTTGGCTGAAGGGTACTACATCCAACCGACAGTCTTTAAAGGGCACAATAAAATGCGCATTTTCCAAGAAGAGATTTTCGGACCGGTCGTTTCCGTTACAACATTTAAAACGAAAGAAGAAGCACTTGAAATTGCCAATGATACATTATACGGTCTCGGATCAGGTGTATGGACGCGCGATATGAATACGGCGTATCGCTTTGGTCGCGGCATTGAAGCGGGTCGTGTATGGACGAATTGCTATCATGCCTACCCTGCGCACGCGGCATTCGGTGGCTACAAGGCATCCGGCATTGGACGCGAAAACCACTTGCAAATGCTTTCGCATTACCAACAGACGAAAAATATGCTCGTCAGCTATAGCGAAGACAAGTTAGGCTTTTTCTAATAAATCCTGCATCATTGGAGCATGTTCCTAACCACTCCAACTACTAAAAGGAGAGATGCCAATGCCTGAACGCGTTCTAGCTACGGACGCTGCTTTAGCGCTAATTACACTTTTAAAAGAAAAGCATGGCCCACTAATGTTCCACCAATCTGGAGGGTGTTGCGACGGCTCTTCTCCAATGTGCTATCCTGCAGGCGACCTGATCATTGGCGATCAGGACGTCTTGCTTGGGCATATCGGTGACGTCCCTTTTTACATGCATAAAAACCAGTACGAATACTGGAAGCATACACAACTCATCATTGACGTTGTGGACGGTAGAGGAGGCATGTTTTCGCTTGAAGGCGTGGAAGGGAAGCGATTTCTTACACGTTCGAGAGCGTTTACGGCAGCTGAAAATGAGCAGATCCAGCAGCAGACTGCCACTAACTAACTACTGAAAAGCCCCTAGGCAATCACACTGATTGTCTAGGGGCTTTTATGCGTACTTTATCTCTCTTCATTGCCTGAATGCCGTTCATCTACAAACAGAATCGAATTTACATGGTTAAATAAACCTTTTTCTCACTTCTGGTGGCGGCAACATGCAAGACTCCTCGTTGCGCCCGAACCACCGGTGACGGTTGCGAGAGAAATAGTCATAGGCGCCGTCACGGATTTTCTTCGGGACGAGTATGAATAAAAAGAAGAGATGCCAAAGTCCATCCAGTTTCTTTGCGATATGAAGGGCGGCAGAAGATTTTGTATAGGCTTTTCCGTTCTCAATCAACACCACGCTATCGACATCAGCCGGTATTTTATACTGTTTGACGTATTTCTCACCCGTCTCGCTTTGCAAAGAAGAGAAAAGAAAATGTTCAGCAGGATCCCGTTTAATAATAAACTGCACGCTGGAATTGCAAAAATTACATTCCCCATCAAATAACACAACCCGTTTCATGCTTACGTCTCCCTTCTACTTCATAGTATTAAAAGTATAACCGTTTCGATTCAAATGAAACTTCTAACACGCACACTCTGTTTATGGATACGATAGCACAAAGTTGGAAAGGAAGGGTGGCTGGCGACTCAAAACTGTTGTTACGTGTTTCTTGTCACATTTGTCGAAGTGATTACGAGAAGGAGGATGAGTGGGATGGACCGTCAATTTATTGATGCAGATGAAATGCGAAGAAGAAAGGATCCGGACTTTATGGCGTCACTGGATATGCTTGATGAAGGCGCACCTGTCCATTATGCAAAAGAGGAACTAACGAAGCGACGGAAGGAATGGTCAGGCTTCGATGAAAAAGAGTTGCCACAGACGTATCAATGAATGAAGTGTAAGAAATGAGGCTGGGACAAAATAAATAAAAAATGCATGAAGGCAAATTCGCCGCCATGCATTTTTTTTCTACTTTTACTATGTTTCTTTTTATATTCATGAGTGGATCGGAGCGGAAAATGGCCGACTCCTGCGGGATTTAGCGCGAATGTTGAGACCCCGCAGGGAAAGCCGTCACGTAGAACGACTTTTGCGAGCAAAAGCGTAGCGTTGGGAGCAAGGATGCCTTAATTTCCGCAAAGTACGCAGAAATACGGCAAATCGAACTCTTCGTTGTTCGATTGGCTCAAGCGCGCCCCGCGGAAAGCGTGCCATTTGGAGCGCAGAGAAACGGTCTATTTAAAGTTTTGTCCTAGCTTCATTTTCTTGCGTTTCCCTTGTTCTCTTTCGACTATTCATTCTGGGGATACGATCGGTGAATTATCGAGTATTTCCCAAATATCATCCGTTACATGTATAGCCTTCAAAACGAAAGTGCTTTTTGAAAGGTAGGCGAGAGTACCTTTTCCTCCGAGATAAAAGTCAATATGAGGGTGTCTTTGCGCAAAAGCATCTAACTCTGGTAAAAGGTGAGGCTCTTTTTCAAACGGAATCATCGTAGAAGCGGACAACACAACAACTTTTGGTTTCTGTTTAACAATTAATGCTTCAATTGATCCAGGAGCAGGGAAGGCGCCAATTAAAAATGTCCGCCAGCCTTTCAACATGAATTGTAGTAACACGATGTGTAACGGTACTTCATGGAGCTCATAAGGAAGACATGCAGCGAGAACAAGCGGTGCGTCCATTCTGTACTGATAATTTCTTCGGATTTGCACAAGAAAATCTCGCACAACTAAGCTAGACACGGATTCTTGGTATTCATCCCATTCTTCCTTTTCCCATCGATAGCCTACTTCATTCAAAAATGGAATGACGATCTCCTTCAAGAACGTTGACAATCCCACTTGATGATAAGCTTGCTGAAGGGTAATCATGAGCTCCATCTCATCACAGCGACTGCCCTTCTCAAGTAACTGCAGGACAAAATCGTTTAATTTCTCTTGTTGGATAAACGGCTCTTTTGGAAGAGGAGAAAACGTCTCTACATTTTCTTTATCAACCATTTGAATCGCTTGTCGTATAGGTAAACCTTGTTCTGAAAGCGTTTTGACTTGCAGTAACAAGTTAATATCTTTTTCGCTGTATATGCGATAGCCATTTTCCAATCTTTCAGGGTGGACGAGGGCATAGCGTTCTTCCCATTTTCGGATGACTTGTTTAGATAAACCGGTCATATCCGACACCTGCTGTATATAATAACGTCCATTGGATGTAGACAAACCGATTCCTCCTCCTGCACAACGTTCTGTTTGTAAAGTATATCGAATTCTACAATATTGTACAATCTTTACCGAGTAACATTATACAAAAACTAGCGAACAATACGGATCTTGCTTATAATTGTGGGCATTAACACATTAGAAACGGGGGATAACAATGAGTAGGCGTTCATTGTACAAGGTTAGCATTATAGGAATAGTAGCCGGCTTACTGTTAGCTTTATTCTTTAAAGTAGTTGAAGAAAGAACGAGTCATAAGGTGTATACGCTATTACTAAACATCGACTACATTCCCGTTCTGAACACAGTTCAGTTTCCCGAAATTGTAGAAGTTGGTTTTCACATCATCATCTCGATAGCGGTCTGTCTATTCCTGTTCTTATTTATCCGTTTTAAAAAAATCACCCAGTCAAGAAGAATCATCCGGTTCTGCGTAGTTGTGAATGTGCTCATCGCAATCCTCTACTATCCAACGACTCTGTTATCAGAACGAACACCAGCTTTTACGAACTTGTGGGCATTAGTGTTTTGGATTATCGGACACATTGGATATGGTTGGATTGTAGGTGTTTTATTGTCAAAACTATTTAAGAATAAATAATCAAAAGTTGTACAATGTTTATATTTAAAGATTGTACAATCATTTGACAAAAAGTCTTCTTTCTATTCATAATAAAGGTATTGGGGATGTATAGGAGGATAAATAATGTATTTTAAATGGAAGAATCGTGTCGGTGAAGCGGAACAGAAACTGGGGAAACCAACTGTAGAAGCAACAATCGACTTACGTACTTATCCTGAATTAGAAAAGCAACTTGAGCTAATTAATTTGACCGTGCAAGATTTAACGCGTTTACATACCTATCAACCGATTGTTCGGGAAAAAATCGATGAAATTGTAGCCGTTTTTTACGAAAATGTCCTAACCGTTCCTACGTTGCGGAAAATCATTGAAGAGCGGACGAATCTAGCGTATTTAAAACGTGTGCTAGCTGAATACATTGTTGAAATGTTTCAGCGTTCGATTGATCAAACCTCTATTGATAAAAAAGTTAAAATTGCTCGTATTCACTTTCAGATGGGTGTAGAACCTAAATGGTATATGGGCGTTTTTCAACAAATCCAAGAAGTATTCATCGAACTTATTACAGAAACATTACCATCTTGGCAGGAACGGAAACAGGCCATTGTGGATATTACAAAGTTAATTAATCTAGAAATGCAAATAGTTTTAGAAGAATATGAGAAGCAAAACGAGCGCGAGAAGCAACAACAATATGCAATTGTAAAACAAGAGCTTAAAGAGAAAATTTCATCCATTAGTGAAGATTTAGCGATATTGACAGAAGAAACGAGTACGTCGGTTGGTCATGTCGATGACAATGCAACAAAAATAAGAGCGAGTATCCATGCAAATGTAGAAGGTGTGCAGGACATTCAATCATTCGCCGTCCTTGGCAATGAAAAAGTACAGCGATTGGAGAAACAAATCGCTTTTATTAATGAAAACACAGAAAAGATGGAGACGTTAATAAAAAACTTAAAGATTTCATCTACTGAGGTAATTGAAATCATCGTAATGGTGAAGAGTATAGCTGAACAAACCAACCTGTTAGCGTTAAATGCCTCAATTGAAGCAGCGAGGGCAGGAGATGCAGGGAAAGGATTTGCGGTGGTCGCACAGGAAGTTCGGAAATTAGCTGAGCAATCAAAACGATCTGTTGAACAAATTACAGAACTTGTTACGACTTCTACGTCTTTGACTGATAAGGCCGTCAATACAATTGAAGAAGTTCGAGAAAGTGTGACGCTCGGCATGAAGGATTCCAAAGAAACGCAAATGAAATTTACAAAAATCTTGCAGTCAATTGAAGACAATGACCGACATATTCATACGATTGAGATGGATGTAGAGGGGCTTGTCAAAGTTATACAAGAGATTGGCAATGATACGAAAAAGGTGGCGGCGACTGCTGATAATCTCCATCAAACAGCTTTACAATTATAACCTTTAGGAAACACTACACTTAAATCGTTCTTACATATATATAAGAACTGAGGTTTGATGTCGCTTGATACGTAAAGGCAACTTGGATGTACTTCAAGGAGGATGAGTACGATGAAACGAACGATTGTCTGGTTTAGAAAGGACCTTCGCCTACACGATAATCCAGCGTTATGGGAGGCTGCAAATGAAGGCATCGTCATTCCGGTTTTTATATGGTCGGAAGAAGATCGACTTGCGTATGCAGCGAGTGAGGCCTCTGCATGGTGGCTCTATCATTCACTGAAACAGCTGGAAACGGATCTTTCACAAAATGGTGTACAACTTATCATTAAACAAGGCCCTGAATTTGATGCAATTGTTGACGTGATGGAGCAAGTAGGGGCTGAATCTATTTATTTCAATGAACGGTACGAACCTACTGAGCGTGACCGGCAAATGCGGATTGTTGGACAACTTTCTTCAATTGGTATGGATGTACGAACATTTCATGGCAATCTACTATTCTCTCCAGAACTGCTCAACAAACAAGGCGAGCCATACAAAGTGTTCACCTCTTTTTGGAAGAGAGGTTTGCAAGAAGTTGTTGATCGACCGTTACCGATACCAGAATTGCAAGGTGTAGAAAACGACATTTCATCTGTAGCAATTGATGCATTAGGTTTGCCTACCGATCTTGGTACCCTCCAAAAGTACTGGCAACCAGGTGAGCGTGCAGGGACCGAGCAATGGGCGTTCTTTGCGGATGATGGAATGCTTCATTACAAAAAGGAACGGGATTTGATTGCAAAAGGAACCTCATCAAGACTGTCACCTTATTTAGCCGCTGGAAATAGCAGTGCCCGTACAATCTGGCATGCAGCGAAGCGCATTAATGAGGAAACGAGAGATGTAACCGCACACCAATCAATCGAAGCCTTTCTTAAACAACTGATGTGGCGGGAATTTGCCTATCACCAGCTCATCCACTTCCCGACGATGACCGACCAACCGTTACGAAAACAATTCAATGATTTCCCGTGGATTGGGACACCAGAACAATACAACTTATGGAAAGAGGGGAAAACAGGCTATCCGCTAGTCGATGCGGGCATGCGCGAATTAAGAGAGACCGGTATGATGCATAACCGTGTCCGAATGGTTGCAGCCTCTTTTCTGGTCAAACATCTCCTCATTCCATGGCAAGAAGGCTATGCCTGGTTCCAGCATGCACTTGTCGACTTCGATACCGCCAACAATGCGACTGGCTGGCAATGGGTGACAGGATGCGGCATCGATGCAGCACCGTACTTTCGAATTTTCAACCCGTACTTGCAAAGTGAAAAGTTTGATCCGAACGGTTCGTACATTAAACAATGGGTCCCCGAACTCGCCAACTTGCCAGCCAAATATATTCATAAGCCATTCGAAGCGCCTGAAGATATCCTACAGGAAGCAGGTATCCAACTTGGTGAAACGTATCCATATCCGATTGTCGATCACGCAACCGCTAGAAAACGTGCCTTACATGCATACGATACAATCAAAGGTCGCTCAGAAGAAAATAGGCTGTAAGAACAAAACAAATTGTCAACGAATTTCCCGTCCCACTAGTCGCTCGCCCGTCTATCCCTGTCGTTATGACATGTAATAGAGGGAGGGGGTGAGTGAAGATGATGCAACAAGGACAATGGGGTGGGAACCAAATGATGCCGGCAAACCAAATGTCTCGAAATAATCAAATGCAACCAATCGTATGCCCGACACAATGCCGTTACAACGATTCGTTCTTTCCAGTAGAACAACCTTACATCCATCCAATCGTTAACGTTAACCGCCAACATCCTGTTATAACACCTAGACATTACTACACAGAAACTACACAAAACGTGATGGGCGCACCAGTTTACCCTGGCATGGGACCAACTGGAGTTGGCCCGGCAGGAATGGGACCAGGACCAGGTATGGGAGTAGGCCCAGCAGGAATGGGACCAGGCTACGGACCAGGAATGGGACCAGGTTACGGCGGCAGAGGCTGCTGCAGAAAAAGATACTAACATGTAAAGAACTGTCTCCACGTCGACAACTTCGACAGGAGACAGTTTTTTTGCTAATCGCGACAATCCCTCGTGCGATAATCTTGTCTTCCTCGTGCAAAGTTCTTGTCCTACTTCCCAAGCAACTACCCGCCTATAGAAAAAAGCCGCCTTCCTAAAAAGGAAAGGCAGCCTACACTTCAATCTACATTAAAATACCGTGCATCCGGGTGAGCGAATACCATTGCGGAAACTGACGCTTCAGGCTCCATCATGAACTCTTCCGTCAAATGGACACCAATGTCTTCGGGTTTCAACAAACCGAACAACTTTGCCTGATCTTCAAGATTTGGACAAGCCGGATAGCCGTATGAAAAACGCTGCCCCTGATACTTGGCTGCAAAACGATCACGCATCGTGAAGTCCGTTGCATCCGGGAAGCCCCACTGATCGCGGATTTCCTGATGGACACGCTCCGCAAAGCCTTCTGCAAGCTCAAGAGCTGTTGCTTGGAATGCATGGCTCTCCAAAAACTTACCTTGCGCTTTTAATTCATTTGCATACGCACGAACGCCATGACCCGCAGTCACTTGCATAAACGCCACATAATCCATCTGCCCGCTATCAATCGGCTTCAAAAAATCTGCAAGACAAAGGAAAGGATCTTTGCTCTGTCTTGGGAATGTAAAACGCTCAATTTCTGTTTTCCCGTCAACAGGATCATAGATGATGACGTCATCCCCATCTGCCTGCGCCGGGAAGAATTGATACATACCTGAAGCCGACAATTTCCCGGACTCCAGGAAGCCCGTCACCATTTCATGCAACTGAACGGCACGCTCTTCACGATTGGCCAACATTTTATCCACATTTCCGCGCAACCCTAAATGATGGCCGATCAACGTACGCATGTTTACATATGGATACAAATGGGACACCGAGTACTCTTTCATCACACGACGGCGCAAATCAGCCGGCACAAAAACAGGCACATCTTCTCGGACGGTTTTCACAGGCCTTGGCAATACCGCCACCGCCGTATCTCGTGTAGCGCGGACAGCTTCCGACTCCAAACGCTTCTCTTGCTTATCGGAAATCTCGAGCAACAACGCCTCTTTCTCGCCACTTTGTAACCGATTCGCCAAATCCAACCCTTGCATCGCATCTTTGGCATAAATGACTGGTCCGCCATATTCAGGCGCAATCTTCGTCTCCGTGAATCTTCTTGTCAATGCAGCGCCACCAACCATCACCGGTGTGTCAATTCCCGCCGCCTTGAAATCTTGCGCCGTAATGACCATTTGCTGAGCAGATTTTACAAGCAATCCCGACAACCCGATAATATCCGGTTTCTCCTTCCGAATGACGTCAATTAACGTCGCAGGCGTGACCTTAATGCCGATATCGATCACTTTGAACCCATTATTACTCAAAATGATATCGACCAAGTTCTTTCCGATATCATGCACGTCCCCTTTGACCGTCGCGAGCACGATCTTCCCTTTCCCCGAATCGTCCTCTTTCTTCTCCATGAACTGCTCCAAGAAGGAAACGGAAGCCTTCATCACCTCGGCACTTTGCAATACCTCAGCAACAATCAATTGGTTATCATTAAACAACCGACCGACCTCAGCCATTCCTTCCATTAACGGCCCATTAATCACATCGAGCGGCGTGTCATACAACTCTAATGCTGCCTCTAAATCAGGAATGAGCCCTTCTTTCGTCCCCTCTACAACGTAATACGCCAAACGTTCAGGAACCGTCTTCGGAATATCATCCTCCGTCTTCTCCTTTTTCTTATCCCGGTAGAAATCCGTGAAATCTGCCAACGTCTCATCCGTCGTCGTGAATAAAAGATCATTCGCTAGCTTGATTTCCGCTTCAGGAATGGACGCATAACGCTCCAACTTCTCTGTGTTAACAATCGCGTAATCGAGTCCTGCCTGCGTGCAATGATACAAATACACCGCGTTCAAAACCTCACGTCCAACCGGTGGTAGCCCGAACGACACGTTACTTACCCCAAGCGTCGTTAACGCTCGTGGCATTTTTTCTTTTATTAACCGGATGCCTTCAATCGTCTCAACCGCTGAGCCGATATATTGTTCGTCCCCCGTTCCGACAGGGAAGACGAGTGGATCGAAAATGATGTCTTCAGGTGCCAATCCCCATTTATTCACTAACAGATTATACGACCGCTCAGCAATTTCAAGTTTCCGTTCACGAGTGACCGCCATCCCGATTTCATCGATCGTCCCAACGACGACAGCCGCACCGAATTTCTTGACGAGCGGCATGACCGCATCAAACCGTTCTTCACCGTCTTCCAAGTTGATGGAGTTAATAATCGCTTTCCCTTGTGAAAACTTCAGCGCTTCTTCGATGACATTTTCATCTGTTGAGTCAATAACGAGCGGAACTTTTACCTTCTTCACGACTTCCTGCATGAACTTCTTCATATCCTCCAGCTCATCGCGATCCGGATTCGCCAAGCAAATGTCGAGTACATGTGCACCGCCACGTACTTGAGCACGGGCAATTTCAGATGCTTCCTCGAATTTTTCCTCGACAATCAATCGCTTGAACTTCCGTGAACCAATCACATTCGTCCGTTCACCGATCAACAACGGGCGCATAGACGGGTCATAGAGCAATGGTTCGATTCCTGAAACCGCATGATCTCTTATCTCTTCAGGTTTTTGTCGAGGCGTTAATCCATCAACCGTTTCCCGCAATACCCGTATATGATCCGGCGTCGTACCACAACACCCACCTACCATGTTCAACCAACCTTTTTCAGCAAACCCTTTCAGCTTTTGTGATAAAGACTCTGGTGACTCATGGTAATGACCTTCTTCGTCAGGTAAACCAGCATTCGGATAACACGTCACAAAACTCGTCGCCAGCTCCGATAACGAACGTAGGTGATCTGTCATGAATTCAGGGCCAGTTGCACAGTTCAACCCGACAGATAACGGCTTAATATGCTCGATGGAAATGTAAAATGCTTCAATGCTCTGTCCCGCAAGCGTCGTACCCATCGGCTCGATTGTTCCTGAAATCATGATCGGCAACTCGATACCAGTTTCATCAAACGCCCGTTTAATGCCAATCGTCCCTGCTTTAACGTTCAGCATATCTTGACTCGTTTCCATCAATAACAGATCTGCGCCACCCTCAATCAGAGCTTTTGCCTGTACGTAGAAATCCTCCGATAGCTTATCAAAAGTGATTCCACCGGTGACGGATAACGTCTTCGTTGTCGGTCCAATCGCTCCGGCGACGAAACGCGGCCACTCTGGTGTCGAGTAATCGACCGCACACTTTTTCGCGATTTCCACAGCCTTCTTGTTAATTTCTACTGCACGGTGGCCGAGACTGAACTCATCTAGAACGAGAGGGGTCCCCCCAAACGTATTCGTGCAAATGACGTCTGCCCCCGCTTCTAAATACCCGCGGTGGATCTTATCCAGGATGTCGGGGCGCAATAAATTCAAGTATTCATTACACCCTTCATATTCCTCGCCACCAAAATCATCAGCAGACAAATCCTCAGCTTGGAGCATCGTGCCCATTGCGCCATCCAAAAGGAGTATTCTTTTCTCAAGTTGTTCTTCGATCAGGTGCTTAGGCATGGACAACATTCCTCTCTTTCTCTGCGTCAAGTTCCTTAATATGTTGAATCAGTTCCAGCGACATATCGTAGCGCAGAAACGGTGTGATAATGTAAATGCCATTAAAGAGCTCTGCTGCTGTATCAATCAGTTCTTTGGCAATCGCGACGCCTTCTCTTGTCGCTTTCTCACGGTCATCCCCGCATGCTCTCATCCGCTCGAGCACGTCTTCTGATAATTTAATCCCGGGCACTTCGTGGTGCAGGAATTCTGCATTCCGTATATTTGTCAAAGGCATAATGCCAATGAAGATTGGGGTTTCCAAATGTTTTGTCGCTTCATAAATGTCCACGATTTTCTCTTTCGTATATACCGGCTGGGTAATGAAATAATCCGCTCCGCACTCAATTTTCTTTTCCAATCGTTGAACGGCCCGGTCCAATACGCGGACGTTCGGGTTAAACGCTGCTGCGACGGAGAATTTCGCTTTTTTCCGTAACGGTTTACCTGTGAATGAAATTCCTTCATTCAATTGCTTAATCAGTTGCAACAACTCCATGCTGGATACGTCATACACACTTGTTGCACCTGGGAAGTCGCCAACTTTCGTCGGATCGCCAGTGACAGCTAGAATATCGTGGATACCAAGTGCATCAAGCCCCATCAAATGCGATTGCAAACCGATCAAGTTATGATCACGGCACGTCAGATGGACAAGTGGGCGAACGTTATGCTGCATTTTCATAATTGAGCCCATCGCCATATTGCTAATGCGTGGAGAGGCAAGTGAATTATCGGCCATCGTCACGGCATCTACACCTGCATCGTATAATTGGTTGGCGCCGATGAAATATTGTTCGGTTTCCAAATGTCTTGGCGTATCAAGCTCAACAATGACAGTTCGAGTCGTTTTTGCTTTTTCATGTAACGGTTCGTATTTAGCAGGGTCCGCTTCCCGAATAACGATCGGTTTTTCAGGGGTAACGACTTTTTTTGTAATAGGTGCAAGCCCACTCAAATGTTTTTTAGCTGCAGCAATATGTTTAGGTGTCGTTCCGCAGCACCCGCCGATTAGGCGAACACCTTCTTCACGTAGGAGAGCAGCAGCGCGGCCGAAGTAATCCGCTTCTGATACGTAGACAATGCGGCCGTCTTCCACATCGAGTAAGCTTGCGTTTGGAGCAGCAGAAAGAAACGCTCGTTTAGGCAATGTCACTTTTTCGAATGCTTGGATTGTATGGTAAGGTCCTAAACGACAGTTGACGCCGACAACATCGGCACCGATTGCTTCTAGTTGGTGCAATGCATCATTCAACAGCAAGCCGTTCTGTAAGACACCCGGTTCATCCATGGAAACTTGTGCCACAATCGGTCGATCCGTCATTCTACGAAGTTCTTTAACAACTGTAGAGAGTTCTTCAAAATCGTAATACGTTTCGAGCAGCAAGCCATCAGGATCGCCTGCTAATAATGTATCTGCCTGTTCTCGGACAATTGCTAATACGTCAGCAAGTGAGGCATCACTTTTTCGGATACCACGCAAACCACCGATCGTCCCAAGTACGTATTGGTTGCCTTGTGCAGCTGCACGTTTCGCAATTTGAATGGCTGCCTCGTTAAATTCTTTCACCCGGTTTTCCATACCGTAGCGGGCAAGTTTCAGGGCGTTTGCGCTATATGTATTTGTTTGAATGATATCTGCGCCTGCTGCAATATAGTCAAGGTGGATTTTCTCTATAATTTCAGGTTTCTCAACGTTTAATTCTTCATAGCAAAAATCAATTCCGTGCGAATAAAGCACAGTTCCCATCGCACCATCCGCTACCAATACATTGTTCTTTAGATTCTCAAGTAAGTTCATTGTGAATTCATCCCTTCTTCTAATAAGTCAGACCTGTATGAAAACGAAAAAAGCCTTCTCGAAAAGAAGGCTTTGAAAATGCGATGGCTCGCTACCTTCTCATCTGCCAGGCCGCGAAAGACCTGCTGGAATTAGCACCTGACCGTTAACGGCTGGTTGCTGAAGCTTCTTCGGGCCAGTCCCTCAGCTTCTCTAGATAAGAAAATGATATGCAGTTGTTCGAATAATTTAACACATCATACCGCTAATTGGTCAATCCGTCAATAGGGGTTTCGTTTATCGGGTCTGTTGATTAACCACTTTTACAAGTAGACTTCTTTGAAACCGTTGGCTTGCGTTCCGGCGCACGCTTTCCGCGGGGCACGGGTGAGCCTCCTCGTCCGCTTCGCTCCCTGCGGGGTCTCACCATTCGTGCTATTCCCCCGCAGGAGTCGGCGCCTGCACTCCAGCCAACTAGTTTGTACCGATAACTTATTTGCCTCTTATCTTTAGAAAACGTTCGCAGGGATTGTAGAAGACGGCGATGTACAAAGGTGAGCTCTCAACGCTAAGCTTTTGTTTGTATAAGTCATACTTCGTTACGGTATTTCCTGCAAGAACAGCGCGAGCTGAAAACCCTGGAATGAGCTAAGTGAAGAAATAAACTGCCGCATTAATTTCTGAAATTAAAGAAATTAAGGTGAAGCTTCCCCTTCACAGTTTCCTTGATTGAAGGTGTGCAAGCGAAACGCGTCCGCTTAGAGAGGAAACTCGATGTTTAATAAGAATTACAAGTGAAATTGTATAGTCTTGTATCCGACAAATTGGCTAATCATGATAGAATGATTGTAGAACAAAGAGTGGAAGGTGAAGGTAGTGAGGATTTTTAAATTTACAGTCCCGATTGCATTATTAGTGGCGGGGATCGCTTGGTATATGCTACATAAGAATTTTCAAGAAGTACCAGGTACATCACGTGTGTGGATTACAATTGGAGCTGCAATCTTAAGTGGTGTAATCGCACATTTTTTATTCCCGAAAAGCGAAGATGGTCAATAACGAAGTGAAGTCGATGGTTAACCAACCGTCGATTTTTTTGTTTAGGTTAACTGATATAAAAAATAGGTTGACACAAAATGTGTTAACTTTTATTCTGAAATAGATAACTTAACAAATAAGAGGTGTACGATGACAACAACTACAGTGAAACCTAAAAGCACAATGAGTGCATTAAGCCTTGTCTATTGCGGAATGTTTGCCGCATTGATGATGATTGGTGCAAATATTACGTCGTTTGTTCCGTTCTTGGTCGTAGGGGGCGTGCCAATTACGTTACAAACATTCTTTGCAGTTCTCTCAGGACTCATACTGGGAAGCCGCTTAGGTGCGATATCTATGACAGTTTACATGTTTGTCGGATTAGCTGGAGCACCTGTGTTTGCGAAATTCAATGGAGGATTTGGTGCGATTTTACTTCCAACTTTTGGTTTTATCCTTTCATATATCCTTGTTGCGTATGTGGTAGGTAAAATTGTTGAGAAGAACGGAAGTTTACGAAGCTACGTTTTCGCTAGTCTTTTTGGAATGACAATCAATTATTTAATCGGTACAAATTGGATGTATGCAGCTTATAAACTTTGGGCGGCTGCTCCTGATGTGTTTACATACAAGGTCGCTTGGGCTTGGATGATTCCACCACTACCGAAAGATATTGTATTGTCTGTGCTCGCAGGAATTTTTGGGCACCGCATGTATAAAGTATTGAAAGTGAGGCGTACGACGTGACAAATTATGAGGAATGGGCAGAGCGGGTGTTAGCTGGGGGAACGTTGACGGATGAGGAAGGGCTGGCCATTTTAAACAGTCCGGATGAAGACTTATTGCCGCTTTTACACGCATCGTATAAAATTCGAAAGCACTATTATGGCAACAAAGTGAAGTTAAATATGATTATCAATACAAAATCAGGGCTCTGTCCGGAAAACTGTGGCTATTGTGCGCAGTCGATCGTATCAAAAGCACCGATTGAAAAGTATGCGATGATGAAGCAAGAAGAAATTGTGGCTGGTGCTGAACGTGCAGCTTCTGTCAATGCGGGGACATATTGCATCGTGGCGAGCGGCCGGGGACCGGTAAACCGTGAACTAGAGATTGTCATTGATTCCGTTAAGGAAATTAAAGCGAAGCACCAAGACATGACCGTTTGTGCATGTCTCGGTATTCTAAAGCCGGAGCAGGCAAAACGGCTCAAGGAAGCGGGTGTCGATCGGTATAACCACAACATCAACACATCCGCAGCGCATCATGAAAGCATTACAACTTCGCATACGTATGACGACCGCGTGAATACAGTGGAGTTGGCTAAAGAAGCGGGCATTTCACCGTGTTCAGGTGTCATAGTTGGTATGCGAGAGACAAAGGAAGACGTACTCGCGATGGCGAGAAGTTTGCATGCGATGGACGCAGATTCGATCCCTGTCAACTTCTTGCATGCCGTAGATGGGACGCCGCTTGAAGGGACGAACGAATTGACGCCGCGCTATTGCTTAAAAGTGTTGTGTCTATTCCGTTTCATCAACCCGACAAAAGAGATTCGGATTTCCGGTGGACGTGAAGTGAATTTACGATCACTTCAACCATTTGGTCTCTATCCGGCGAATTCAATTTTCATCGGCGATTACTTGACGACAGCGGGTCAAGAGAGTGATCGTGATCGGCAAATGCTTGAGGATATGGGCTTTGAAATTGATTTGGAACCGTTGAAGAGAGAAGCTGTGGAATTACGTTAATTATTTTGCTATCTGACAGGTGAGAAAATTGCCTGTTCCAGATAGCTTTTTTCATTCGAATGAAACGAAATGGCTATTCATTCGTATAGTAACTTACATACAAATTTATTAAAAGAAGAGAGTGGTTTTATGATCGATTTATTACTATTTTCGATCGCTGCAGGTGTGGCATTTGCGGTCATAGTTGTACCGATCTCTAGTGGATCTTCAGAATCCAATAAAGTTCAATTTAACCGTATCACGGCTATTTTATCTACAACGTTATTACTATCCATACTTACTTTTGGCGTCTATTACCTAACGAATTTGGATCGAAACTGGACGTCGTTATGGGCATTCGTTCTTGTTGCTACACTCGCCGGCGTAGTGTTTGCTACCGGGAAAGAACGGTCTGTCAAAGGTATCTTATTTGTAGTCGCATTGTTAGGAAGTGTGTATATTTTGAGTGCGCCACTTTTTAATGCTGACCAAAAATTTCAAGCGGTAGAGATGGATCAGCAAGTTGAGATTAAGGCATTTGATGAATCAAAAACACCAGCAAGTGTACCACCGAAATTTGCAAGGAATAAAATGAAAAAAGCATTTGGACAAGTGCCGAATACAAGCTTTTACGAGCTGGGTCATTTGCAAATTCAAAAAGTGAATGGGGAGTTTGTGTACATTGCTCCTGTTGAATTCTCGGGTTTCTTTAAATGGTTGAATGGTAAGACAACACCAGGCTATTTCACAATGAGTGCCACGGATTCAGCTGATAACCCTAAGTTTGTGAAGTCGGAAATGGTCTATACGCCTTCTTCGTTTTTCCACAAACAAGTAGAGCGGCATATGCGAATGGAATTTCCAAATCTCATTTTTTACGGGGATGTACAACTTGAAATTGATGACGAAGGTGAGCCGCATTATATTAGGTCTTACGGAGAATTCATCACAGCAAGGAATGGATTTGACGTCCACGGAATTGTAATGGTGGACCCTAAAACTGGGGAAGTGGAGCAGTTTGCACTAAACGAAATTCCTGATTACATCGATGGCGCTGTTTCACCAGAAGCAGTCAGTCTGCAAAATAGTTATTTTGGAAAGTATGTTCATGGTTTCTGGAATTCAATTGTCGGGAAGAAAGATGTGAAATTGCCTTCTGATGAAGGAACTGAATCGAATGTCAGTCCGATCTTCGATGAAAATGGCCATATGTATTATTTTACAGATTTCACAAGTCCAAAAGAAGAAGTTGACTCGATGCTCGGCTATGCGTTAACGGATGGACGTACGGGCAAAGCGACTTACTACACTGGTAACCTGGAAGAATCATATATGGATTCACAAGGGGCTCTTCAAATTATTGAGAAGAAATTTATTGAGAAGAAATGGACGGGGGAAATGCCGGTTCTCTACAATTTCTATGGAGAAGCGAGTTGGCTGACGCCAGTACTTGACTCAAACGGTTTCTTACAAAATTACTTTATCGTATCGGCTGCTAATCCTGAAATCTCTGTTTTTGCAAACTCACCGAATGAAGCGTTGAAGCTGTACAAAGCAGCTTTACAACGTGGAGGCAGTTCTGTTGATGGTAGTTCAAGTGCAAAAGAAGAAAAGACGGTTGCAACTGTTTTGCGTGTCTATAAGGAACGTGCGGGAGATTTCACCATCGTATCCATCTTATCGGATGACGGAACGAACTATGTTGTTTCAACTGAAGTAGTTCCTTTAGCAATATATGTGCAAGAAGGAGATCGATTAGCCATCACGTACTTGGCAACAGGCGAGCTTTTCTTACCAGTCAAAGAGATGACGAACATTACAATCGAGTAATTTGAGATGTGCTTAGTTGGAAGGAAAAGTATACAAAAAGAAGGGTGCTCCATGTGCGGAGCGACCCTTCTTTTATTTCTGTATGAATAATTCGCCTTGAGGTCCTAACGGAATACCGAGTAAATACCAAGCGGCGAAAAGAATGATCCACATGATGGCGAACGCAATGGAGTACGGCAACAGTGAAGTCATGAATGTACCGATTCCAATCTTAGAATCGTATTTCTTCGCAAATGTTAACGCAATTGCAAAGTAAGCAAGCATTGGTGTAATCGGATTTGTAATGGAATCACCAATCCGATAAGCAGCTTGTGTTAAAGCTGGACTATAGCCCATGATCATGAACATCGGAACGAAAACAGGTGCAAGGATTGCCCACTTTGCAGACGAACTTGCAACTAAGAAATTGATGAGTGCAGCCACGATGATGAATCCGATGAACAAAGGAAGTCCTTTTAAGCCGAGTGCTTGAAGGGTTTCTGCGCCTTTAATCGCGACAATTGGACCGAGGTTACTCCAGTTAAAGTACGCAATCATTTGTGCTGCGACAAATGCGATAACGATATACATGCCCATACCAGACATAGCTTTCGCTAAGTGATCTGCAAAATCTTTAGAGTTATTGACGGATTTGACGATTTTTCCATAAACAATGGATGGTACAAGGAAAACTAGCATCATGATTGGTACTAAGCTGTCCATTAGTGGCGAAGTTGTCAGGCTACCGGTTTCCGGATGTCTCAATAATGCATTTTCCGGAAGAGATAATGCTAAGACAGTCAAGAGGATGACTGCAACAGAAAGTCCAGCCCATTTAAGTCCTTTCTTTTCTAAAGCAGTGACTTCTTCTAATGTTTCAGTGACACCATCATATTTACCGAGGCGAGGCTCTACAATTTTCGTTGTAACGAATACGGCCACAGGGACAAGCAGCAATGCAGAAACGGCTAAAAAGTAATAGTTCATGCCTGGATTGCCAGAATAGGTCGGATCATAAATGTGTGCGCCAATTTCTGTGAATCCATAAACAAGAGGATCCAGTACACTAATAATTAGATTAGCTGAAAAACCGCCTGCGACAGATGCATATGCTGCAGCAAGTCCCGCGATCGGATGTCTGCCAAGTGCAATGAAAATCATCGCAACGATAGGAGGTAGAACAACCATGGCTGCGTCTGCTGTTGCATTCCCTAAAATTGCGACAAGTACAATTGTCGGTAGGATAATCTTTTTAGGTGCATTCAAAATCGTCGTTTTCATGACCGTTCCGATTAAACCTGTCGATTCAGCTAATCCAACGCCTAACATGACGACGAGAACGAGTCCTAGCGGTGGGAAACTCGTAAAATTCTTGACTAAGTTCGTCAAAATCATAATGAGCCCTTCACCATTTAACAAATTGACAACTTTAATCTCTTCGCCCGTTCCTGGATTCGTCGCACTCGTTCCAAGTGCTCCGAAAATTGCCGAACAAAGTAAGATAATACCAGCGATGTAGACAAATAACATAACTGGATCAGGTAGTTTGTTTCCATACTTCTCAATGAAATCAAGGAATCTGTTGAACAATCCCTTCTTTTTTGTTTCGGTTGTAGCGACCATTTGCATTCCCCCTAGATATAGTGCTTCTTTACTGTAACGTATTAAAGAATAACATTCATTATGTCATAGATTCTGAGAAATTCAATAACTTTTTTTGTGGAAAATGGTTTTGCGGCGTTTTGAAAAAGTATGCGGCGTTTTGTGGGAATAAGCGTTGTTCTGAGGAAGTATGCGGAGTTGTGACCAGATATGAGCAGTTTGCAAGATTTATGCGGAAAATGGATTCGCGGGTAGATTAGAGTAAGTGAAGTGGCATGGCGCGTAGGATGTTTTTTACAAATTAACGATGATTAACCGGACAAAAGGTATCTTTTCAATTGAATTTTCAGTATTATTGTTATTAAGTGACTTGTAAATGGCTGGGATAATAAGTGGATTTTTGCGTGCGTTATGCGGCGTTTAAAGTGTTCCGCGGAGATCTGTTTTTTCTGTATAATTCTTGTCGCGCCAAATGGGTTTTGACACTTTGACGGGTTGGTTATCAGGCTATCGTGATTTGCAAAAAGGAATGCGTGTACATTTTTTTGCCTTTTTTTGATTCCAAGAAGTTTTGTAACAACACATTCATGGAGGTGTGCAATGGTAGAATTAACAGTTCAAGAAGGGTATTCAGTTGGATTATTCAAGTTTGGAATGAAGGAAGAAGAAGCAGAACGTGTTAATAAAATTTACATTGAAAAGTATAATTGCTATGATTACACATTTCATTTTGAATATGATGAAGAGGGAGGAGTGCAATATATTCATTTGATTGTAAATGATCTAAAAAATAATTTTTACTGCAATTTCAAGGGGATTGATGTTATTAATACGAAAGCTGAAAAGCTCATAGAGCACTTCGATGCTATCTCTCCCTATATTAGAAATAGTGATTCCAAATTTGGTTTCATGTATGTTTTTCCAAAATTAGGTATCACTTTTTGGAGAGGTGATGTATGCGCAGAAGAAGATCTTGAAGCAGATTGGTTTAAAGAACTTCATCCTGAAATTCAAGAAGACACGAAGAAGTTCATGTACTTTGAAACTGTAAAATTTCATAAGGATTTAATATAAAGTATTTCATTAATTCTTCCTTTTAGTTGAGCAGTTTTTTGTACAAGATGAATATTCATGAAGCTTCCATGTGTAGAAAAAAATCCTCTCCGCATGGAAGATTACTTACAAACTACGCAAATCCTTTTGCTTCCTTAAATCATCGAAAGCTTTTAACAAAAAGTTTTTCCTCCTTTATTTTCTTTCCCTAACACACCCATATACTATCAGCTATCGTCAACAACGTTTTAATCGTTTATGAACACTGAAGAAATTTTCATCTACATAGAAAAAGCAGCCTCACTGTGGAGAGGCTGCTTTTTCATTATTTTGTTGCTACAAAGGATTCAAGAATGTTTTGTTTGCGTTCTTTTTCAAAAACTAAAACTTTATCGGTCGGGTCGTATTGATCACCGTAAAATGTCTCATCCTTATACGTATGGATTTCTTCATATGTTGTTTTCATCGCTTCGTAGACGGTCTCCTCATCGGCGTCTGTCGGGGACCAGAAAAGGATTTCGAGTTCCGTTTGTTCGCCGGTTGCGAGCGAGCGTCTGCTGTATCCGATTCGTCGCGCGTGATGAAATTGTTCGCGTGCATAAAATTTCAGACGTTTAGCGGTGTCTGTATCTTCGTAATCAACCGGTTCCACTTCTAAAATGATCGGCTTTCCTTTTGCTTTTAAGGATGTCAAAAGCTTTCGTCCGAGACCTGCACCGCGGGATTGAGCGGAGACAAATAAGTAGTCGATGAAAATGAATGTTTCAGTTTCTGCATACATGAGGACATGATGCGGTCCTTCTTCTTTGATGTAGACGTTTTTCTTGTCTTTCAATAGGGCGTCCATATGTTCTTTGGACTTCATTTCTTCGATCGGGAAATACTCACTTAATTTTTCGTACCAGTTCATGCTGAAAATCTCCTCCATTGGTATGGGTGTACCTGGAGCTTTTTGTTTTGGGGTTCGTGAAGAGAGTTTTGCGTGCATTTGACAGAGTGTCTGTAGGTTTTTGTTCTGTCAAATCCAAATCACGCCTCGGTTAGATGTTGTGAATCAGTAGAGGGTTTTGTTCGAGAACACTCGAATTTATGTGTAAATACATCAAGACGCAATTCTATTCAAAAGGACAGATTGCTTCAGGGTGAAGAATTGGGATTGTTTGCAATCGACAGTTCATCAGTCCTCTTGAACGCAACTCTGTGACGAGGAAAAAAGAGGTCAGAAAAAAATCCTCAACTACTTTATTACCCTCTAAAATCTATTATAAACAAGAAAAAAGTATGCATCAACTCTTACGGGGTTTCTAAAAAGAGTTGAAGAGTACTTTGTCAATATATGATGTATTCATTCAAAATGTGACTGTGAATTCTCAGTTTGGGGGATAGTGACTGAATGGAAGAGAGAGTTTGATGGCTGGAAGGTAGCATTTCAATTGCATTTACAAGTTTTATTCGTGTACAATTAAGTCAAAGATAGTCAAAGTCAGTGACTTGTCACCAAGAGGAAAGAGGTGAAAATATGCGAAACATTTCTGACATTATAGAAGGGTATTTGAAGGGTATTATCGAAAAAGAAGATAGTGGAACAATTGAGATTAAACGAAGCGAAGTAGCTGAGAAATTTCAATGTGTTCCTTCCCAAATCAATTACGTCATTAACACACGGTTTACAGTAGAACGTGGGTACGCTGTCGAGTCCAAACGAGGTGGTGGCGGGTATATACGAATTTACCGCGTTCAAACAAACTCGCACAAAGAATTGATTGAACATATTTTAGAGAGCATCCATCAAGGTGTCACGTATACGATGGCGGAAGATGTAGTGCTCAGGATGCTCGAGGAGAAAGCTATTTCTGAGCGAGAAGCGAGAATTATCTTAGCGGCTGTAGATCGGAATACGCTCCATTTCCCATTGCCGGAGCGGGACATCATACGGGCACGGGTTTTACAATCGGTATTAATGACACTCTTATACAAATGACAAGCGTAGCATGACGAAGAGGTGAGATGATGAATTGTGATAACTGTAAAGAACGGCAGGCTTCCGTAATTTTCACACAGGAAAATGCGAATGGGACAACCGAACGTCATTTGTGTGACAAATGCGCATTCCAATCGCAAATGTTTCACTTGGATCCGAACCAGGAACCGCTTTCGATTCAACAGTTCCTCTCCCATTGGTTTGGTGGTACGGACTCAGTTCAACCTTTCCAACAAACGAGGGATAGCTTACCGGAGGGGCCAAAGTGTCCTGATTGTCAATTGACGTTTAGACGATTTTTAGACGTTGGGAAGTTTGGATGCCCTACTTGTTATACGACGTTCAAAGAGCGATTGCCACGTGTTTTGAGCAAACTCCATAATGGCCATACGACACACGTTGGGAAAATTCCTGTTTCATTCAATGAATTGTTCGCTTTGAAGAAGAAAATAGAGGAAATTCGAATGGAAATGCAACAAGCGATTGAGGCGGAGCGGTTTGAAGATGCGGCCACATTGAGGGACGAGGCGAATGCATTGAAACTTCGCTTGGCGCAATGTGCGGACGGAGGTGATGTTGGCGATGTCAATTGATAAATTCATGGAGGATGCGGTTACCGGTTGGATGAAATCGAGTGGCGAGCATGCAGATATCGTCATGTCGACAAGAATCCGGTTAGCTCGAAATTTAAAGGGATATCGCTTCCCAATTGCATTCACTGCTGAAGAAGCTCACAAAATCGATGAAGCAGTTTCAACTGCATTGCTTAATTCTGGAGAAAAAGGGTATGCCTATATGAAGATGTCTGAGCTGCCATTACTCGATCGACAAGTTCTCGTCGAAAAACATCTCGTCAGCCCTCAACTGACAGATTCAAAACGGCACGGTGCAGTCCTCTTATCGGAAGACGAAACGATCAGCATAATGGTGAATGAGGAAGACCATATCCGAATTCAATGTATCTATCCGGGGTTCCAACTTGAAAATGCCTATGAGCAGGCGGATACAGTTGATAATTATTTGGAAGGCCAATTGCCATACGCTTTTGATGAAGCGTTCGGGTACTTGACGAGTTGCCCGTCAAATACGGGTACGGGCATGCGAGCATCAGTCATGATGCATTTACCGGCTTTAACGATTACAAAACAAATCGATCGAATTATTCCTGCAATCACCCGACTAGGGATGGTTGTAAGAGGGAGCTATGGTGAAGGCAGTGAAGCGCCAGGGAATATTTATCAAGTTTCAAATCAGACGACTTTAGGGAAAACGGAGAAAGAGATTTTAGCGGACTTGAAAAATGTGGCGTTACGATTAATTGCCCATGAACGTCGTTCGCGGGAACTACTGCTCTCCAAGTCACGCGTCGCGTTGGAAAACAAATTGTTTAGATCACTCGGCATCATCACGTACGCTCGACTACTACCATCTGGGGAAGCTGCACGTTGCCTGTCGGATGTCCGTCTCGGTATTGATTTAAATATTATCGAAGACATTGATATGTCTATATTGAATGAGTTGATGGTTTTCATGCAACCGGGCTTTTTACAGCAATATGCGAAAGCAGAGTTAACTGCAGAAGAACGGGATATTTTCAGAGCGAATTTATTCAGGGAACGGTTGCGACCAGATCGACAACAAGAAGAAAATAATAAAGAAAAGTAAGCAAGTATTTTGCAAGGGACTTTTCTTTTTATTATAATTAAGTCAAAGATAGTCAAAGTCAATTTAGTGGAATTGGGTTGCTTGATGGCCTGATTGAATAGAGTAAAAGAGATGTATTTTTCGTGAGCGTCATGCGAAAAACAGTTTAGATGGTAAATAAAAGGAGTGGAATGCATATGATGTTCAATCGTTTTACACAGCGTGCACAAAAAGTGTTGCAACTTGCACAAGAAGAAGCGATCCGAATGAAACATGAATCAATAGGCACAGAACATATTTTATTAGGACTTATACGTGAAGGTGGCGGCATTGCTGCAAAAGCATTGGAAGCGATCGACGTCAGCTTTGAAACCATTGAAAAAGGCGTCGAAAGCCTTGTTGGATCAGGTTCTAAGGAAGTTGGTCCAATCGTTCATTACACACCGAGAGCGAAAAAAGTCATTGAGTTGTCTGTCGATGAATCGCGTAAATTAGGACACTCTTACATTGGCACGGAGCATATTCTGTTAGCGCTTATTCGCGAAGGGGAAGGCGTTGCTGCACGCGTGTTAAATAATGCGGGTGTTAGCTTGAACAGAGCAAGACAACAGGTTCTTCAATTGTTAGGCAGTAATGATACAGCTGTCGGTTCTCAAAGTTCATCCGCATCTGCCTCAACGCCTACATTAGATAGTCTGGCGCGCGACTTAACGGAAGTCGCTCGTGAAGGTTCTTTAGATCCAGTCATCGGTCGTAGCAAGGAAATCACCCGTGTTATCGAAGTACTTGCTCGCCGCACGAAAAATAATCCGGTCTTAATCGGTGAGCCGGGTGTGGGTAAGACCGCAATTGCAGAAGGGCTTGCGTTGCAAATTGTTAACAATGAAGTACCTGAAATCTTGCGAGATAAGCGTGTCATGACGCTTGATATGGGTACAGTTGTTGCAGGTACAAAATATCGTGGTGAGTTTGAAGACCGGATGAAAAAAGTGATGGAGGAAATCCGTCAAGCCGGTAATATCATTCTATTTATAGACGAGTTGCATACATTGATTGGTGCAGGTGGTGCTGAAGGGGCGATTGATGCGTCCAATATTTTGAAACCATCGTTAGCACGTGGTGAATTGCAATGTATCGGTGCGACAACACTTGACGAATACCGAAAATACATCGAAAAAGATGCGGCGCTTGAAAGACGTTTCCAGCCAATTCAAGTAGATGAACCAACAGTGGAAGAGACGATCCTAATTATTAACGGTTTGCGTGATCGTTATGAAGCGCATCATCGTGTGAAAATTACGGATGAGGCAATTGAAGCTGCGGCGAAGATGTCCGATCGATACATTTCCGATCGCTTCTTGCCGGACAAAGCGATTGACTTGATAGATGAAGCCGGTTCTAAAGTACGTTTACGTTCGTATACGACGCCACCGAATTTGAAAGAACTGGAATCTAAATTGGAAGCGATTCGCCATGAAAAGAATGCCGCGGTGCAAAGCCAGGAATTTGAAAAGGCTGCATCATTCCGCGATAAAGAACAAAAAATGAAAGAAGAACTCGAAAAGACGAAAACGGCTTGGAAAGAGAAACAAGGGAAAAAAGAGTCTGAAGTGACGGTGAATGACATTGCGGAAGTCGTCGCGATGTGGACAGGGGTTCCGGTAGCAAAAATTGCTGAAACGGAAACTGCAAAACTGTTGAACATGGAAGAGTTGCTTCATGAGCGTGTCATCGGTCAAAGTGAAGCTGTAATGGCAATTTCCCGGGCAATCCGAAGAGCGCGTGCAGGATTGAAAGATCCGAAGCGTCCAATCGGTTCGTTCATTTTCCTCGGACCGACGGGTGTAGGTAAAACCGAACTTGCAAGAGCGCTAGCGGAAGCAATGTTTGGTGATGAAGATGCGATGATTCGAATTGACATGTCCGAGTATATGGAGAAGCATGCGACGTCCCGACTTGTTGGTTCACCTCCAGGTTACGTAGGATACGATGAGGGCGGCCAGTTAACGGAAAAAGTGCGTAGAAAGCCGTATTCGGTTGTCTTACTCGATGAGATTGAAAAAGCGCATCCGGATGTATTCAACATCTTATTGCAAGTGTTGGAGGATGGAAGATTGACGGATTCGAAAGGACGTACGGTCGACTTCCGGAACACAGTCGTTATTATGACGTCTAACGTCGGAGCAGATGCGTTGAAGCAAAATCGGTATGTCGGTTTTAATCTTCAAGACGGTGAACAAGACTACGAAGGCATGAAGTCCAAGATGTTGGATGCGCTGAAAAAAGCGTTCCGTCCGGAATTCTTGAACCGTGTCGATGAAATGATTGTATTCCATTCACTTGAAAAAGATCACTTGCGTGAAATTGTGACGCTGATGTCTAATGAGTTGACGAAACGCTTGGCTGAACAAGATATTACGCTTGAATTGACAGATGAAGCAAAAACGAAGATTGCGTCAGAAGGGTATGACCCGGATTATGGCGCGCGTCCGTTGAGACGTGCACTTCAAAAACATGTCGAGGATCGCTTATCGGAGGAACTGTTGAAAGGCACGGTTCTGACAGGTGGTAAAGTGGTTGTCGATGTGGAAGATGACAAGTTCGTCGTGAAGACGGAACGCGAAGCAGTGGCGGAAAATCAATAATTGGATGGCCCTTCCGTAGAATTCGCATTTCTACGGAATCGGGCCGTCTTTTTTCATAGATGGAGGGTACTATGGCAAAACGAAAGACGAAATTCATGTGTAGGGATTGTGGATATGAATCGCCAAAATGGATGGGAAGATGTCCGGGTTGTGGCCAATGGAACACGATGGACGAGGAAGTTGAAATTGTAAGTAAAGGTCCTCGTGGTGCATTCCAGCATACAGAAACCGTTCATCAAAAGGCCCAACCAATCAATTCCATTCAGACGGCAGAGGAACCGAGGGTGAAAACGGAGCTAGGCGAATTGAATCGTGTGTTAGGTGGCGGAATTGTACCAGGCTCCCTTGTGCTCATAGGTGGCGATCCAGGAATAGGGAAATCAACGTTACTACTTCAAGTTTCTTCTCTTCTTGCGAACCAACAACAGCGAGTATTGTACATATCAGGAGAGGAATCCATTCGACAAACAAAATTGCGTGCAGAACGGCTTGGTGTTACGTCGGATGAATTGTATATCTATGCAGAAACAGACTTGTCCAAGATTCATGAAACGATTAATGACGTTCAACCGAAGTTTGTCATTGCGGATTCCATTCAAACGATTCATCATCCGGAAGTAACGTCAGCTCCAGGAAGTGTCTCGCAAGTGCGGGAATGTACTGCGGAATTAATGCGCATAGCAAAGACGCAAAATATCGCGATCTTCATCGTCGGACATGTAACAAAAGATGGACAGATTGCAGGTCCGCGGCTACTGGAACATATGGTGGATACGGTTCTGTATTTTGAAGGGGAGCGTCACCATACGTATCGGATTTTGCGCAGTGTGAAAAACCGATTCGGGTCGACAAATGAAATTGCTATTTTTGAGATGTTGCAGTCTGGTTTAAAAGAAGTGTTGAATCCATCAGAATTATTTTTGCGAGAACGATCCCAAGGCGGAGCGGGTTCGACTGTCGTGGCATCCATGGAAGGAACCCGTCCAATTCTTGTTGAAATCCAAGCGCTTGTGACGCCTTCGAGTTTTAATTATCCGAAGCGAATGGCGACAGGTATTGATCAAAACCGTGTGTCATTGCTCATGGCTGTTCTGGAAAAAAGAATGGGGATGCTGTTGCAAGCGCAAGATGCGTATATAAAAGTTGCGGGTGGTGTAAAACTGGATGAACCGGCAATCGATTTAGCAGTGTTAGTCAGCATCGTCTCTAGTTACCGCGATGCGGCTGCGGGGGCGACAGATTGTTTCATAGGCGAAGTCGGTTTGACAGGAGAAGTTCGCCGCGTTTCCCGTATTGAACAACGCGTCATCGAAGCAGCCAAACTCGGATTTGAACGAGTCTTCATCCCGGCCTCCAACATCGGCGGATGGGACTTCCCAAAAGGAATCGAAGTCATAGGCGTCGAAACAGTAAGCCAAGCATTAAAAACAGTGTTTTAATGTTCAAAAGCGGAGAACGTCGTTAAGGCGCGACAGGCGCTGGAAGGCGAGACCAGAAGGCGCTCTTTGCCTTATGCGTCTGGCCTGAAGCGACCCGAGCGCCTGACGTTCGAAGCTGGATGTCACCAAAAGCGGAGAACGTCGTTTAGGCGCGACAGGCGCTGGAAGGCAAGACCAGAAGGCGCTCTTTGCCTTATGCGTCTGGCCTAAAGCGACCCGCGCGCCTGACGTTCGGAGCTGGATGTCACCAAAAGCGTAGAACGTCGTTTAGGCGCGACAGGCGCTGGAAGGCAAGACCATAAGGCGCTCTTTGCCTTATGCGTCTAGGCTGAAGCGACCCGAGGGCCTGACGTTCGGAGCTGGATGTCACCAAAAGCGTAGAACGTCGTTTAGGCGCGACAGGCGCTGGAAGGCAAGACCATAAGGCGTTCTTTGCCTTATGCGTCTGGCCTGAAGCGACCCGAGCGCCTGACGTTCTGTAAATAAGAGGGGGATGCATAAGGGGGGCAGGAACTTTGACGGATGTTTGAGAGTCCTAACCATAGTAGGAAATCAAGTGATGTCAATGGTTCAGAACAGCGAATGCGCTAAAAAACATGTATAGTATTGAATAATGAAATGGAGGTGTTGTGCATGTTGAAAAGAGTGGTGCAAATTGGATTGCTCCTTGTAGGAGGGACACTCGGCGTATTATTTTTACCGTATTTATTTACTTTATCTTCTTTTACTTCTCAGCCGATGATTGACAATCCATATGTAGCTGCAGTTTTAGGGGCAATTGTATTATATTTACTAGGTCTGTTCATCGCAGATCCGATCGTCAATTTTATTAAGTGGATGGAAGATTTGTTGTTGAAAGCGCCAATTTTTGACTTGCTATTTGGGACAATCGGGTTGATTGTCGGATTAAGTGTTGCGTTTTTAGTCAGTTTCGGATTAAGTAGTATTGAAATCCCGATTATTACTTCCATTCTTCCGATATTGCTTTCAATCTTGCTTGGGTATCTTGGCTTCCAAGTAGGGTTCAAGAAACGAGAAGAATTTTTGCATGCTTTATTTGCGATGCGAACTAGTAGCCAAAAGAAGAAGGATGGGTCGGATGCTTCTGTTCAATCAGAAGCAAAAGTCAATAAGATTCTCGATACGAGTGTCATTATAGACGGGCGTATTGCTGATATTGCAGCGACTGGGTTTCTTGAAGGTGTGCTCGTTGTTCCGCAGTTCATGCTGACAGAGCTTCAGCATATTGCTGATTCGTCGGATTCGTTGAAACGGACGAAAGGTAGAAGAGGGCTTGATGTGTTGAAAAGGTTGCAAACGGAAGACGGCCCGAGTGTTTTGATTACCGATGAAGATTTTAATGATGTTGCGGAAGTGGACTTGAAACTTGTGCGACTTGCTAAAAGTATGAATGGTCTTGTTGTGACGAACGATTTTAATTTGAATAAAGTAGCTGATTTACACGGTGTCGATGTGTTGAATATTAATGACTTGGCAAACGCTGTGAAACCGGTCGTCATTCCAGGTGAAGAGATGCATGTCGTTGTCATCAAGGACGGTAAAGAGCATAACCAAGGAGTTGCATACTTGGATGATGGAACGATGATCGTCATTGAAGAAGGTAGATCGCATATTGGGAACACAATCGATGTTGTCGTTACGAGTGTGTTGCAAACTTCTGCTGGAAGAATGATTTTTGCGAAACCGAAGAATGGGAAATCGGCAAAATCGTAAGGAAGAGGCTTGTTGATGGAGACTTATACTGTAATGCTCCCTGCTGCAGGAAGTGGGCGCCGCATGGGAGCGGGGTTCAATAAATTATTTTTGGAGTTGGCGGGAAAGCCGATTCTCATGCATACATTGGATGTGTTTGAGCGGGATCACAACTGTGAAGGAATGATTTTATCCGTCAAACCGGAAGAGCGACCGACCATTGAACAGATGCTCCAGGCATACGGCATAACGAAAGTAAAGGCGATGGTTCCTGGTGGTGCGGAGCGGCAACAAAGTGTAGCTGCTTGCATTCAAGCGCATCAAGATGGCGGAGTTGTGCTCGTGCATGATGCAGCACGTCCGTTCATTCACCAAGATGTCATTCGTAAACTCGTTGAGGTGGCAAGTGAGTACGGCGCAGCCATTGCGGGAGTGCCTGTTAAGGATACGATTAAAGTGACTGTCGATGGTGTAGTGGAACAGACGGTAGACCGCTCAAAATTGTGGTCCATTCAGACACCACAAGCTTTTCGTTATGAACTTCTAAAGGAAGCTTCTGAAAAGGCGGAAGCAGATGGTTTTTTAGGGACGGACGAATCGATGATTGTGGAACAGCTTGGTGTGCCTGTTCGCATCGTTGAAAGTACGTACGATAATGTGAAAATGACGACGAGTGAGGACTTGCTATTTGGTGAAGTCCTCTTGAAACGTAGACAGTAGGAGGGGTTTGGATGATTCGAGTTGGACAAGGGTTTGATGTGCATGAGTTTGCAGAAGGACGTCCATTAATAATTGGTGGGATTACCATTCCGTATGATAAAGGGCTGATCGGCCATTCAGATGCGGATGTATTGTTACATACTGTGACGGACGCTGCTTTAGGGGCGATTGGTGAAGGGGATATAGGCAGACATTTTCCGGATACGGATGCTGCTTTTAAAGATGCTGACTCAGCGGTTCTGCTTGAAAAAGTGTGGAGCATTGTTGAACAGAAAGGTTATCGGTTAGGCAATATCGATTGTACGATTATGGCGCAGAAACCTAAAATGGCGCCTCATATCGAGACAATCCGTGCGCGTATTGCAGAACTGTTGCATGCAGATGTATCGCAAGTGAACGTGAAAGCGACAACGACTGAAAAGTTAGGGTTTGTCGGTAGAGAAGAAGGAATTGCTTCGATGGCGACAATTCTTCTTTTGAAAAACGAATAAATGCTGTAAGGGCCATGGACCGCGAGTCAAAACGTGTTGTCCAATGAAGCAAGGGAATAGTGCTTCATTGGCAATGATAGACGAGCAATACGTTCATCGCCCTTTTAAATCAGCTTCAGCAGTGATAAAATGACACTTGAATCAAACATGAACGGAGATGCTTTTAATGACAACAGAAGTACGAGTACGTTATGCGCCAAGTCCGACTGGCCATTTACATATCGGTGGTGCCCGGACGGCATTATTCAATTACTTATTCGCAAAACATCACGGCGGGAAATTCATTATCCGAATTGAGGATACCGATATTGCCCGTAATATTGAAGCGGGTGAGTTATCACAACTTGATAATTTGAAGTGGCTTGGCGTCGAGTACGACGAATCGGTAGACATCGGTGGGGACTATGGTCCGTATCGCCAAATGGAACGTCTGGATCTCTATACGAAATATGCGCAAGAGTTGCTTGATGGCGGTCATGCGTATAAATGTTTCTGTACAACAGAAGAGTTGGAAGCTGAGCGCGAGAAGCAAAAAAGTGCTGGCATTGCTGCGCCGATGTATGCGGGCACTTGCAGAAATCTGACTGCTGAAGAGGTTGCTGAAAAAGAAGCGGCTGGTATGCCGTATACAATCCGTATGCGCGTGCCTGAAAACGTGACGTATAAAGTGGATGACCTTGTTCGTGGAGAAGTTGTATTTGAATCAGAAGATGTTGGTGATTGGGTAGTTGTGAAAGCGAACGGTATCCCGACGTATAACTTTGCGGTTGTCATTGATGACCATTTGATGAAAATTTCACATGTTTTCCGTGGAGAAGAGCATTTGACGAATACGCCGAAGCAATTAATGATCTATGATGTGTTCGGATGGGACTATCCACGTTTTGGTCATATGACGTTAATTGTCAATGAGGATCGGAAAAAGCTATCTAAACGTGATGAGTCGATTATTCAGTTCATTTCCCAATATAAGGACCTAGGTTATTTACCGGAAGCGATGTTTAATTTCTTTGCGTTGCTCGGTTGGTCTCCAGTTGGAGAAGAGGAGATCTTTACGAAGGATCAACTCATTGAGTTGTTCGATGAAAGTCGTCTATCTAAGTCTCCATCTATGTTTGATAAACAAAAATTGACGTGGATGAATAACCAGTACGTTAAAAAATTAAGTTTGGATGAAGTCGTCGAGTTGACGTTACCGCATTTGCAAGCGGCAGGTCGTGTGAACGAGGAGATGACGGAAGAGGAACGCAAGTGGGTTCATGATTTGATTGCTTTGTACCAAGCGCAACTAAGTTATGGAGCTGAAATTGTTGAATTGACCGCCCAATTCTTCACGGATCATATTGAATATGATGAACAAACTAAAGAAATCTTGGCGGGCGAACAAGTGCCAGAAGTAATGGCTGCTTTCCAACGTCAATTGGAGGAGTTGGAATCGTTTGATCCGGCTTCCATCAAGGCAGCAATTAAAAATGTGCAAAAGGAAACAGGCCATAAAGGAAAGAATTTGTTTATGCCGATTCGTGTAGTAGCGACGGGTCAAGCGCACGGACCAGAGTTGCCGGATTCCATTGCGTTGATTGGCAAGGAAACGACAATTGAGCGCGTTTCGAAGTATGCGAAAGCTTGAGTTGATTTGGAGTTATGCGGCGTTCTGAGGAGATATGTTGTGATTTGAAGAGATATGCGTCGTTCTGAGGAGTTATGCTGTGATTGGAAGAGTTATGCGGCGTTCTGAGGAGCTATGCTGTGATTTTAGGAGATATGCGGCGTTCTGAGGAGCTATGCTGTGTTTTGAAGAAATATGCGGTGTTCTGAAGAGTTATGCTGGGATTCAAGTTGTTATGCTTTGTTCTAAGTAGTTCTAAGGGTTGCGTCGTTTTAGAGTTGCAAGGGTGTGCGTCTTCGTGCATAATCGAAGTACGTCGTTCGTATAGTCAATTATAGTTTTGGATATAGAAAGCTTTGATAAGGAGAAGTACGTATTGCATGCGCTTCAGAGAGGATCATCGTCGGCTGGAAGTGATCTGTGCCTCTGTAATACGGAAATGCCCCTTTGAGTGCCGTGCCGAAAAGTGAAGTAGGCTGGACGCTTCGCCAGCGTTAATAGGCGATAAGCGGGAAGTGGCCAGGTCACTGGTTTCTTCCAAGCGGAGTGGAACCGCGCATATATGCGTCTCTGTCTAATTATGGACAGGGGCGTTTTTGTGTTTTGAAAAGAAGTGAGATAGGAGGAAGTGGAGTGATACGTAGGATGAGGGAAGACATTAGATGCATATTTGAACAGGATCCTGCAGCACGGAGCACTTTCGAAGTGGTGTTGACGTATTCAGGGCTTCATGCGATTTGGGCGCATCGGCTTGCGCATGCGTTGTATAAACGGAATCTGTCCTTTCTAGCGCGATTTATCTCACAGATCAGTCGGTTTTTTACGGGAATTGAAATACATCCAGGTGCGACGATTGGTCGCCGGTTGTTCATTGACCATGGCATGGGGATTGTTATCGGTGAGACGTGTGAAATTGGAGATGATGTCACGTTGTATCAAGGGGTTACACTTGGTGGGACTGGGAAAGAGAAAGGCAAACGTCATCCGACGCTAGGGAACAATGTGCTAGTCGCTTCAGGGGCGAAAGTGTTAGGCTCTATTACAATCGGAGACAATAGTAAAGTGGGCGCAGGTTCTGTCGTGTTAAAAGATGTACCTGCTGATTCGACGGTTGTCGGCATACCGGGGAAGGTCGTCATGACAAACGGCGTACGTGTGAAGGATAAACACGATCACCGGAATATGCCGGATCCGGTTACTGATACGTGTAACCAATTGGAAAATGAAATCGCAATGCTGAAAAAACGAATAGAAGAATTAGAAAAGAAAGAGGGGAATCTTGATGGGCATTCAAATTTTTAACTCATTGACGCGAAAGAAAGAGCCTTTTATTCCTTTGGAAGAAGGTAAGGTGAAGATGTATGTGTGCGGACCGACTGTCTACAACTACATCCATATTGGAAATGCAAGGCCGGTTATTGTGTTTGATACGGTACGAAAATATTTGGAGTATCGTGGCTATGAAGTGAATTTTGTTTCGAACTTCACAGATGTGGACGATAAGATCATAAAGACGGCAAATGAGCTCGGTGAAGAGGTTGGGGAGCTAACAGATCGTTTCATTAACGCGTATTTCGAAGATGTTGGTGCACTTGGTTGCACAAAAGCGAATGCCCATCCGCGAGTGACGGAGCATATTGACGACATTGTGGAATTTATTCAAGTGTTGATTGACAAAGGGTATGCGTATGAAGCGCAAGGAGATGTGTATTTCCGTACGCGCAGTTTTGATGGGTATGGCAAGCTGTCACATCAATCAATCGATGAGTTGAAAGTCGGAGCGCGCATTGAGGATAGTGGGATTAAAGAGAATCCGCTAGACTTTGCATTATGGAAATCTGCCAAAGAAGGAGAAATCGCTTGGAGCAGTCCTTGGGGGCATGGTCGTCCTGGGTGGCATATTGAATGTTCTGTTATGGCAAGAGAGCATTTGGGCGATACGATTGATATCCATGCGGGTGGTCAGGATTTGACATTCCCACACCATGAAAATGAAATTGCGCAATCCGAAGCGATGACAGGGAAGCAATTTGCGCGCTATTGGATGCATAATGGCTATATTAATATTGATAATGAAAAGATGTCGAAATCACTAGGGAACTTTATTCTTGTGCATGATATCCGCCAAAAAATTAGTCCGAGAGTGCTTAGGTTCTTCATGCTGTCTGTTCAATACCGTCATCCAGTGAATTTTTCACAAGAACTAGTGGAAAGTGCCGCAAATGGGTTGGAGCGCATTCAAACAGCGTACACCAATTTGCAACACCGTTTGGATTTGTCGGCAGACCTTGGCGATCAGCAAGACATTTGGACGTACAAAGTGGATGAAGTGGTCCGCCAGTTTGAAGAGGCGATGGACGATGACTTTAATACGGCAAATGCCATTGCGGCGATTTTTGAACTTGCGAAGACGGCGAATGTTTATCTGAAGGAGAAAAATACACAAACTACTGTATTAACATACTTCATCGAGACATTTGATCGTTTAATGGGTGTGCTTGGGTTGCCATTTGAACAAGAGCAGGACTTGTTGGATGAAGACGTTGAACAGCTTATTGAAGAACGGCTGACTGCTCGTCGTGAGAAGAACTTCCAACGTGCAGACGAAATACGTGATGTATTAAAACAACAAGGTATTATTTTGGAAGACACTGCACAAGGCACGCGGTGGAAGAGAGGGTGAGTGCCGTGTATACATTGCGCGATATAGACGTCAAGCAATTAAATGCGTTGGCACTTGCCTATATGGGGGATGCTGTTTATGAACAGGCAATTCGGGAGCATCTATTGCGCTCGGGTCGTGTGAAACCGAATATTCTCCATAAAGAAGCGACGAAGTACGTTTCCGCAAAAGCACAAGCTGCGAGTGTGAAAATGATGCAACAGGACGGTTTCCTCACGGAGGAGGAGGAAGCCGTGTTGCGTCGCGGTCGGAACGCGAAGTCTGGTTCCGTTCCTAAAAACACAGATGTTGTAACGTATAATCATAGCTCGGGGTTTGAGGCGGTTCTTGGCTACTTGCATTTACTTGGGAAGCACGAGCGAGTGGAAGAAATTATTACGAAAACAGTGCAATTCATTGAAAAGCCTAATGAGGAGGGTGCATCATGACAAATCAGGAATCGGAATTGATTGGTGGTAAAAATCCAGTAGTGGAGGCCCTCCGATCAGGTAGAGAGTTAAATAAGATCTGGATCGCTGAAGGGTTGAATAAAAAAAGCATAGGGGAGATTCTTTCGCTTGCAAAACAAGCAGGTGTGCTTGTACAAGCTGTGCCGAAACAGAAACTGGATGGCATGCTCGATGTGAATCATCAAGGGGTCATTGCTTCAGTTGCTGCGTATGCATACGCAGAATTGGATGATTTGTTTGCGATAGCGGAGCGACGAGGAGAAGATCCTCTGTTTCTAATCCTAGATGAACTGGAAGATCCACATAATTTAGGTTCTATACTTCGTACAGCGGATGCAACGGGGGTGCATGGCGTCATTATTCCAAAGCGTCGTTCTGTCGGTTTGACGGGTGTAGTTGCGAAGGCGTCGACGGGGGCGATCGAGCATATTCCTGTCGTTCGTGTCAATAATTTATCTCAAACAGTGGAAGATCTGAAAAAAAGAAATGTGTGGATAGCAGGCACGGATGCAAAAGGCTCTCAAGACTATCGAAAAATGGATGCGACGTTACCGCTAGCGATCATTATTGGTAGTGAAGGGAAAGGGATGTCTCGCATTTTGAAGGAAAAATGTGATTTTCTCTATCATTTGCCGATGGTTGGACAAGTTACGTCTTTAAACGCATCTGTTGCTGCGGCATTGCTCATGTATGAAGTGTTCCGTAAACGCGATTGTCATCGTTCTGAGTCATGAAACAGGAAATTTTACTTGTCGATGGCTACAACGTAATTGGAGCTTGGCCTGAGTTGAGAACTCTAAAATCAGACAGCCTTGCAGATGCGCGAGACCGTTTAATCGAACGGATGGCAGAATACAAAGCGCATATGGGTTGGCGGGTTGTCGTGATTTTTGATGCACATTTAATGCCGGGCATTGAAAAGAAAAATTTAAAACATCAAGTGGAAGTCGTTTTTACGCGAGAAAATGAAACAGCGGATGAGCGGATTGAAAAAATGGTTGCTGAACTGAGTGGGCGTCGTGTACAAATTCATGTAGCGACGTCTGATTTAACGGAGCAGTGGGTCATTTTTGCGCAAGGTGCGTTAAGGAAGTCTGCGAGAGAACTAGAAATCGAGATGAATGAAATTGATCAAATCATCTCAAAGAAAGTGAAAGTAATCCAAGAGCAACGCCCGTTTTCCAAGATTCAACTGTCTGATGATGTTGCTGAAATATTTGAAAAATGGCGCCGTGGAATGAAATGAACGGTTGACGCAAAATTTTTCCATACGGTATACTAGTTGAAATGGCAATAACGAATCGGGGTGTGGCGATTGGTGGGAAAGACATACGTTCATGGGGGCACTACTGACTTCACGGGACTTTCCGATGAAGAGCTTATCATCTGTGTTCAAAGGGGGAGCGCGGACGCACTTGATTTTCTTATTACCAAATATCAATCTTTTGTCAAAATGAAAGCGCGCTCTTATTTCATGATGGGGGGAGACCGCGAAGATATTATTCAAGAGGGAATGATTGGCCTTTATAAAGCGATCCGTGATTTTCGTGATGATCGATTGAGTTCATTCAAAGCGTTCGCTGAATTGTGCATTACACGGCAAATTATTACGGCGATTAAGACCGCTACTCGACAGAAGCATATTCCATTGAATACTTCCGTCTCTTTGGACAAGCCAGTGTATGATGAAGAATCGGAGCGGACATTATTAGATGTCATCGCTAGTTCTGATCTTGATGATCCTCAGGACTTAATGATTTTCAAGGAAGATTATGTCCATATGGAAGGTGAAATCAATAAAGTTCTTAGTGGACTCGAAAAGCAAGTGTTGTCGCTGTATTTGGATGGCCAGTCTTATCAAGAAATATCAGATGAGTTGAATCGACAAGTAAAGTCAGTGGATAATGCATTACAACGGATTAAACGTAAATTGGAACGTCATATGCAAATAGATGCTGTATATTAATTTGTCCCAAAATAGCTTTAGAGAATGGTAGTGTTTGATGCATCCAAAAGGCAATTGTGGCGATTACCAAGCATTTTCCATTGTGTTGACATCGTGTAGGTAAGATGGTACTCTTTAGCAAGACAATGACGATGTACTTAAACTATTTACAACATTTGCATGACACGAGTTTAGGGTGAGAAAATGTCTAAAAAGATGATTTTGTGCTGTGAGCGTTGCGGGTCGAGGAATTATGTAATTCCGGCCGGCAATAAACAAGCAACAGAACGATTTACAGTGAAGAAGTTTTGCAATCATTGCAATACACATACAGAACATAAGCAGACAATCTGATTGCAATATGCAGTAATCTATATAATATTCGGAGGTCTACGAGTGCATGGGGAAATTAACTGGTTTCTTGAAAAATGTCGTCTCTGAAATGAGGAAGGTCAGCTGGCCAAAGCGTAAAGAATTAACACGTTATACAATTGTTGTAATCTTTACAGTCATCTTTATGGCGGTATACTTTGGTTTAGTGGATTTAGGCATTTCAGAAGTAATGGAATGGTATATTGCGTTATAATAAGGCAGCATGAATATCCTTGTCGAAAATATCCCGTCTTGTACTATGTACGGGTTTTTTCTTTTCTTTGGAAATAGCGCATTACGGGTTGAAAAAATGTTATTTATTTTTTAAAAGGAGGGACGGACACAGTCCTTGTCATTATGGAAATGGAGAAAAATTGGTACGTTGTCCACACGTATTCAGGGTATGAAAATAAGGTGAAGGCAAACCTTGAAAAACGTGTAGAGACAATGGGTATGCAAGATAAAATATTCCGTGTCGTCATTCCTGAAGAGCAAGAAACGGATTTTAAAGACGGAAAGAAAAAAACGGTTATGAAAAAAACTTTCCCAGGATATGTCCTCGTGGAAATTATTATGACGGATGATTCTTGGTATGTCGTTCGAAACACACCTGGAGTGACGGGCTTTATCGGTTCATCCGGTGGGGGAGCGAAGCCGACGCCTCTTTTACCTGAGGAAGTGGATTTCATCTTGAAGCAAATGGGCATGAAAGAGCCTAAAACAGAAGTCGATTTTGAAGTCGGCGAAATGATTGAAGTGTTAGAAGGACCATTCGCGCATTTCCAAGGGAAAGTAGAAGAAATCGATCAGGACAAAGGGAAAGTGCGTGTTACTGTCGATATGTTTGGACGCGAAACAATTATGGAACTCGACTTTGCACAAGTTGAAAAAATATAAGTGAATACCACTTGCAAGATAGGCAGAATAATGGTATCATTTCAAAGGTCAGACTGTAATCTGAACAGTCTGGACGGATTAACCAAATTCTACCGGGAAAACCGGCAGACACATATTGAGTGGGAGGGGCAACCCAATTACCACATCACGGACTTAAGGAGGTGTGTCTCGTGGCTAAAAAAGTTACCAAAATTGTGAAATTGCAAATCCCTGCAGGTAAAGCAAACCCAGCACCACCAGTTGGACCAGCACTAGGTCAAGCAGGTGTTAACATCATGGGATTCTGTAAAGATTTCAATGCACGTACAGCAGATCAAGCAGGCTTAATCATTCCTGTTGAAATAACTGTATTTGAGGACCGTTCATTCACTTTTATTACAAAAACTCCACCAGCAGCAGTGTTGTTGAAAGTTGCAGCTAATCTTCAAAAAGGTTCAGGAGAGCCTAACAAAAAGAAGGTTGCTACTGTAAAACGTGATAAAGTTCGCGAAATTGCAGAACAAAAGATGCAGGATCTAAACGCAGCATCAGTTGAAGCAGCGATGGCAATGGTTGAAGGTACTGCGCGCAGTATGGGAATCACGATCGAAGACTGATTCGTGTGACCGTAACGTGTTTCTTTGTAGTGGGGGTTGCGCTTGTCGTTAGGACACGCAACCCTTATTCGTGGGAGGTTCAATCCGTTAAAACCACAATGAGGAGGAAATAGCAAATGGCTAAAAGAGGTAAAAAATTCACTGAAGCAGCGAAACTTGTCGACCGTACACAAGCGTATGAATTGTCACAAGCGATTGAGCTTGCTAAAAAAACGAGCACAGTAAACTTTGATGCTACTGTTGAAGTTGCATTCCGTCTTGGAATCGACACTCGTAAAAACGACCAGCAAATCCGTGGGGCAGTTGTGCTTCCAAACGGAACTGGTAAAACTCAGCGCGTACTCGTTTTCGCTAAAGGCGAAAAGTTGAAAGAAGCGGAAGCTGCTGGTGCAGACTTCGTAGGCGATGCAGAGTATATCACTAAAATCCAACAAGGCTGGTTCGATTTCGACGTTATCGTTGCAACTCCGGACATGATGGGCGAAGTTGGTAAAATCGGTCGTGTACTAGGACCAAAAGGCTTAATGCCAAACCCTAAAACAGGTACAGTAACATTTGATGTTGCGAAAGCTGTTGCAGAAATCAAAGCAGGTAAAGTTGAATACCGTGCGGACAAAGCTGGTATTATCCATGCGCCAATCGGAAAAGCTTCTTTCGATAACGAAAAGCTTGAAGAAAACTTCAAAACTGTATTTGAAACTGTTCAAAAAGCGAAACCAGCTGCAGCGAAAGGGACATACATGAAGTCTGTAAACATTACGACTACAATGGGTCCTGCGGTCAAAGTTGATCCTTCTTCTGTAGTTATTAAATAAAAACCATTGACAAGTTTGAAATCTTGTAGTAAGATTTCGTTTGTTGTGAACTAAATCATTTGTACCGTAGACAGCAGGTGCGATTACTCGCTTAATTTCCTGCCGAGGACAAGACGCTCTTTCACGTTAAAGATGACGACTTTTCTGCCCTCGTGTTCTACTTTGTAGAGCCCGAGGGCTTTTCATATCGGTATAAATGACCCCGAATTCTTATAGGAGGTGTCAAGATGAGCAAAGTAATTGAAGCTAAACAAGCAGTTGTTGAAGAGATTTCAGGTAAATTGAAATCAGCAGTTTCTGTTGTCGTTGTTGACTATCGTGGTCTAAACGTCAGCCAAGTAACTGAACTTCGTAAGCAACTTCGTGAAGCAGGTATTGACTTCAAAGTTTACAAAAACTCAATGTCTCGCCGTGCTGCTGAAGCTGCAGGACTTGAAGGTTTGAACGAACATCTTGTGGGACCGAATGCAATTGCATTCTCTAACGAAGATGTAGTCGCTCCTGCGAAAATCCTTAACGATTTCGCTAAGAAGAACGACAAACTTGAAATCAAAGCAGGTGTAATCGAAGGTGCGGTTGCTTCTGTAGAAGATGTTAAGGCATTGGCAGAACTTCCATCACGCGAAGGTCTACTTTCTATGCTACTCAGCGTTCTACAAGCTCCAATGCGCAACTTCGCGCTTGCAACAAAAGCTGTTGCAGAGCAAAAAGAGGAACAAGGCGCTTAATCACCATCAAGTTGCCTGAACGACAATATGCGGGTTAAACCCGACAAAACAAAACCTATTTAGGAGGAACATATAATGACTAAAGAACAAATCCTTGACGCGATTAAAGAAATGACAGTTCTTGAATTAAACGACCTAGTAAAAGCAATCGAAGAAGAATTCGGCGTAACTGCTGCAGCTCCAGTTGCAATGGTTGGCGGTGCAGGTGCTGGTGAAGCGGCTGCTGAGCAAACTGAATTCGACGTAGTTCTTGCTTCTGCAGGAGACCAAAAAATCAAGGTTATCAAAGTTGTACGTGAACTTACTGGCCTTGGCTTGAAAGAAGCGAAAGAAGTAGTTGATAACGCTCCTAAAGCAATCAAAGAAGGCGTTTCTAAAGAAGAAGCTGAAGAAATGAAAGCGAAACTTGAAGAAGTTGGCGCTGGAATCGAAATCAAGTAATTTTTCTATACGGGAGAAAGGCTCGTCGGTTGACGGGCTTTTCTTCGTTTTTTTATCTCTGCTCAAAAAAGTTTGTAGCATGAGGCTTGAGAATTTAGTTGAATGAAGGATCTTTCTGAAGCAAGTGCTGTATCGCTTGTGTAATGAAGAAACGTTTCATTTACTTTGTGCATAACGATATATTTAAAGAAATTTGGATAACCTTTCGTTAGGAAGGGAGGAACGAAATGGCAGATCATTATTATTCTAAAAATCCTACCGTGAAAAGCGATCCGAAAGAATGGAGTGCGACGGTCCGTGGCGTTCAACTTCGTTTTAAAACGGATGCTGGTGTATTCAGTAAGGGAGAAGTGGATTTTGGCTCGCGCTTGCTTGCGGATGCATTTCGGATGAATGAAACCGAAGGGAATTTGCTTGATGTTGGTTGTGGGTATGGCCCAATCGGTTTATCGGTTGCCGCATCTTTTCCGGATCGGACAGTTCACATGGTAGATGTGAATGAGCGAGCGATGGCGTTAGCGAAAGAAAATGCGGAAATGAATGGCATACAAAACGTCGAAATCTATCCGAGTGATGCACTGTCTTCTGTAGAAATGGAAGGCTTTTCTGCTATTTTGACAAATCCGCCAATCCGGGCAGGAAAAGAGACGGTATTCAGCATCTACGACGGCGCTTTTTCAAAGTTGGCGAATGGCGGAGTGTTGTGGGTTGTTATTCAAAAGAAGCAAGGTGCTCCTTCTACAATCGCACATTTAGAAGACCTTTTTGGTAATGTGGAAACGGTCGAAAAGAAAAAAGGGTACTTTATTCTGAAAGCCCAAAAAATGTTGACGTAAGGCTAACGTTGTGGTAGTATTGTAAAATGCATAAATAATATAATGCGGTCGTGTGCCCTTTTGCATAAGTTTTGGTAAACTAAGGCATACTGGCAATGGATAAAAGATTGTTAAACCGAAAATGAGCTCTTGCCGGAACTCGTTTTCTTTTTGTTTTTTCGATATCATACACTATTTTTATGATTTCGCAAAGGACTAATATTGTTTTGAGGGGTGAAAGAGTTGACAGGTCATTTAGTTCAGTATGGTCAACACCGTCAGCGCAGAAGTTTCGCGCGGATCAATGAAGTTCTCGAGCTGCCGAATTTGATTGAAATCCAGACGGCATCTTATGAGTGGTTCTTAGAAGAAGGACTACGTGAAATGTTTCGAGACATTTCACCGATTCAGGATTTCACAGGTAATCTTTCATTGGAGTTCATTGATTATCAGCTTGGTGAACCGAAATACCCTGTTGATGAGTCGAAGGAACGTGACGTTACGTATGCTGCGCCATTGCGTGTGAAAGTACGTTTGCACAACAAAGAAACCGAAGAAGTGAAAGAGCAGGACGTTTTCATGGGTGATTTCCCACTTATGACAGAAAACGGAACGTTCATCATCAACGGTGCGGAAAGGGTTATCGTATCCCAGCTTGTTCGTTCTCCAAGTGTCTATTTCAATGATAAGACAGATAAGAACGGTAAGCGTGGCTTTGCGGCAACGGTTATTCCAAATCGTGGAGCTTGGTTAGAGTACGAAACGGATGCGAAAGATGTCGTTCATGTCCGTATCGATCGTACACGTAAATTACCAATTACAGTTCTTCTTCGCGCGCTTGGTTTCTCGACAGACCAAGAAATTATCGACTTGATTGGCGATAATGAATACTTACGGAATACGTTGGAAAAGGACAATACGGAAAACTCCGAAAAAGCGTTGCTTGAAATTTATGAGCGCTTACGTCCTGGCGAACCACCAACGTTGGAAAGCGCTAGAAGCTTACTTTACTCCCGCTTCTTCGATCCAAAACGCTATGATTTGGCGAACGTAGGTCGTTACAAGATGAACAAAAAACTTCATTTGCAAAACCGCCTTTTCAATCAAACACTTGCTGAGACGCTTGTGGATCCTGAAACAGGTGAAATCCTACTTGAAAAAGACCAGCTTATTGACCGCCGGACTTTAGATCGTATACTCCCTCATCTTGAAAAAGGTGTCGGTATTGAAGAGATTTCTCACGTAGGTGGAGTTCTTGAAGATGACATAACGATTCAGACGATAAAAATCTACGCACCTAAGAGTGAAGAAAAACAAGTGATTAACGTCATCTCCAATGCGAGCATTGATGAATCCATCAAAAATGTTACGCCAGCGGATATCGTTGCGTCCATCAGTTATTTCTTCAACTTGCTACATGGTGTAGGGAACACGGATGACATCGACCACCTTGGTAACCGTCGTCTTCGTTCTGTAGGTGAACTCCTACAAAACCAATTCCGTATTGGTTTGTCCCGTATGGAACGTGTTGTAAAAGAACGTATGTCCATTAACGATACACAATCAATCGTTCCTCAACAGTTAATCAACATCCGTCCAGTTATTGCGTCAATTAAAGAGTTCTTCGGTAGCTCTCAGCTATCCCAGTTCATGGATCAGACGAACCCTCTTGCAGAATTGACACATAAACGTAGATTATCTGCACTCGGACCAGGTGGATTGACGAGGGAACGTGCGGGAATGGAAGTGCGTGACGTTCACTACTCTCACTATGGCCGTATGTGTCCAATTGAAACGCCGGAAGGTCCGAACATCGGATTGATCAACTCCTTATCTACATTTGCGCGAGTGAACAAATTCGGTTTCATTGAAACACCTTATCGGAAAGTGGATCCTGAAACGAATCGTGTTACACAACAAATTGATTATTTGACTGCAGATATCGAAGATAATTACGTTGTGGCACAAGCGAACGCTCTGTTAAACGACGATGGTTCATACGTCAATGAAGAAGTTGTTGGCCGTTTCCAAGGTGACAACACAGTCTTCAAACGTGAACAGATCGATTACATGGATGTATCGCCTAAGCAAGTCGTGTCTGCTGCGACAGCTTGTATTCCATTCTTGGAAAACGATGACTCCAACCGTGCACTCATGGGAGCGAACATGCAACGTCAAGCTGTTCCTTTATTAAACCCTGAGGCGCCTTTCGTAGGTACAGGTATGGAGCACGTATCAGCGCGTGATTCTGGAGCTGCCGTTATTGCAAAATATCACGGAATTGTCGAGCATGTGGAAGCGAAAGAAATCCGCATTCGCCGTATTGAAACGGTTGACGACAAAGAAGTGAAAGGCGATCTCACAATTTATAAGCTTGAAAACTTCATCCGATCTAACCAAGGGACGTGCTATAACCAACGACCGATTGTTAGCGTAGGAGATCGTGTAAAACCACGTGACATCCTAGCAGATGGTCCTTCCATGGATAGCGGAGAGCTTGCTTTAGGGCGTAACGTCCTCACTGCCTTCATGACATGGGATGGTTACAACTATGAAGATGCGATCATTATGAGCGAACGTCTTGTAAAAGATGATGTCTTCACTTCAATTCATATTGAAGAATACGAGTCAGAAGCACGTGATACGAAACTCGGACCTGAGGAAATCACGAGAGATATTCCAAACGTTGGTGAAGAAGCGCTTCGCAATCTTGACGACCGTGGAATTATCCGCGTCGGTGCAGAAGTACGCGATGGAGACATTCTCGTTGGTAAAGTAACCCCTAAAGGAGTTACGGAACTTACTGCAGAAGAAAGACTTCTTCATGCTATTTTCGGTGAAAAAGCGCGTGAAGTCCGTGATACATCCCTACGTGTGCCACATGGTGCAGGTGGAATTGTACTAGACGTAAAAGTGTTTAATCGTGAAGATGGTGACGAACTGCCACCAGGCGTTAACCAGCTCGTCCGTGCGTACATCGTTCAAAAACGTAAAATCTCCGTTGGGGATAAAATGGCCGGACGTCATGGTAACAAAGGGGTAATCTCCCGTATCTTGCCTGAATCGGATATGCCATACCTTCCAGATGGTACACCGATTGATGTCATGTTGAACCCACTAGGCGTTCCATCACGTATGAATATCGGACAGGTATTGGAAATGCACTTAGGAATGGCAGCACGTAACCTAGGTGTCCATATGGCTTCTCCAGTATTTGACGGAGCGAACGAAGAAGATGTGTGGTCTACAATGGAAGAAGCGGGCATGAACCGTGATGGGAAAACGATCCTTTATGACGGACGCTCTGGTGAACCGTTTGACAATCGTGTTTCGGTCGGTGTCATGTACCTCATTAAACTTGCGCACATGGTAGACGATAAATTGCATGCTCGTTCTACAGGTCCTTACTCACTCGTTACGCAACAACCACTTGGCGGTAAAGCTCAGTTCGGTGGACAGCGTTTCGGAGAGATGGAAGTATGGGCGCTTGAAGCTTATGGGGCTGCTTATACATTGCAAGAAATTCTAACAGTCAAGTCGGATGACGTTGTCGGACGTGTGAAAACTTATGAAGCGATCGTCAAAGGACAAAGCGTACCTCAACCAGGTGTTCCTGAATCATTCAAAGTATTGATCAAGGAACTTCAAAGTCTTGGTTTGGACGTGAAAATGCTGACAGAAGAATTCGAGGAAATCGAAATGCGTGATCTTGATGACGACGACGATATGCAACCAACTGACGCATTGAATCTCATGGCTGAAGATCAAACTGTATAAGTCACTGCAGCAGATGGTCAAAGAATGAAATCCTACAGAATTGCAAGTAGGATAGATGCTTAGATAATAGTAACCAGAATTGGATAGGGGAGTTTTGAAGAAGACTCCCCTATTTTAACGATATTGATGAGAATCCATCGCGGAGATAAGATAAGAGGGAGGTAGGCTCCTTGATAGATGTAAACAATTTTGAGTATATGAAAATCGGCCTTGCTTCACCTGACAAGATTCGTTCTTGGTCATATGGTGAAGTGAAAAAACCAGAAACAATTAACTACCGTACACTGAAACCGGAGAAAGACGGTTTATTCTGTGAGCGGATTTTTGGTCCTACAAAGGACTGGGAATGTCATTGCGGTAAGTATAAGCGTGTACGTTACAAAGGCGTTGTCTGTGATCGTTGTGGCGTTGAAGTGACGCGACAAAAGGTACGTCGTGAACGTATGGGACATATCGAACTTGCAGCTCCAGTTACACATATCTGGTACTTCAAAGGAATTCCAAGCAGAATGGGTCTCATCTTAGACATGACCCCACGTGCTTTGGAAGAGATTATTTATTTTGCTTCATATGTAGTTGTAGATCCAGCAGATACACCACTTGAACGCAAACAACTGCTTTCTGAAAAGGAATATAGACTATACCGTGAAAAGTACGGCTCGAAATTCCAAGCGGCTATGGGTGCAGAAGCAATCGAACAACTTTTGATGGCGATTGACTTGGATAAGGAAACAGAAATGCTGAAAGAAGAGTTGAAGACTGTACAAGGTCAACGACGTACGCGTGCAATTCGTCGCTTGGAAGTCGTCGAGTCTTTCCGTAACTCTGGAAACCGTCCTGAATGGATGGTTCTTGAAGTACTACCTGTCATCCCGCCAGAACTTCGCCCGATGGTACAGTTGGACGGTGGTCGTTTCGCAACTTCTGACTTGAACGATCTTTACCGAAGAGTCATTAACCGAAACAACCGGTTAAAACGTCTACTTGATTTAGGTGCTCCTGGTATTATCGTGCAGAACGAAAAACGTATGTTGCAAGAAGCTGTCGATGCGTTAGTCGATAATGGTCGTCGTGGCCGTCCAGTAACAGGACCAGGTAACCGTCCATTGAAGTCTCTTTCTCATATGTTGAAAGGGAAACAAGGTCGCTTCCGTCAAAACCTATTAGGAAAACGTGTTGACTACTCTGGCCGTTCGGTAATTGTCGTTGGACCTAACTTGAAAATGTACCAATGTGGACTTCCGAAAGAAATGGCAATCGAATTGTTCAAGCCTTTTGTCATGAAAGAGTTGGTTGAACGTGGTCTTGCGCATAACATTAAAAGTGCGAAGCGTAAAATCGAACGATTACATTCTGAAGTATGGGACGTACTCGAAGAAGTCATTAAAGAGCATCCGGTCTTATTGAACCGCGCCCCTACTCTTCACAGACTTGGGATTCAAGCATTCGAACCAATGTTGGTTGAAGGGCGTGCTATTCAACTTCACCCGCTCGTATGTACAGCGTATAACGCTGACTTCGACGGTGACCAAATGGCTGTTCACGTGCCGCTTTCTGCAGAGGCACAAGCTGAAGCACGTTTGCTCATGCTTGCAGCGCAAAACATCTTGAACCCGAAAGACGGAAAACCTGTCGTTACACCTTCCCAAGACATGGTATTAGGGAACTACTACTTAACATTGGAGAGAGCAGGTTCCATCGGTGAAGGTTCAATCTTCAGCAATATGAATGAGGCATTGATTGCATACCAAACAGGTCATGTACATCTTCACTCAAGAATTGCTATTCATGCCGGATCATTGAACAACCCGACATTTACAGAAGCTCAAAATAATAAATTCCTATTGACGACAGTAGGGAAGCTCATTTTCAATGAAATCCTTCCTGAAACATTCCCGTACATCAATGAACCGACGAATCATAACTTGCAAATCGAAACGCCGGATCGCTATTTCATTGATGGGACTGTCAATGTGAAGGAACATATTCAAAATAGTGAACTTGTCCTTCCGTTCCGTAAAAAAATTCTAGGAAACATCATCGCGGAAATCTTCAAGAAGTTCCATATTACGGAAACTTCTCGTATGCTAGACCGTATGAAGAACCTTGGATTTAAATATTCAACTCGTGCTGGAATTACAGTTGGTATTTCCGACATCGTTGTTTTGCCGAATAAGGATGAGATTTTACAAGAAGCACAAAGTAAAGTGGATAAAGTGACGCAACAATTCCGTCGTGGTCTCATTACGGAAGAAGAGCGTTATGATCGCGTCATTTCTTATTGGAGTAATGCGAAAGACGTCATCCAGGACAAACTGATGGACTCTCTTGAAAATACAAATCCGATTTACATGATGAGTGACTCAGGAGCCCGTGGTAATGCGTCCAACTTTACACAGCTCGCAGGAATGCGGGGATTGATGGCCAACCCGGCTGGTCGTATTATCGAACTACCGATCAAGTCATCATTCCGTGAAGGTCTGACGGTTCTCGAGTACTTCATCTCTACACACGGTGCGCGTAAAGGTCTTGCCGATACAGCACTGAAAACTGCCGATTCCGGTTACTTGACGCGTCGTCTAGTTGACGTTGCACAAGACGTAATTGTGCGTGAAGATGATTGTGGTACAGATCGTGGCTTAGAAGTAAGTGCACTTAAAGAGGGAACAGAAATTATCGAAACCCTCGAAGAACGTATCGAAGGCCGTCATACGAAGAAAACAATCCGTCACCCTGAAACAGGTGAAGTGATTGTAGCGAAAGACGGACTCATTACAGCTGACCTTGCAAATGCAATTATCGATGCTGGAATTGAAAAACTTACAATCCGTTCTGCATTTACATGTAATACAAAACATGGTGTTTGTAAGAAATGTTACGGCATTAACCTTGCGACAGGTGAAACGGTTGAAGTCGGTGAGGCAGTTGGTATTATCGCTGCCCAGTCAATCGGAGAACCAGGTACACAGCTTACAATGCGTACTTTCCATACAGGTGGGGTTGCCGGGGACGATATTACATCCGGTCTTCCACGTATCCAAGAGATTTTCGAATCGCGTAATCCGAAAGGGCAAGCAGTCATTTCAGAAATTAAAGGTGAAGTCACTGAGATTGATGAAATCCGCGAAGGCCAAAAAGAGATTACCATTCAAGGTGAAGTGGAGACACGTAAGTATCTCGCTCCATACAATGCCCGCTTGAAAGTTGCAGTCGGCGATATGATCGATCGAGGAGATAGCATCACTGAAGGTTCTATCGATCCGAAAGAATTGATTATTGTTAAAGATGTTGCAACTGTTCAAGAGTATCTTCTTAAAGAAGTACAAAAAGTTTACCGTATGCAAGGTGTTGAAATCGGTGATAAGCACGTAGAAGTAATGGTTCGCCAAATGCTCCGTAAAGTTCGTGTAATCGAAGCAGGCGACACAGATTTACTTCCAGGCTCATTGCTCGATATTCATCAGTTCGCAGAAGCGAATGCTGAAGTGTTAAAGAACGGCAAAGCTCCAGCAACTTCAAGACCAGTTATCCTTGGTATTACAAAAGCTTCGCTTGAGACGGAATCATTCCTATCGGCAGCTTCGTTCCAAGAAACAACGCGCGTCTTGACAGATGCAGCGATTAAAGGTAAAACAGATGAATTGCTCGGATTGAAAGAGAATGTCATCATTGGTAAACTCGTACCAGCTGGAACAGGGATGCAGCGTTATCGCCAAATCCAAATGGAACAAGGTGACGATTTAGCAGTCGCAACCGAAAATTAATGTTACGAAAACGGGGAGAAAAAACTCCTCCCCGTTTTTCTTCTTTATTGTTGACACAGCTATTGATAGATGATAATATACAAAAGGTTGATAGTTGAATGTCTGTACTTTGGAGGATGTACGTTATGTCTTACGAAAAAGTCGAACAGGCAAAGAAGACGATCATCGGTACAAAGCAAACGGTTAAAGCGATAAAGACAGGCGTAGTAAAAGAAGTCGTTATTGCCAAAGATGCTGAAGAGAAACTCGTTGCTTCTGTCTTAGAAGAAGCGAAACTCCGAGGTGTCCAAGTAAATTATGTCGACTCAAGGGAAAAGCTTGGTCGAACATGCGGCATTCAAGTCGGTACGGCTGTAGTCGCCATTACTGTATAGTAGTTTTTGTGTTGTTAGAAACACAAAGACTTTGTTTTTACCCCAAAAATGAACCACCTGGATGTGTGGTCTTACAAAAGCACAGTGAAAGGAGGAAATCCAATGCCTACAATTAATCAATTAGTCCGCAAACCTCGTAAATCGAAATCGGACAATTCAAAGGCTCCAGCTCTAGGAAAAAGCTATAACAGCTTCAAAAAGTCGATGACAAACGTCAACTCGCCACAAAAAAGAGGTGTTTGTACTCGTGTGGGTACAATGACTCCGAAGAAACCAAACTCGGCTCTTCGTAAATATGCGCGTGTTCGTTTGACAAACACTTTGGAAGTTAACGCATATATCCCTGGTGAAGGACACAACCTTCAAGAACACAGCGTTGTTCTTATCCGTGGAGGACGTGTAAAAGACTTACCGGGTGTTCGTTACCATATCGTACGTGGTGCACTTGATACTGCTGGTGTTACTGGCCGTATGCAAAGCCGTTCTCTATATGGAGCAAAACGCCCTAAAGAAAAGAAAAACTAATGATACTTACGAAATGATTATTTCGAAAGGAGGAAAACAATATGCCTCGTAAAGGTCCTGTTGCAAAACGTGACGTATTACCAGATCCGATTTACAATTCCAAGCTTGTAACTCGTCTTATCAACAAAATGATGGTAGACGGTAAAAAAGGTACATCCCAAAAAATCCTCTATGGTGCGTTCGAACTTGTTAAAGAACGTTCTGGAAAAGATCCAATTGAAGTATTTGAAGCTGCTTTGAACAACGTTATGCCTGTACTTGAAGTACGTGCTCGCCGTGTCGGTGGTGCTAACTATCAAGTTCCGGTTGAAGTTCGTCCTGAGCGCCGTACGACTCTCGGATTACGTTACCTTGTGAACTACTCTCGCACACGCGGTGAGAAAACAATGGAAGAACGTCTTGCGAATGAAATCCTTGACGCTTCTAACAACACAGGTGCATCCGTGAAACGCCGTGAAGAAATGCATAAAATGGCTGAAGCCAACAAAGCATTCGCTCACTATCGCTGGTAAGATCGGATGGTCTCTTAACACCTTAATCCGAAACGGAAGGAGTTATACAAAATGGCTAGAGAGTTCTCCCTTGAGAATACTCGTAACATTGGTATCATGGCTCACATCGACGCTGGTAAGACAACAACGACTGAGCGGATCCTTTATTACACAGGTAAGATCCATAAAATTGGAGAAACACACGAAGGTGCTTCCCAAATGGACTGGATGGAGCAGGAGCAAGAGCGTGGAATCACAATCACATCTGCTGCGACAACAGCTAGTTGGAAAGGCCATCGCGTAAACATCATCGATACTCCGGGTCACGTTGACTTCACAGTTGAAGTTGAACGTTCTCTACGTGTATTGGATGGTGCTGTAACGGTACTTGACGCTCAATCGGGTGTTGAACCGCAAACAGAAACAGTATGGCGTCAAGCGACAAACTACGGCGTACCACGTCTAGTTTTCGTTAACAAAATGGACAAGACAGGTGCGGATTTCCTTTACTCTGTAAGCACTCTACATGATCGCTTGCAAGCAAATGCACATCCAATCCAACTTCCAATCGGTTCAGAAGATACATTCTCTGGAATTATCGACTTGATCGAAATGAAAGCAAACTTCTATCCGGATGATACGGGTATGAACGTTGAAGTGGGCGATATTCCTGAAGAATATCAAGCACAAGCTGAAGAGTACCGTGAGAAGTTAATCGAAGCAATTGTTGACTTCGATGAAGATCTTATGGAAAAATACCTTGGCGGCGAAACGCTTTCAGTAGAAGAAATCAAAACTGCAATCCGTAAAGCGACACTAGCGGTAGAATTCTACCCAGTAGTTTGCGGTACTGCATTCAAAAATAAAGGTGTTCAATTAGTACTTGACGCAGTTGTCGATTACTTACCAGCACCAACTGATATCCTTTCAATGCAAGGTATCAACCCTGATACTGAAGAAGAAGAAGAGCGTCATGCTAGCGATGAAGAGCCATTCTCTGCATTGGCATTCAAAGTTATGACAGACCCTTACGTTGGTAAGCTTACATTCTTCCGCGTATACTCTGGTGTTCTTCAATCAGGTTCTTATGTAAAGAACTCTACAAAAGGTAAGCGTGAACGTGTAGGACGTATCCTTCAAATGCACGCAAACCACCGTGAAGAGATCGCTGAAGTACATGCTGGTGAAATTGCAGCTGCAGTCGGCTTAAAAGATACTGGAACAGGTGACACACTTTGTGACGACAAAGCACCAATCATCCTTGAGTCCATGGAATTCCCAGAGCCGGTTATCTCTGTTGCAATCGAACCAAAAACAAAAGGTGACCAAGACAAGATGGGTACTGCCCTTGCAAAACTGCAAGAAGAAGATCCAACTTTCCGTGCGCACACTGACCAAGAAACAGGCGAAGTAATCATCGCTGGTATGGGTGAACTTCACCTTGATATCATCGTTGACCGTCTACGTCGTGAGTTCAAAGTCGAAGCAAACGTTGGTGCACCACAAGTATCTTATCGTGAAACATTCCGTGGCGCTGCGGAAGTTGAAGGTAAGTTCGTACGTCAATCAGGTGGTCGTGGTCAATTCGGACACGTTTGGATTGAATTCTCTCCAAACGAAGAAGGAAAAGGCTTCGAATTCACGAACGGTATCGTCGGTGGGGTTGTTCCTCGTGAATACATTCCTTCCGTTGAAGCTGGTCTTCGTGACTCACTAAACAATGGTGTTCTTGCTGGTTATCCGTTAATTGACGTTAAAGCTCGTCTTTTCGATGGTTCTTACCACGATGTCGATTCCAACGAGATGGCGTTCAAGATCGCTGCTTCCATGGCACTTAAAAATGCCGCTGCAAAATGTAACCCAGTTCTTCTTGAGCCAATGATGAAAGTAGAAGTAATCATTCCGGAAGAATACTTGGGCGACATCATGGGTGACATCACGTCACGCCGTGGTCGCGTGGAAGGTATGGACGCTCGTGGTAACGCACAAGTTGTTCGTGCAATGGTTCCACTTGCAGAAATGTTCGGATATGCAACAGCTCTTCGTTCAAACACGCAAGGTCGTGGAGTATTCTCCATGTCGTTCGATCACTACGAAGATGTACCGAAATCAATTGCAGAAGAAGTTATCAAGAAAAATAAAGGTGCATAATAACAATTCATCCTTGTTTCTCTAGATGATTACTTGTAAGATATGGATAGTTGAAGGGAATTTTCTCTTCAGCATCCATACCAATAAAGCTAAAAACATTCATATTTTTAAGGAGGAATTCCATAATGGGTAAAGAAAAATTCGATCGTTCCAAACAGCATGCTAACGTCGGAACAATTGGTCACGTTGACCATGGTAAAACAACTTTGACTGCTGCAATCGCAACAGTTCTTTCAAAAAGAATGGGTGGAGAAGCGAAATCATACGCTGACGTAGACAACGCTCCAGAAGAAAAAGAGCGTGGTATTACAATCAATACTTCACACATCGAGTACGAAACTGAAACTCGTCACTACGCACACGTTGACTGCCCAGGTCACGCTGACTATGTTAAAAACATGATCACTGGTGCAGCACAAATGGACGGCGGGATCCTAGTTGTATCTGCAGCTGACGGCCCAATGCCACAAACTCGTGAGCACATCCTTCTTTCACGTCAAGTAGGTGTTCCTTACCTTGTTGTATTCATGAACAAATGTGACATGGTAGACGACGAAGAACTTCTTGAACTAGTTGAAATGGAAATCCGTGACCTTCTTTCTGAGTACGAGTTCCCTGGCGATGACCTACCAGTTATCAAAGGTTCTGCTCTTAAAGCTCTTGAAGGTGAGCCTGAGTGGGAAGAGAAAATCGTTGAGCTTATGAACGCTGTTGACGAGTACATCCCAACACCACCACGTGACACTGAAAAACCATTCATGATGCCAGTTGAGGACGTATTCTCAATCACTGGTCGTGGTACAGTTGCTACTGGACGTGTAGAGCGTGGAGTAGTTAAAGTCGGCGATGTAGTTGAAATCATCGGTTTGACTGAAGAGCCAAAATCAACAACTGTAACAGGTGTTGAAATGTTCCGTAAGCTTCTTGACTATGCAGAAGCTGGAGACAACATCGGTGCACTTCTTCGTGGTGTAGCACGTGAAGACATCGAGCGTGGTCAAGTACTTGCTAAACCAGGTACAATCACACCACACACTAAATTCAAATCAGAAGTATACGTTCTATCAAAAGAAGAAGGTGGACGTCACACTCCATTCTTCTCTAACTACCGCCCTCAGTTCTACTTCCGTACAACTGACGTAACTGGTATCATCCAACTTCCAGAAGGCGTGGAAATGGTTATGCCTGGCGACAACGTTGAAATGACAGTTGAACTAATCTCTCCAATCGCGATTGAAGAAGGAACTAAATTCTCAATCCGTGAAGGTGGACGTACAGTTGGAGCTGGCGTTGTAGCAACAATCGAAAAGTAATCCTTTTCAAACTAAAACCCCGCATATGCGGGGTTTTTATTTTGGGGTGATTAGCGTGTTCCATAGAATCTTCATTAAACATGCTAGTAAGCTCGAAACTTTTTCGATCGACTTATAATCAATTAAATCACAATGTATTTTCTTGGAACGTCGGATATTCGCCTCATGCAAAGCATATTTCCATAGAACGCCGCAAAATCGCATCAAATGCAGCATATTCCCCTGTAACCCGGCATAATCCCATCAAACGCAGCATATTTCTCTGTAACGCAGCATATTCGCATCAAACGCCGCATATTTCTCTGTAACGCGGCATAATCGCCTCAATCGCGGCAAAACTCCTCAGAACACCGCATAATCACTTCAAACGCGGCAAAACTCCTCAGAACACCGCATAATCACTTCAAACGCGGCAAAACTCCTCAGAACACCGCATAATCACTTCGAACGCGGCAAAACTCTTCAGAACACCGCATAATCATCTTAAACGCGGCATAAACTCCTCAGAACACAGCATAACCACAGGAAACACCGCATAACCCCTCAAAATCCTTCCATATTAGTATTCCTCTCCAACCAAACCGTTAATTTGTCAAAGCCCATTTAGCGCGACCAGAGAATTTACCGATCAACCAACTGCCGCGCGGTACTAGCAAAATGTTTGATTGAATCTATTAAGCGCTATTTTCTTAGTCAGTCTTTAAAGAACCAAGCAACACAAGCATCTACCGTTCTTCTATAAGAAAACAATAGTCATCGAAGCCAACTTTTACCTAAATCATCATATCGCGAAAGAATACCCTTACTAAAAAGTCAAAGCATCTATATGAATTCCGCTGCATCTCACTAGTACGCTGAGTGATTCCAAGTATTGCGGCGTTTTGCAGTAATATGAGGAAAACTACAGTACTATGCGCTCTTCTAGCTAAATATGCTGAAATCTAACAAATTTTGCGGAGAATTAAAGAATTATGCGGTTTATTTGAAAAAACACTAGCTACAAATAAAAAGCATTATCTCCTCTTTACGCGCTGTCGAACGCAATCATGATCAACTCTTCGTCAATCTAATATCTATATTCCTCCTTACTTTAAATGCTTTAGATTATTCAATGGTGGTGCGCAGTGTAAATTCCTATCTAGCGTATGTATCATCGCATTCATTCTACTGATTAAATTAAGTATCATTTGTGTGAAGCTAATTCAAAATGGACAAGTTGAATAGCAATCAAATTAGGCAGCGAATCGCGTATTTCCAATCTTTACTCCCTCATAACAGTTGAAAAAAATAATATATCCTATTATAATAAAAAAGCTTGAGAAAGAATTTCGCCAAAAGACTTGCGAGATTCTATTTCCTTGTGTATAATGTTGAATGTTGGTCTTTGACTGCGATGAAGCGAGAGGTTGCCGACACACCCGGCCGCTTTGCCATGGCATGTGTGTGGGAAATTTTCGTGGAGAATGTCTAGAAAATAGGCGAAAAGGAGGGAAAGTAATGGCAAAACAGAAGATTCGTATCCGTTTAAAAGCATATGATCACAGAATTCTTGATCAGTCAGCTGAAAAAATTGTAGAAACAGCAAAACGTTCAGGTGCAAGCGTATCAGGTCCGATACCTCTTCCAACTGAAAGATCTGTTTATACAGTACTTCGTGCGGTACATAAGTACAAAGATTCGCGCGAGCAGTTTGAAATGCGTACGCACAAACGTCTAATCGATATCGTTAACCCAACACCACAAACTGTTGATGCGTTAATGAAACTTGATTTACCATCTGGCGTTGACATTGAAATCAAACTTTAATCGATAAAAATAAAACTAATCAAATTCAGGAGGTGTGACAAATGACCAAAGGAATCTTAGGGAGAAAAGTCGGTATGACGCAAATTTTTGCTGAAAACGGCGATCTCATTCCAGTAACTGTGATTGAAGCTGCTCCAAACGTAGTTCTTCAAAAGAAGACTATTGAAACGGACGGTTACGAAGCAATCCAGCTTGGATTCGACGACAAACGTGAAAAGCTAGCGAACAAACCTGAAAAAGGACACGTTGCTAAAGCTGAAACGGCACCTAAGCGCTTCATTCGCGAATTCCGCGGAGACGTTAATGGGTACGAAGTTGGTCAGGAAGTCAAAGTCGATACATTCGCAGAAGGCGATATTGTCGATATTACAGGAGTATCAAAAGGTAAAGGGTTCCAAGGTGTTATTAAGCGCCACGGATTCTCACGCGGACCAATGAGTCACGGTTCTCGTTTCCACCGTGCACCAGGTTCACTAGGTGCGGTTGACGGACAACGTGTATTCAAAGGGAAGAAATTACCAGGACGTACTGGTGGAGACACAATTACGATCCAAAACCTTGAAATCGTACGAGTTGACGCTGAGCGTAACTTGCTACTAATCAAAGGTAACGTTCCAGGCGCACGTAAATCACTTATCCAAGTGAAAAGCGCAATTAAAGGGAACTAATTCTTAAGGAAGGAGGAAACAAAAATGCCTAAAGTATCCGTACTAAGTCAAACAGGTTCTTCAGTTGGCGATATCGAATTGAGCGAAGCGATCTTCGGAATCGAGCCAAATGAAGCTGTATTATTTGAAGCTTTGGTTCAACAACGTTCATCGTTACGCCAAGGTAATCATAAAGCAAAAACTCGCGCGGAAGTTGCTGGTGGTGGCCGTAAACCATGGCGCCAAAAAGGAACTGGTCGTGCACGTCAAGGTTCAATCCGTTCACCACAATGGCGTGGAGGCGGTATCGTATTCGGACCATCTCCAAGAAGCTACAGCTACAAGCTTCCTAAGAAAGTTCGTCGTTTGGCACTTCTATCTGCGCTTTCTACGAAAGTTCGCGATGAAGAAATCATCGTGTTAGATAGCCTTACATTCGATGCACCAAAGACAAAAGAATTCACGAAAGTTCTTAAAGATCTTTCAATTAATAAAAAAGCGTTATTCGTAACAGCTGATTTAGATGAAGCGGTAGCATTGTCTGCTCGTAACATTCCTGGAGTTAGCGTAGTTACTGCTAACGGCATCAACGTTCTTGACATCGTTGCACATGACAACCTTGTTGTAACAAAAGATGCTGTACAGAAAATTGAGGAGGTGCTTGGTTAATGGAAGCACGTGATGTACTAAAACGTCCGGTCATTACCGAGCGTTCTTCAGAACAAATGGAACTTAAGAAATACACTTTCGAAGTAGATACGCGCGCTAACAAAACACACGTTAAGCAAGCTGTAGAAGAAATCTTCGGAGTAAAAGTAGAGAAAGTCAACGTTCAGAACTACAAAGGTAAGTTCAAGCGTATGGGCAAACATGCAGGATACACTAACAAACGTCGTAAAGCGATTGTTACATTGACTGCTGACTCTAAAGACATCGAACTTTTCGAAATGTAATTGAAACGTAAATAAACGAAGGAGGGAACACAAATGGCGATTAAGAAATACAAACCTACCTCCAACGGACGTCGTAACATGACTTCTTCTGACTTTGCTGAAATTACAGCTACAAAGCCGGAAAAATCATTGCTTGAACCACTCAAGCGTAAAGGCGGACGTAACAACCAAGGTAGAATGACTGTTCGTCACCAAGGTGGAGGCCACAAGCGCCAATACCGTGTCATCGATTTCCAACGTCGGAAAGATGGCATTCCAGGACGCGTTGCTACGATCGAATACGATCCAAACCGTTCTGCAAACATTGCCCTAATCAACTATGCTGATGGGGAAAAACGTTACATCCTAGCTCCAAAAGGATTACAAGTAGGAATGACAGTAATGTCAGGTCCAGAAGCGGATATCAAAGTAGGTAACACACTACCACTTGAAAACATCCCAATGGGTTCTACTATCCATAACATTGAGCTAAAACCTGGTAAAGGTGGACAATTGGTACGTTCTGCAGGAACTTCTGCACAACTACTAGGTCGTGAAGGCAAATATGTCATCATCCGTCTACAATCAGGAGAAGTTCGTATGATCTTATCAACTTGCCGCGCTACAATCGGTCAAGTAGGTAACGAGCAACACGAATTGATCAACATCGGTAAAGCAGGTCGTTCTCGTTGGATGGGTAAACGCCCAACTGTACGTGGATCTGTCATGAACCCTAACGATCACCCACACGGTGGTGGTGAAGGACGTACGCCAATCGGTCGTCCAAGCCCTGTTACACCTTGGGGTAAACCAGCTCTTGGTTACAAAACACGTAAGAAAAACAACAAATCCGACAAACTTATTGTTCGTCGCCGTAAAAAATAATGTGGTGACACTGCGGTTCGTTGAAAGGACCGTAGTACGATCATCACGGAGGGAGGTTTCTACATGGGCCGCAGCTTGAAAAAAGGACCTTTTGCAGATGATCATCTAATGAAAAAGGTCGATGCTCAAAAAGATGCACAGAAAAAGCAGGTCATTAAAACTTGGTCACGCCGTTCTACAATCTTCCCATCTTTCATCGGATTGACGATTGCAGTTTACGACGGACGCAAACACGTACCTGTCTATGTGACTGAAGATATGGTTGGTCACAAACTAGGTGAATTCGTACCTACGCGCACATACAAAGGTCATGGCGCTGACGATAAGAAAACAAGACGTTAATTGAGAGGAGGTTAATCTGATGCAACAAGCAAAAGCTACTGCCCGCACAGTCCGTATTGCTCCTCGCAAAGTCCGTTTGGTCGTTGATCTTATCCGGGGCAAGAAAATCGGTGAAGCTGTCGCGATTCTACGCCTGACGCCTAAAGCGGCATCTCCGGTTGTAGAAAAGGTATTGAAATCAGCAATCGCTAATGCTGAACACAACTATGAAATGGATGTTGAGAACCTTGTAGTCAGCGAAGTATTCGTTGATGAAGGTCCAACAATGAAACGTTTCCGTCCACGTGCACAAGGTCGTGCAAGTGCGATTAATAAACGTACTAGCCACATCACTGTAGTGGTATCCGAAAAGAAGGAGGGGTAATTCGTGGGTCAAAAAGTACATCCTAATGGTTTACGGGTTGGTGTCATTCGTGATTGGGATTCTAAATGGTATGCTGAAAAAGACTATGCAAACCTTTTACACGAAGACTTGAAAATCCGTGAATATATCGAAAAACGCCTAGTTGACGCTGCACTTTCCAAAGTGGAAATCGAGCGTGCTGCAAAGCGTGTCAATATTACAATTCACACTGCGAAGCCGGGTATGGTTATCGGTAAAGGCGGTTCTGAAGTAGAAGCACTTCGTAACGCTTTGAATAACATTACTGGCAAGCGTGTACACATCAACATCGTAGAAATCAAGCGTGCTGATCTAGACGCGAAATTGGTTGCAGAATCAATTGCTCGCCAACTAGAAAGCCGTGTATCTTTCCGTCGTGCACAAAAACAAGCAATTCAACGTACAATCCGTTCTGGTGCAAAAGGAATTAAAACACAAGTATCCGGACGTCTTGGCGGTGCTGACATCGCTCGTGCGGAACACTATAGTGAAGGTACTGTTCCCCTTCATACATTACGTGCAGACATTGACTATGCACACGCAGAAGCTGACACTACATATGGTAAGCTTGGCGTAAAAGTATGGATCTACCGGGGAGAAGTCCTTCCAGTGAAGAAGAACTCTGAGGAAGGAGGCAACTAATTATGTTAATGCCTAAACGCGTTAAATATCGTCGTGTATTCCGTGGTAAAATGCGCGGAACTACGAAAGGCGGAGCATCTGTTCAATTCGGTGAATTCGGTCTTCAATCAACTGAATCAGGTTGGGTTACAAACCGACAAATCGAATCAGCTCGTATCGCAATGACACGTTACATGAAACGTGGCGGTAAAGTTTGGATCAACATCTTCCCACACAAGCCATATACGAAAAAGCCTCTTGAAGTCCGGATGGGTTCCGGTAAAGGTGCTGTAGAAGGCTGGGTTGCAGTAGTAAAACCAGGTCGTGTAATGTTCGAAATCGCAGGTGTGTCAGAAGAAGTTGCTCGTGAAGCTCTACGCCTCGCATCTCACAAACTGCCGGTTAAGAGCAAGTTTGTAAAACGAGAAGAAATTGGTGGTGAGTCTAATGAAAGCTAAAGAAATCCGTGACTTGACAACTGCAGAAATCGAGCAAAAGGTAAAATCACTGAAAGAAGAGCTTTTCAACCTTCGCTTCCAATTAGCGACAGGACAATTAGAAAACACTGCACGCATCCGTGAAGTTCGCAAATCGATTGCGCGCATGAAAACTGTAATACGTCAAAGAGAGATCAGTGCAAATAACTGATGAAGGAGGTTGCAGCCATGACTGAGCGTAACCAGCGCAAAGTGTACACAGGCCGTGTCGTATCTGACAAAATGGATAAGACGGTTACCGTAATGGTAGAAACACACAAAAAACACTCTTTATACGGCAAACGTGTAAAGTACTCTAAAAAATTCAAGGCCCATGATGAACTTAATGAAGCGAAAATCGGCGACGTAGTTCGCATTATGGAAACTCGTCCACTTTCAGCTACAAAGCGTTTCCGCCTCATTGAAGTAGTCGAAAAAGCGGTCATCATCTAATATCGTTCGGAAAGTAAATTCCGAGAGGAGGTAGCCTCAATGATTCAACAAGAAAGTCGTATGAAAGTTGCCGATAACTCAGGTGCACGTGAAGTGTTAACGATTAAAGTTCTAGGTGGAACAGGTCGTAAAACTGCAAACATCGGTGATGTCGTTGTTGTAACAGTGAAAAAAGCAACACCTGGTGGCGTTGTCAAGAAAGGTGAAGTTGTCAAAGCTGTTATCGTCCGTACAAAAAGCGGGGTGCGTCGTAAAGATGGCTCCTACATTACGTTTGACGAAAACGCATGTGTTATCATCCGTGATGACAAGAGTCCACGTGGAACACGTATTTTCGGACCTGTTGCCCGCGAACTACGCGACAGCAACTTCATGAAAATCATTTCACTTGCTCCAGAAGTTCTTTAATTACATGACAGTGCCAATCAAGGAGGTGCGATAAAATGCACGTTAAAAAAGGCGATAAAGTTATGGTCATCACCGGAAAAGATAAAGGTAAGACCGGCGTAATCTTAGCTGCTTTCCCCAAAAAGGATCGCGTGCTTGTTGAAGGTATCAACATCGTAAAGAAACATACGAAACCGAACCAAGCAAATCCTCAAGGCGGAATTATCAGCCAAGAGGCAGCTATCCATGTATCTAATGTCATGCCAATCGATCCTAAAACAGGCGAGCCTACTCGCGTTGGATACAAAATCGAAGATGGCAAGAAGATTCGTATTGCTAAAAAATCCGGTGAAGCGCTGGATAAATGAGTAATGGATGAAAGGAGGTCCAACTGATGAGCCGATTAAAAGATAAGTTTTCAAAAGAAATCACACCTGCTCTAATGAGCAAGTTTGAATATAGTTCAGTAATGCAAGTACCTAAAGTAGAAAAAATCGTCATCAATATGGGTGTTGGTGATGCTGTTCAGAACTCTAAAGCACTTGACGCGGCAGTGGAAGATCTAACAATCATTTCCGGTCAAAAGCCAGTTGTTACAAAAGCGAAGAAATCAATCGCTGGTTTCCGTCTACGTGAAGGAATGCCGATTGGAGCTAAAGTAACACTTCGTGGTGAGCGCATGTACGAATTCCTGGATAAGCTGATTGCAGTTTCACTTCCGCGTGTACGTGACTTCCGTGGTGTTTCTAAAAAATCATTCGATGGTCGCGGTAACTACACACTTGGTGTGAAGGAACAGCTAATTTTCCCTGAAATCGACTACGATAAAGTATCTAAAGTACGCGGAATGGATATCGTCATCGTTACGACTGCTAACTCCGATGAAGAAGCACGTGAGTTATTAACGCAGTTCGGCATGCCGTTCCAAAAGTAAACTAAAGGGAGGCGAAAACGTGGCTAAGAAATCAATGATCGCAAAACAGAAACGTACGCCAAAGTTCAAAGTTCAAGATTATACACGTTGCGAGCGCTGTGGTCGTCCGCATTCTGTATATCGCAAATTCAAACTTTGCCGTATTTGTTTCCGCGAACTCGCATATAAGGGACAAATTCCTGGCGTCAAAAAAGCAAGCTGGTAATCCCCTAACTTGGGAAGGAGGTTAATGTAATGACAATGAGTGATCCGATTGCAGACATGCTTACACGCATCCGTAACGCGAACATGGTTCGCCACGAGAAGCTTGAAGTACCTGCTTCAAACATGAAAAAAGAAATCGCAGAAATCTTAAAGCGTGAAGGTTTCATTCGCGATGTTGAATATGTGGAAGATAGCAAACAAGGCATTATCCGCATTTTCCTTAAATATGGTCAAAACAACGAGCGTGTTATCACTGGTCTTAAACGTATTTCAAAACCTGGTCTTCGCGTTTACGCAAAAACGAATGAAGTACCTAAAGTTTTGAATGGCCTAGGTATCGCCCTCGTATCCACGTCAAACGGTCTCCTTACTGATAAGGAAGCACGTGCAAAACAAGTAGGCGGAGAAGTCGTAGCTTACGTTTGGTAATCCGTAACAATTGAATGGAGGTGCAATAGGATGTCCCGAATTGGTAAACGCCCAATCGAGGTACCTGAAAACGTAACGGTTACAATCGCTGATAATAACCAAGTTACTGTTAAAGGCCCTAAAGGCGAACTTACAAATACATTTAACGCTGATATTAAAATCGAACAAGAAGGCAACATCATTACGTTGACTCGTCCTTCTGATTCTAAAGAACACCGTTCCATGCACGGAACAACTCGTTCACTTTTAGACAACATGGTTGTTGGTGTATCTAAAGGATTCGAACGTACACTAGAATTGATCGGGGTTGGGTACCGTGCTCAACTTCAAGGCCAAAAACTAGTATTGAATGTTGGTTACTCTCACCCGGTTGAATTCACACCGGAAGAAGGAATTGAAGTTGAAGTTCCTGCCAATACAAAAATTATCGTTCGCGGTATTAATAAAGAACGTGTTGGTGCTCTAGCGTCGAACATTCGCAAAGTACGTCCACCAGAGCCTTATAAAGGTAAAGGTATTAAGTACGAAGGCGAACAAATCCGTCGTAAAGAAGGTAAAACAGGTAAATAATGCCGCTTAGGCATTCGGAAGGAGTGACCACGATGATTACGAAACAAGATAAGAACGCTGTCCGTAAAAAACGTCACGCACGTGTGCGTACGAAAATCAGCGGATCTTCAACGCGTCCACGCTTGAATGTTTATCGTTCAAACAAACATATCTATGCACAATTAATCGATGACGTAACTGGCGTAACGATTGCTAGTGCTTCCACTATGGATAAAGGGTTCGAAATGGACTCTAAAGCGAATGCTGAAGCAGCAGCTAAAGTTGGCGAAATGATCGCGAAGAAAGCCGTTGAAAAAGATGTCAAATCGGTTGTTTTCGACCGTGGCGGATACTTATTTCACGGCCGTGTTAAAGCTCTTGCAGACGCAGCACGCGAAAATGGTCTGGAATTTTAATTAAGAAGGAGGGACATATTTCATGCGTCGTAATGATCAGAATAGAAGTGAATTCGAAGAACGCGTAGTAACGATCAACCGCGTAGCGAAAGTAGTGAAAGGTGGACGTCGTTTCCGCTTTACAGCACTTGTCGTTGTCGGTGATAAAAACGGCCGTGTCGGTTTCGGAACTGGTAAAGCACAAGAGGTTCCAGATGCGATCCGTAAAGCGATCGAAGATGCGAAGAAGAACTTAATCGAAGTACCAATGGTTAAAGGAACGACTCCGCACGAAATCCTTGGACGTTTTGGTGCAGGAACAATCCTTATCAAACCTGCAGCACCTGGTACAGGAGTAATCGCCGGAGGACCTGTCCGTGCGGTACTTGAACTTGCAGGCATCACGGATATCCTTTCAAAATCCTTAGGATCAAGCACACCGATTAACATGGTTCGTGCTACAATTGAAGGATTGAAGAATTTGAAACGCGCTGAAGACGTTGCTAAATTGCGCGGAAAATCCGTAGAAGAACTGTTAGGTTAAGGGGGGAAACACAATGGCAAACAAACTTGAAATCACCCTTACGAAAAGTGTCATCGGCGCAAAGCCGGCACAACGTAAAACAGTTGAAGCTCTCGGTCTACGTAAGATGAATCAAACAGTTGAGCATCAAGACAATGTTGCGATTCGTGGCATGATCAATAAAGTAAGCCACTTAGTCACTGTTAAAGAACAATAAGTTAGATTTTCAGAATAAGGAGGTGCCGATAAGATGAAATTACACGAGATGAAACCAGCTGAAGGCGCACGTAAATCACGTAAACGCATTGGTCGTGGAATCGGTTCCGGTACAGGGAAAACTTCCGGTAAAGGTCATAAAGGGCAAAACGCTCGTTCTGGCGGAGGCGTTCGTCTTGGATTTGAGGGTGGACAAATTCCACTTTTCCAAAGACTTCCGAAGCGTGGATTTACGAACATTAACCGTAAAGAATACGCAATCGTGAACTTGGACGTACTTAACCGTTTTGACGAAGGTACCGAAGTTACACCTGAATTGTTGATTGAAACTGGAATCGTGAGCAATGAAAAATCAGGAATTAAGATTCTTGGCAATGGGACTCTTGAGAAAAAGATTACTGTCAAAGCTCATAAATTCTCTGCTTCTGCAAAAGAAGCGATCGAGAAAGCGGGCGGGCAAACTGAGGTGATTTAATGTTTCAGACAATCTCCAACTTTATGCGCGTTAGAGATATCAGGTCTAAAATCATTTTCACACTACTAGTGCTCATCGTATTCAGACTAGGATCTTTCGTTCCAGTCCCAAACGTTGATGCCACGGCTTTACAACAGTCAAACAACTCATTCATTAACCTCTTGGACACATTTGGTGGTGGTGCGTTAGGTCAGTTCTCCATTTTTGCGATGGGAATCATGCCGTACATCACTGCCTCCATCATTGTGCAATTATTGCAGATGGATGTTGTTCCGAAGTTTACTGAATGGGCGAAGCAAGGCGATGTCGGTAGACGGAAGCTTGCGCAATTTACAAGATATTTCACAGTCGTTCTTGCTTTCATTCAAGCGATTGCTATGTCATTTGGATTCAACCAAATGTTTGGTGGTACGTTGATTAAAGATGAAGGAATTGCTACATATGTAGTAATTGCGATTGTGTTAACTGCGGGTACTTCTTTCTTGCTATGGCTTGGTGAGCAAATTACTGCAAAAGGTGTTGGTAATGGGATTTCCATTATTATCTTTGCGGGAATTGTCTCAGCAATTCCAACGTCATTGTCACAGTTGTATGCATCCCAAATTCAAGATGCGGGTGACGCGTTGTATATCCGTATTGCAATGATGGTATTGTTGTTGATTGTTGTATTAGCAATCATCGTCGGAGTGATTTACGTACAAGAAGCACTTCGTAAAATTCCAATTCAATATGCAAAACGCATGACTGGTCGTCAACAATCGTCGGCTGGACAACAAACTCACTTGCCATTGAAATTGAATGCTGCAGGAGTTATTCCAGTAATCTTTGCGGTGGCGTTCTTCATTACACCACAACAAATTGCTAATTTCTTTGGAGAAAACAGTGTTACGAAATTCATCGCGCGGACATTTGATTACAATGAACCGATCGGGATGATCTTGTATGTAGCACTCATTCTTGCCTTCACGTATTTCTATGCATTCATTCAAGTGAATCCGGAAAACATGGCAGATAATCTGAAGAAACAAGGCGCGTATATTCCTGGCATTCGTCCAGGTCAAAACACGCAAGATTATTTAACAAGCACTTTGTATAGACTGACATTTGTCGGCTCGATTTTCCTAGCTGTCGTTGCAGTCATGCCAATTCTTTTCATAAACTTGGCTAGCCTTCCACAGTCCCTTCAAATTGGAGGAACAAGCTTGCTAATCGTCGTCGGGGTTGCCCTTGAAACGATGAAACAGCTTGAATCACAACTTGTGAAAAGGCATTACAAAGGGTTCATGAAATAATATTCAACTCAGGTTTTCCTGTTTTGAATACGGATGGAGGGCAAGACGTATGAATATCGTCTTAATGGGTCTGCCGGGTGCCGGTAAAGGTACACAAGCAGACAAAATTGTCGAGAAGTACGAAATCCCTCATATTTCTACAGGCGATATGTTCCGTGCTGCTATTCAGGAAGGCACGGAACTTGGAGTCAAAGCAAAATCGTTCATGGATCAAGGTGCTCTTGTTCCTGATGAAGTGACAATTGGTATCGTTCGTGAACGATTAAGCAAATCCGACTGTGATAATGGATTCCTACTTGATGGTTTTCCAAGAACAGTTCCTCAAGCAGAAGCACTCGATGCGTTGCTTTTGGACATGGGACGGAAAATTGAGCATGTGCTTAACATCAAAGTAGAAAAAGATGAACTTATCGCTAGATTGACCGGTCGCAGAATTTGTAAAGTATGCGGCACATCCTACCACTTACAGTTCAATCCACCTAAGGTTGAAGGTGTATGTGACAAGGATGGCGGGGAACTTTATCAGCGAGCGGATGACAATCCGGAAACTGTCACGAACCGTCTGGAAGTAAATATGAATCAAACAGCACCGCTCTTAGCGTTTTATGACAATAAAGGCGTGTTGACGAATATAGATGGTCAAAAAGACATCAATGATGTTTTTAAAGACCTGGACGCGATCTTACAAGAGAGTGGCCAGTGATCCTTTCCGGACGCAATTCATGCACGCCATATTGTGGGCAGCATCGCACTATTGCACGGAAAGAACGTTTAATTAACGAGCTGCAAAAGCATATGGTGCCCGGTATAGGAATTGGTGATCATCCACTAGTAGAACGTTTTTGGGACGTTGTACATGCAAATATTCATTTCGGTGGATATAATGTAGAATGTGTCCGGAAATATTCCGCAAAGTTGGAGTGCACCAACGGCAATCCTGTCGTTTGTGTCTTTTCCGATGCGATTTTCCACAACAAAAGTCGGGGACTGACTAACGGGAAACGAAGTGTGACAGACGTCTTTCGAACATCACTCATGCAATCCGGACATATGTTGAAGGAAGCTTTGAAGGCGACAGTTGCCGCTCGATGGTTAAGACCTTTATTGGATATAGAAGGGAGACAGGATTGATGGCGAAGGACGACGTAATTGAAGTTGAAGGTACCGTAGTCGAAACGTTGCCGAACGCGATGTTCAAGGTGGAATTGGAAAACGGTCATACGATTCTTGCACATGTTTCAGGCAAGATCCGCATGCACTTTATCCGTATCCTACCTGGTGACAAAGTGACGATGGAACTCTCACCTTATGATTTGACACGCGGTCGTATCACATACCGTTTCAAATAAAACTTTTGCAACTCCGGAATATTGAAGGAGGTTGGGTAAGATGAAAGTAAGGCCATCTGTAAAACCGATCTGTGAAAAATGTAAAGTTATTCGCAGACGCGGCCGAGTAATGGTAATCTGTGAAAATCCAAAACATAAACAAAGACAAGGCTAATACAAAGGGAGGTGCACAATCTATATGGCACGTATTGCTGGTGTAGACGTACCGCGCGATAAGCGCGTAGTCATTTCATTGACATACATTTTTGGAATTGGTAAAACAACTGCACAAAAGATCCTTGCTGAAGCTGGTATTTCTGAAGATACTCGCGTTCGCGATCTTACTGAAGCAGAACTTGATAAAATCCGTGAGCAAATCGACGGTTTGAAAGTTGAAGGGGACCTTCGTCGTGAAACTTCTTTAAACATCAAACGTTTGATGGAAATCGGAAGCTTCCGTGGAATCCGTCACCGTCGTGGATTACCTGTTCGTGGACAAAACACGAAAAACAACGCACGTACACGTAAAGGTCCTAAACGGACAGTTGCTAACAAGAAGAAATAATAGGTAAAGGAGGTTTTTCGTAGACATGGCACGTAAACAACAAACTCGTAAACGTCGTGTGAAAAAGAATATTGAAACTGGTATTGCACATATCCGTTCGACGTTCAACAATACAATCGTAACGATCACTGATAGCCACGGGAATGCCCTTTCTTGGTCTAGTGCAGGTGCATTAGGATTCAGAGGATCTCGTAAATCAACTCCGTTTGCTGCACAAATGGCTGCTGAAACAGCTGCTAAAGCTGCTATGGAGCACGGCTTAAAGTCTTTGGAGGTTACTGTTAAAGGACCAGGTGCTGGTCGTGAAGCTGCTATCCGTTCACTACAAGCTGCAGGTCTTGAAGTAACTGCTATTAGAGACGTAACTCCGGTTCCGCATAACGGTTGCCGCCCACCAAAACGTCGTCGTGTGTAATGGTTTGTTTTCCAATTGATTGAGAAGCACAATTTTTGGCAAAAATGATTGTGTGATTGCATGGTGATCGTATTTGATAATCGATTTCAATATGGAACGGCCACTATACTAGACGTTTTGAAGGAGGGTAAATAAATGATCGAGATTGAGAAACCGAAGATTGAAACAGTTATGATCAGTGAAGATTCCAAGTTTGGTAAGTTCATTATTGAACCATTGGAACGTGGATACGGAAATACTTTAGGGAATTCCTTGCGCCGCGTGCTTCTTTCATCATTGCCAGGAGCTGCCGTGACATCTATCCAGATCGACGGAGTTCTTCATGAATTCTCTACAATTGAAGGTGTCGTTGAAGACGTTGCAACAATTATTTTGAATGTGAAGAAACTTGCTCTTAAAATCTATTCAGATGACGAGAAAGTGATTGAAATAGATGTAAAAGGTGAAGGCAAGGTGACTGCTGCAGACATTACTCATGATAGTGATGTCGAAGTATTAAATCCTGATCTTCAAATCGCCACACTCGGCAAGAACGGCCATTTACGTATGCGTATGTATGCTGTTCGTGGGCGAGGCTATGCACCTTCTGATCAAAACAAACGTGAGGATCTTGCGATTGGTGTAATTCCGATCGACTCTATTTACACTCCAGTTTCACGCGTCAATTTCCAAGTCGAGAATACTCGTGTAGGTCAAAGTACGAACTTTGATAAGTTGACGTTTGATATTTGGACAGATGGTAGCATCGGTCCGAAAGAAGCTGTTTCGCTCGGAGCCAAAATCCTGACGGAGCATCTTAACATCTTTGTTGGCATGACAGACGAAGCACAATCTGCAGAAATCATGGTAGAAAAAGAAGAAGACCAAAAAGAAAAAGTGCTTGAGATGACTATCGAAGAGCTCGATCTTTCTGTTCGCTCTTATAACTGCCTGAAACGTGCAGGCATCAATACAGTCCTCGAACTTGCAAACAAGTCAGAAGACGAAATGATGAAAGTGCGCAACCTGGGCCGTAAATCACTTGAAGAAGTGAAGGCAAAATTGGACGAGTTGAACCTTGGGTTACGCTTGGAAGATTAAGAACATATAGATTGAGGGAGGGAAACTTCTATGGGTTACAGAAAACTTGGACGCACAAGTTCACAACGTAAAGCAATGCTTCGCGACTTAGCGACAGACCTTATCGTACATGAGCGCATCCAAACAACTGAAGCGCGTGCGAAAGAATTGCGTTCAGTCGTTGAAAAGATGATCACTCTTGGTAAGCGCGGTGACTTGCATGCACGCCGTCAAGCTGCACAATTCATCCGTCGCGAGTTGGTGACAACTGCGGACGAAGAAGGTAATGAGAAAGAAATCTTTGCACTTCAAAAATTGTTCGATACTGTTGCACCACGTTACGCAGATCGCCAAGGCGGTTACACACGTATTATGAAGATGGGACCTCGTCGTGGAGACGGAGCACCTGTTGTCGTAATTGAGCTAGTGTAATTTTGTATTAAATAACTATGTAAGGGTGTGTCTGTCATACGCACAGCCACACCCTTTTCATCAATAATGATTTATACGACAAATATTAAAAGCTGAGTGTTACGATCGACAGTATAGCTGATCGGTCTAGCTCTACGCATCTCATCCGCTGATAAGGATTGAGCACCCATTATCAGAATAGAATTGAGCGCATTTCTTCGGATGAGGTGCGCGCTTTTTTTATTTATTCTCATGAAATATTATAGAATTCAATCTTTATACATAATCGAAGAAATGCCGGGGGTGAAAGATGTGAAAGAAATTTTATCGTTGGATCATGTGTCGTATACATATGAATCAGATGAGACAAATCCACGTAAGGCGATAGATGATGTATCGTTCACAGTCCGTGATGGTGAGTGGATTGCAATAGTTGGCCACAACGGATCAGGCAAGTCAACGCTAGCAAAACTTATGATTGGACTGCTTTTTCCGGAAGAAGGAGAAGTGAACGTTTTCTTAGAGCAGTTAAATGCAGACACACTATGGTCAATTCGTTCTAAAATGGGAATTGTATTTCAAAATCCAGATAACCAGTTTGTCGGTTCCACAGTACAAGATGACGTTGCATTCTCTTTAGAAAATAACGGAGTCCCTTTTGAGGAAATGGTGCCTCGTGTGTATGATTCATTGGCACAAGTGAAAATGGAAGGGTTTCTGAATCATGAACCTCACCATCTTTCCGGTGGACAAAAACAACGTGTCGCCATTGCTGGAGCGCTTGCGATGCAACCGAAGCTATTAATTCTTGATGAAGCGACGTCAATGCTTGACCCGCAAGGTAGAGATGAAGTAATTCGTGTCGTTGATGACTTAAAACGCACGACCGGTTTAACCGTTTTATCTATTACACATGACTTAGAAGAAGTTTTAAGGGCGGATCGCGTCATTGTGATGAATAAAGGAAAATTAATGATGACAGGCAAGCCTGAAGAGATTTTTGCACATGGTGAAGAACTTGAAGCAATCGGTTTGGATTTGCCATTCGCTTACCGTGTGTCAAAATCGCTACGGGAGCATGGTGTGCAACTTCAAGGTGAACATATGACAGAAGAAGAGTTGGTGAATGAGTTATGGACATCTCACTTCAACAAGTAGGCTACTCCTATGCGAAAGGTACGCCTTTTGAGAAAAAGGCATTGTATGAAGTTAATGCGACAATAAAGTCAGGATCCTATACAGCTGTAATCGGCCATACCGGATCAGGGAAATCGACGTTATTGCTCCATTTAAATGGATTGCTAAAGCCGACGGAGGGTGTCGTACAAGTTGGCGATATAAAAATAACATCTGAGACAAAAGGGAAAGAGTTGAAATCTATCCGTCAGCACGTTGGAATTGTTTTTCAATTTCCCGAACACCAACTTTTTGAAGAAACAGTCGAGAAAGATATTATGTTCGGTCCTTTGAATTTCGGGGTGCCTGTGGAAGAAGCGAGAGAACGGGCACATGCGCTGATCAAGTTGTTAGGCCTACCAGAGGATGTTGCGGAAAAATCTCCATTCGACTTATCGGGTGGGCAAATGCGGCGCGTTGCCATTGCAGGTGTTCTGGCGTTTAAACCGTCCATTCTCATTTTGGATGAACCAACAGCTGGATTGGATCCAAGAGGACGTAAAGAAATTATGGAACTGTTTCATCGGTTGCATGAGGAGGAGAATCTTACAACGATTCTCGTCACACACAGTATGGAAGATGCCGCAAAATATGCCGATCAAATTCTAGTCATGCATGAAGGTCGTTCTGTAATGGCTGGACCGCCGCAAGAGGTGTTTGCGGATGCGGACAAGCTAAAGACGTACAGACTCGGTTTACCGCGTTCTGTGGCATTCCAGAGGGACATAGAAAAGTTGTTTGGCAAAGAGTTGAACATGTTAGCACTGACAGAAGAACAATTGGCTGCTGCGATTGCAGAAGCGCTTACGAAAGAAGGTGAGCGTTAATGCTAGAAAAAATGATTTTTGGCCGATATGTACCTGGTGATTCATTCGTCCATAAATTGGATCCAAGATCAAAACTTCTATTTGTTTTTATGTTTATCATCGCAGTGTTTCTAGCGAATAATACAGTGACCTATAGCTTGTTGTTAGTATTTACGTTGTTCATCATATTCGTTGCCAGAATCCGTCTCTACTTTTTATTCAATGGTTTAAAACCTATCTTATTCCTTATCATTTTTACGTTGCTCATGCACTTCATTTTCACAAAGGAAGGCGCATTGCTGTTTGAATGGAAGTTCATAAAAATTTACGAAGAAGGGATTCGACAAGGGATTTACATTTCTGTCCGTTTCCTCGTCCTCGTGTTAATGACGACCATTTTGACACTTACAACCTCTCCAATCTCAATCACAGATGGTATGGAGACACTATTGAATCCTTTTAAGAAATTGAAGTTACCTGTCCATGAGTTGGCATTGATGATGTCAATTTCTCTTCGTTTCATTCCAACCTTAATGGATGAAACGGATAAAATACTAAAAGCTCAGCTTGCTCGAGGATCAGATTTGACGAGCGGTACCATTAAAGAACGTATACGAGCTGTCGTTCCACTACTTGTGCCGTTATTCGTCAGTGCATTCAAGCGTGCAGAGGATCTGGCCATCGCCATGGAAGTGAGAGGGTATCGGGGCGGAGAAGGAAGGACACGTTATCGACAATTGAATTGGCAAGGTCGCGACACGTTTACTATGCTCGTGTTTGTCTTGCTTGTTGCAGCACTCTTCCTGTTAAGAGGAGGCAGTTAAATGAAACGTGTAAAAGCTACAGTCGCATATGATGGAACAGGTTACGCGGGGTACCAATATCAACCGAATATGCGCACCGTTCAATCGGTCATCGATAAAGCACTTGTCAAACTGCATAAGGACACATCGATCTATTCGGTTGCAAGTGGTCGAACGGATGCAGGCGTTCATGCTTGGGGCCAAGTGATTCACTTCGATACACCTCTTAACCTGCCGCTAGATCGATGGCAGATGGCATTGAATGTTTTATTGCCAAAAGATGTACGCATCGTTGACACCGAATTTGTCAGTGATGACTTTCATGCACGCTATTCCGCAACCGGCAAAACGTATTTGTACAAGTGGTCGTTAAGTCGAATACAAAGTCCGTTTGAACGCAATTATGCAGTGCACTTAGGCAAATGGACGCCTGACATCGAACGGATGCGGGCAGCTGCACAGTATGTCATTGGTACACATGATTTCACAAGTTTTTGTTCATCAAAAACGGCTACGGAAAACAAAGTGCGGACTGTACGAGAATTAACGCTTGAAAAACAAGGTGAAGAGTTGCTCATGACAATCGAAGGCGACGGATTTTTGTACAATATGGTTCGTACAATTGCAGGCATGCTTTTTGCGGTCGGCATCGGTTGGAACGAGCCATCGGACATGAAGGAAATCCTTGAAGCAAAAGACCGGAAAAAGGCCGGAAAAACCGCACCAGCACACGGTTTGTACTTGATGAGTGTCACCTACGATGACTGAGTCAACTTTTCCAGGTGTTTTCTCACAAAACACTTGACTTATTACTGAATTCAATATAAGATGATAAATGGTATTTCAATAACCCCACAATAAGCCCCGGAAAGTTTATTTGTGTTTAGGGATAGAGAAAACAACGGAACAGATTGATATTTTTAGGAGGAAACAATACATGCGTACAACATTCATGGCTAAAGGTCACGAAGTAGAGCGTAAATGGCTCGTTGTCGACGCTGAAGGACAGACGCTTGGACGTCTTGCTTCTGAAGTTGCATCAATTTTGCGCGGCAAACATAAACCTACGTTCACACCACACGTTGACACTGGCGATCACGTAATCATCATCAACGCTGAGAAGATTCAATTGACTGGGAATAAATTAAAAGATAAGATCTACTACCGCCACTCTGGCTACACTGGTAGCATCAAACAACGTACAGCTCTAGAAATGCGTACAAACTATTCAACTAAAATGTTGGAACTTGCGATTAAAGGGATGCTTCCAAAAGGCCCTCTAGGTCGTCAAACAATCAAAAAACTTCATGTCTATGCTGGAGCAGAGCATCCACATGCGGCACAAAAACCAGAAGCATACGAGCTTCGTGGATAATTAAGAGGAGGAAACACCTTTGGCACAAGTACAATATATCGGCACTGGCCGTCGTAAAAGCTCAGTAGCTCGTGTACGTCTCGTTCCTGGCGAAGGAAAAATTGTCGTCAACAACCGTGACGTAGAAGACTACGTACCATTCGAAACACTTCGTGAAGTGATCAAGCAACCACTTGTCGCTACACAAACTCTTGGCAGCTATGATATCCATGTAAACGTCAATGGCGGCGGATACACTGGACAAGCAGGCGCTATCCGTCACGGCGTAGCACGCGCTCTACTTACTGTAGACCCTGACTTCCGTGGCGCTTTGAAATCAGCAGGATTGCTTACACGTGACCCACGTATGAAAGAACGTAAAAAATACGGTCTTAAAGGCGCACGTAGAGCTCCTCAGTTCTCGAAACGTTAATCTTGTATTATTGCAGAGCCCTTTCCCGACTTTGTTGGGAAAGGGCTTTTTTTGGCGTTTGTATATAGTTTATGGTCGTTATTGATTTAGGAAGTATTGCTTGTAAAATGTGAATTCGTCATGAAAAGAAGGTTACGGGTTAAATAGAAGTGTTTTAAATGCCCGTGTGTGCTGAAAACCGCAGCTCGCGGTCAAATAGAAGTGTTCTAAATGCCCGTGAGCGCAGAAAACCGCAGCTCGCGGTCAAATAGAAGTGTTCTAAATGCCCGTTAGAGTTGAAAACCGCAGCTCGGGGTCAAATAGAAGTAATCTAAATGCCCGTTAGCGGTGAAAACCGCAGCTCACGGTCAAATAGAAGTACTCTAAATGCCTGTTAGAGCTGAGAATAGTTGCTATCGGTCAATTAAACCTGAGATATAGTCAAATTTAGTTAGTTGTAGAGTCTATTAGAATTTTATCAACAAAATATCTATGTCTCCTCAATCCCTTGGGTGTGTAGTTTTGGCCGAGCACTCTTCTTATCGTCTTAATTGAAACATCACTCCCGCACCAATCCCACACTTGCCTCGTAGTGATCATCCTATCCGGGAACAGTAACCGTAATTCCTCAATACTGCGCATAATGCTGTCATCCACAACTTCGGACAACCCGCAATTTTTACAACTCATGAAACGACTATCCTTCTGTTCCATAAAAGTAAAGCAAGAGCTGCAGAGGATGCCTTTCTTCAATTCTTCATACGCATAATGCGGAACTCGAACATACGGTGATTTTGGCAGATGAAGCTTCAGTAATCCTTCAGCAAGCTGGAGATGTTTTGCGCTCAAGGAAGAAGGAACTTGTTCCAGACGCTTCATGAATCGCTTTAACTGAGTTGGTAAAATGATTGGCGTATCCACTGGTGCTTGCAGGAGCGTAAATTCTGGGTTGATAAAAGCGAGATAGCCTTTGATTGACAAGTTGCTACTTTTTAGCATGGATCGCAGAAGAGCGATACTCCGATTCAGCTGATGCAAAGGATTTATAATTTCCTGGTTATTGGAAACTAGGCGGAACGTGCCTGCATCGTACACAAATTCTCCTTCGTAATTCTTTACCTCAAAGAGCAATATCTCCTTTTCCGAAATTAGCATTGTATCAATTTGAAAAACAGAATGGTTGTGCTCGAAACAGATGTCATGCAATAGGTAGGTATCTGATTGCAAGGATTCGATAAGATGTATAAATTGATCTTCTCCTTCTAATCCTTTCGACAAGTTCACAAAGCGCTTAAACTCATTTTCCACTAACGCAACACGGCTATGGAGTGAGCGCAGTATGCTCAACTCGGTTGCCGATGAACGCGCCTTTATAACATATGTCAACGTCCAACAGCTCCTGTTCATTTATTTAAATGGATAAAAGTGTTAAGGAGAGAAAAGTATGCTAGGGAGATTATGGTGATAGCATTTATGGGGGACTATCTTATCTCTCATGTTCGACATCGAAGTGAAAATACCTGCTAATTCAAAATACATATTGAATCCGAAAAGGAAATTAAGAAATGTTAAACTGTCAACAAACAAGTTACAAGTTACGCAGATAATGACTATTGATGAGGAATGAAAACGGCTGTTGCTGAATTAATAAATGAATTATTAAAAATGGGTCAAACCTGATGTTTCCGCAATCCCTATAAAGCGGAAATACAATTTAATATCGTGCGAAAAAGTGTGAAATAAGATAAGCATAATAAACTGCATCCATATTTAATGACGGGTATTCATGCATTCTTCAATACTTATTGAGGATATATCTCGAATTCGAGATATAATCCTTGCAGAACTATCAATTGAGTAGTAAAGTGATAAGTATAAGAGGGAGGTCGAACTAGTTGAAAAAGAATACTCGAGGTTCGTTAATTTGGCTACGGCTAACTCGTTTCACGAATCAAAGTAACTTGCTTTCAAATGAATTCTTAAAGAAATTCGATCTGACTACCGCGCAATTTGATGTGTTAATGCAAATTTCAAATTACGAGCCATTAACACAAAATGAGTTAGCGAAAAAAGTTACAGTTACACAAGGTGGAATTTCTCGTATGCTCGCTCGTCTTGAAAAAGATGGACTCATTGAACGCAAGCAAGATTGGAAAACGAAATCTATTTCATTAACAAAGAAAGGTAGTGATAAACTCAATCACGCCTTTGAGGATCAACTTGCATTTCAATCGTCTTTTTTTGATGAGTGTTTAACTGAGGATGAACAAAAAACGTTATATATGCTTATGTCGCGTGTGCAGAAAAATAGTGAAAAGAAAATGGGGGGAGAATAATTTTTTTTGCCCCATCACTTGATTAGTCAAATGAAAATAAGGAGGAACAATAATGTACACAATTCCTGGACATCACCACATTTCAATGATTACAAAAGACGCAAAAACAAACAATTATTTTTATCGCGAAGTGCTTGGCTTACGCCGAGTGAAAAAAACAGTCAACCAAGATGATCCGTCGATGTATCACTTGTTTTACGGAGATCAAACAGGAAGTGCAGGCACAGAATTATCGTTCTTTGAAATTCCAATGGTTGGACGGACTTACAGAGGTACCAATGCTATTACCCAAATAGGTCTACTTGTACCAACCGAAGAGAGCTTGTTGTATTGGAAAGCGCGATTTGAAGAATATGGTGTACAGCATGGTGACATTACAAATTACGTCAATCGACCTGCGCTGCATTTTGAGGATTCTGAAGGGTTACGCATGGTACTTCTCGTTTCTAATGGCGCGAAAGTAGACCACTGGGAATCATGGGTAAAATCCAATGTGCCTGTAGAGCACCAGATTCAAGGCATGGGTTCTGTGGAAATATCCGTGCGCAGACTCGATAAATTAGCAAGAACATTAACAGAGATGTTTGGTTATGTAGAAGTATCACGTACAGATGATGAAGCGGTCTTCCAATCAGTTCAGGGAGAAGTATTTGGAGAAATCATTGTGAAAAAGATCGCCGGACCAACTGAAAAGCCTGGTCGTGGTAGTATTCATCATTTAGCAATCCGCGTTAAAAACGATGAGGAACTTGCTTACTGGGATAAACAAGTCCGGTCGTTCGGATTTGCTTCCACTGGAATTGTTGATCGTTTCTACTTTAAAAGCTTATATTTCCGTGAGTCAAATGGGATTTTATTTGAAATTGCAACAGATGGACCAGGTTTCACAATTGACGGTGATATAGAAACACTTGGTGAAAAACTGGACTTGCCGCCATTTTTAGAAACCCGTCGAGCTGAAATTGAAGAAAAGCTACAACCACTAGAGGAGGAATAACAATGGAACAATATCGTATCGATCCATCAAAAGGAATCGAGTTTGGACTGTATTCACTTGGGGACCACATTCCCAATCCGCTAACTGGAGAGACCATTTCAGCTCAACAGCGTATAAAAGAATTAATCGAGCTAAGTAAATTAGCGGAACAAGCAGGAATTGATGTGTTTGGAGTAGGTGAAAGTCATCAGAAGTACTTTACAACACAAGCTCATACGGTCGTACTAGGTGCGATTGCTCAAGCTACAGAAAAGATTAAAATTACAAGTTCCGCAACGGTTCTTAGTGTTTCAGACCCTGTACGCGTGTACGAAGACTTTGCCACAATTGATTTAATTTCAGATGGTCGTGCAGAAATTGTTGCTGGTCGAGGTTCCCGTGTAGGTGCGTACCAATTGCTAGGTGTTGATTTACAGGACTATGAGGAAATTTTCGAAGAGAAATTAGAACTTCTCATGAAAATAAACGAAGAAGAACTGATCACATGGCAAGGGCAGTTTCGAGCTCCATTACAAAAAGCTCAAATTTTACCACAGCCGAAAAATGGCTCACTTCCTATTTGGCGTGCAGTCGGAGGGCCCCCTGCAAGTGCCATTAAAGCTGGATATATGGGGATTCCAATGATGCTGACAACGCTAGGTGGGCCAGCCATTAACTTTAAGCATTCCGTTGATGCTTATAGAGAGGCGGCTACACAAAGTGGCTTCGATCCGAAATCATTGCCTATTGCGACAACAAGTCTATTATATGTTGCTGATACGTCTAAAGAAGCTTTACAAGGCATGTACCCACATATTAACGGCGGTTTCCAAGCTATTCGTGGTGGAGGCTATCCCGAACATCAATTCGCGCAAGCGCTTGATACCCGTGATGCATTAATGGTTGGGAGCAAAGAAGAGATTATCGAAAAAATGCTTTACCAACACGAGCTTTACGATATGCAACGTTTTATGGCTCAAATTGACTTTGGTGGAGTACCTCTTAAAAAGCTTATGAAAAACATCGAGATTATCGGGAATGATATTATACCGGCTATCAAAAAATACACAGCAAAGTAAATGGTCAATACAAAGGACTTACTTCATCCGCCGTTAGTATCGTAACGGGAGATAAAACGGTAAATTGCGAGTAGAAGACCTAGAGGATATTGGAAACCTGTTGCTGAATTTGTTTCTGAAATTGAATAAAGCTATTGTTCCGGAGCAGGATAAGAGCTAAGATGCATAAAGAATGGTGGAAATAAGAAAATGTTTTTGGACTAGCAATTTGTTTTTGCAGAGCATAGTGATGGACTCGATACCGCCGGGTGTATATGATATTGGTAAGACATATGCCTATTCAGGAGGTTTTGACATGAAAGAAATTACAACAAGCGAATTGCAACAACAGTTAGAGAGCGGAGCAACCCTAAATATGATTGATGTTCGTGAAGCGGACGAAGTGGCTGAAGGAATGATTGAAGGCGCAATCCATATTCCATTAGGTGAAATTCCAGACCGTATGAATGAACTCGATGCATCACAACCGTACATTATGATTTGCCGTTCAGGTGGGCGTAGTGGACGTGCTACAGAGTTTTTGACAGGACATGGTTTTGATGTAACCAATATGGTTGGCGGCATGTTAGAGTGGTCTGGCGAGGTTAAATAATTGTGGAAGAGAGGAGCCGATAGGGCTTCTTTTTTGTTTTTAAACTGCTTTTGAAATGCAAACTCTCCATCGCTTGTCGGGGTTATTCAAGCGCTCTTCGCTTTAGTGTTCATCCAGCTACAAGCATTAGCCCTCGAATCGCTTCGATCTTGAAAGAAATGGCAAAGAGCGCCTTTTTTCAATCTTTCCAGCACTTGTCGGAGCTGTTCAAGCGCACTTCGCTTTAGTGGTTATATCTTGACCATCTTTTGCGTATAGTGGAGGAAAAAGGCGGTGTGAATGTTGAAACGATGGCTGGTCATGGGTTTGTTGTTTGCAACTTCTTTACTTGTTGTTTTTTATGGCGTACAGGCTTCAGATCGAGGTTTTTTCATGCCAGAGCAGCTAGGAGGAGTGAAAATTGTCATTGATCCAGGGCATGGGGGATTAGATGGTGGTGCATCGGTTGGAGAGGTCGTCGAGCGTGACATTACGTTAAGCATTGCACATGAATTGAAAAAGAAGCTTGAGAAGGAAGGCGCAATTATCGTGATGACGCGTGAAAAGGATGGAGATGCCATCGCGGAACATGCACCAAAGGAGAAGTTTGGCACGACGCGGCAGCGGAAAATGGCCGATTTGAAATTGCGAGAAAGCATAGCGATTGAAGAAGAACCCGATATGTTTTTAAGTGTACATGTTAATGCCATACCGGATGAGAGATGGCGTGGGTCACAAGTGTTTTATCATGCGGAAGGTCATGAAGGTGGCGAAATGCTCGCTAAGTCCATTCAAAGTTCTTTCCGTGATAATTTGCAGAACACCGATCGGGAAGCGATGGCGATTAAAGGCGTCTATCTACTGAAAAAAGTACCAATGCCTTCCGTCTTAATTGAGACCGGCTTCATTTCAAATCCTGAAGAACGTCAATTACTGACGAATCCGTCCTACCATGCGAAAGTAGCGGATGCCATTGTAGAAGGGATCATTCAATTTCATACGGGAGAGGGAAATTAAGCATTACGCCATTTAATAAAGTGCCACTATGTTATACTTAGAATAGATTGAATAAACTTCTAAGGAGTGGCCGAATTGATTAACGAACAAATTATCCGTGAAGTTGTGGGCGAGCTAAAGGATCCGTTTTTACATAAAACACTAGCTGAAACCGATGGAATTGTAAACATATCGGTGAAGCCTGAAAAACAGCATGTCAGTGTAAAATTGGCCATCGCTAAAATCAACACGGCGGAGCAAATGAACTTGCAAATGAAAGTTGTAGAAGTCATTAAAGCAGCAGGAGCTGACTCGGTTGGTATTCGATTTGAAGAATTGCCACCCGAAACACTTGAAAAATTCCGTGGAACTGCAACCGAAGCAGAAGCACAAGATTTATTATCTCCACTAAATGACATTGAATTCATTTCGATTGCTTCAGGTAAAGGGGGCGTCGGTAAATCTACTGTTTCTGTCAACCTGGCTGTGGGCCTTGCACGATTAGGCAAAAAAGTCGGCCTGATTGATGCGGATATTTACGGCTTCAGTGTTCCAGATATGATGGGAATCACGGAGTTGCCGGTTATTCGTCAAGATCGCATCATTCCTGTCGAACGATTTGGTGTGAAAGTTATCTCCATGGGATTCTTCGTGGAGGATAATGCACCAGTTGTATGGAGAGGACCTATGCTAGGAAAAGTCCTCGATCAATTTTTCCGCGATGTCGATTGGGGAGATTTAGATTACTTAATTCTTGATTTGCCACCTGGAACTGGTGACGTTGCGCTTGATATTCACCAAATGATTCCTGCGTCCAAAGAAATCGTTGTTACAACGCCACATCCAACTGCGGCATTCGTTGCAGCGCGCGCCGGTGCAATGGCTCTACAAACGGAGCATACGATTTTAGGTGTAATCGAGAACATGGCTTGGTTCCAATCTCCATCGACTGGAGAAAAGGAATATGTATTTGGTCAAGGTGGAGGTCCGCGTCTCGCAGAGGAATTACGTACGGAACTATTAGGCCAAATTCCGCTCGGACAACCGGATTGGAATGAAACAGAATTTGCGCCTTCTGTCTATGCAGAAGATCATCCAATTGGGCAAACGTATGCAATGATTGCAGAAACGATTATTGGGAAAACGAAAAAAGCATAATATAAAATGAGCGGGGAGGTTATTCACCTCCGCCGCCTTTTTCTTCTCCGCCAGAATCTCCACCGCCCTCAGATTCGCCACCTTTTTCAGTAGGTGCCACTTCGCCGGCCTTCAAAATAAGTTCTTGCCACTTTGCTTTCATCAGTGGGTTGTTAATTGTTTCCTCTACAGATTTCTCGATTTGTTTCTTCATGTTGGCGGACGATAAAATCGTTTCGAGTTGTTTTTGCATGTCAGGCTGACCGAAAAACTCTTCCATCTCTTTTTGAAACGAAGAATCATTCATCAACTTGGACATAACATCCTGTTGTTGCTCTTTCATGCTTTTGGCAATGGACTCGGCAAATTTCGGATCTTCAAAAGCCTGTTTCCAAAAGTCCTCACCTTTTTTAGAGAGCAATGTTTCCTCAATCGATTTTTTCACTTCTGGTTGCTCTAAAACGATTAATTCTCGGAATTCGGGATCTGCCATCATTTTACGTATAGCCTTTTTCCCTTCTTCCGTTTGTAAAGCGTCCGTCATCATTTTCTTCATTTCATCATAATTGGGACTTTGCTGTTGCTGACTACAGCCTGCGATAAGGAGGACGAGGAGTAGGTAATGAACCCATTTTTTCATCATGGAAATCAAAATCCCTTCCGATTGCTTTTTCATTTATTGTTCACAATATAAAGGGGAATATGCATGAAACGTACAATGAAATAGATTTTTCGGCAAAACGTTGTTACACTAATGGAAGCAATTGAAAACGGGGGAACACAATCGTGACCATACGAAATTGGGTTAAATTCTTTTTTAATGCATTACTAATAGGTGGAATCGTCACAGCAATCGCGGGACTAATTGTAAGGTGGGAGTTTTTCTCGGAATTTCTATCAAATGGAGAATACTTTGACTTTATTAGCGCATTCATATGGATGATCTTTCTTGGATTTACGATGAGTGTCGTTGCGCAAATGGGCTTCTTCGCGTATTTGACAGTCCATCAGTTTGGCGTAAATATGTTTAAATCGTTGACGCTATGGAATTGGGTTCAGCTATTAATTATCGCTGTCGTCCTTTTCGATTTAGTCTTCTTTAGATTCAAGCTGACAGAAGGCGACACAGGCCGTACGCTGTTATACATTACGTTATTGTTTTCACTACTTTCGGTATCTATTGTGACAGCATATTTCAAAGCGAAGTGGACAAAAAAGCACGCACTCATATCTGCACTATTCTTCATGATTGTCATCACAACGCTCGAATGGTTACCAGCTCTTATGGTCCGCTCAGGAAACATCGATTCTTGGGTCACCATATTATTATTCCCACTTTTAGCGGTAAATGCGTACCAGTTGCTTATGCTTCCGAAGTATAACCGCCAATCGGACGTCGATAAAGCACGTCTAGATGCCCGCAGAGAGGCACGCAAAGCAAGCAAAAACACAACAAAAAAGAAATAACAGAAAAAAGCACAACGCCTACTAAGGATGTTGTGTTTTTTCTGTTGTAAAAACATGCGTTACGGCGCACAACTTGCAAATAACACTTTATACATGCCTCAAACGCGGCATAACTCGTAAAACGCAGCAAACTATCCAAGAACACAGCATAAACTCGTAAAACGCAGCAAACTAGCCCGATAACACCGCATACGAAAGAAAAACGCCTCATACTTTCATCTAACGAAGCATACCTACAAAGAAGATCAGTTTTCTATCACTCCGGTATTCTCTTTGTCTTAATTGACATATTAAACAGTACACCTTCCAGCGATTTATATTCTCGAGTTTCATTCAGTTTCTTAAATGCAGCCATACTAATCCGCTTCTCTCTATAATGGGGAATGGAAATAATCTCTCCTTCTAGAACAGGTGGCGGCTCTCCTTCGTACCATTTCACAGTGGAACCAATTGGATTCACTTCACTGTCCCACAGGGCTGTACGCAAAGAAAGAGGGAACACTTCATCAGAAGTCCGGAACCATAGAGGCTTTGTGCCAAAGTGTTTCTCATACAGTTGCAATTGCTCTGCTAACAATGCCGTATTTTGTTCGTACGAATCACCGGCATGTCCTAATAAACCAATGGGAATATTTTTTTCTTCAATTAATTCCACTATATCCGGAAACCGTTCTACCCAATCCATGTCTAATAACAATAACGGGTAAGGAGCTTTCAATTCGCTGACCAATTGTTCTACTTCTTCATCACCAAAAGAAATATTAATTGTTAATGCTGATCCGGACATGCCTCGCACAATTACTTCAGCGGGCTCATCCGTTAATCGAAATACAGTTTTTAATGAATCAGAGCCAGGCATATTAGGGAAAAATAGAACAACGACACTTACTACGAGTAGAAGAATTACTATTTTTGTTTTCATGTTACATCTCCTTTGCTACGAATCATATAGAGTACTTTATGAGGCAAGCTTGACCATTATGAGTACACCATGCTACGATAAAAAAGTTGTAACGGAAGGTTGAAAAACTTTTTCTAAAAAAACAGTTGCATTCTTAATGACTTTTGGATATACTAAATCTTGTCGTTGGAGAATAAAAATTTAGTACGATTCCGCAGTAGCTCAGTGGTAGAGCAATCGGCTGTTAACCGATCGGTCGTAGGTTCGAGTCCTACCTGCGGAGCCATTTTTTTATGCTTCCATAGCTCAGTAGGTAGAGTGCTTCCATGGTAAGGAAGAGGTCACCGGTTCGAATCCGGTTGGAAGCTTCTGGAAGTATCTTGGTGAAACCTTCTAAAGAAAATTTAAAAATGGGCTTGCGTAGACTAAACAAATTTGTTACTATAACACTTGTGCGATTCATAACAACGACTTACTTATGATGAAGGCCCCTTGGTCAAGCGGTTAAGACACCGCCCTTTCACGGCGGTAACACGGGTTCGAATCCCGTAGGGGTCACCATGTTTGTTCCTCTTAAATAAAGAGGTATCTATATTGGAAACAATGGATATGTACAATAGTACATAAACAACAAAACCAAAAAAAGCTGGCAAAGAGATGCGCAGCTTATTATTTTTTTACCTGGTGGGGTAGCGAAGTGGCTAAACGCGGCGGACTGTAAATCCGCTCCCTCAGGGTTCGGCGGTTCGAATCCGTCCCCCACCACCATTTTTTTTCTTTTGTAGCAGTTTGGGATACGCAGCATATCACCAAGTATAACGTTGGGGTATAGCCAAGCGGTAAGGCAACGGACTTTGACTCCGTCATTCGTTGGTTCGAATCCAGCTACCCCAGCCAATTTTTCAAAACGCTCCACGTTTTGAAAAATTTGCGAGTAATACCGAAAGGTATTAGGAGCAAATGGGTTTGAGAATTAATTGCGAGTAATACCGAAAGGTACTAGGAGCAAATGGGTTTAAAGATCAATCTAACTAAATTAAATACAACACTAACCACCAAAATCCTTATACCTGTAGGGTTTTTTATTTTGCCTAAAAAAACGATTCATGAACTTTTCTTCATATAGTAGACACGCCGTCTCTCTATTGAAAACATACTTTATTTAAAACTGCGTCCTAACATTGGAGAGCAGTTTTTTTCATGTTTAATGAAACAACACTGCCCATTTCATTGCTGTGAAAGTAGGAAATTGACTCCACTTTTTCAATCTCTATTTACAAATTTTATCCTCAATCTACCGAAACAGCATAATTCAATCTCGTCAGTATTCAACATCTAGTCACATTACCGAATTCACTAGTCTAAAACATCCATGCAAACAAAGCGCAACTAACTGCAATTTCGTAAAAAGTTCATACTCCCGTTTACTATTATAACGACGAAGGAAGTATGATAGAAAAGTAGTGTTGCATATTAGGTAAATCAGTCCTTTTATACATATCCCATTTATACGGATACATTAGGAGAGGAAAAGTGAGTGTGTAGAGTTTATGGAGAAATACATAGAAATGATGCATGAGATGACGGGCAGAACGAATAAACAAGAAGTGGAAGAAATGTTGGCTGATATTGCTTATGCGCTCGACCAATCCGTCATTGTTGCCATCACGGATAGAACCGGGAAAATTACATACGTGAATGATTTATTCGTTAAAACATCGCAATACAGTGCGGAAGAGTTAATTGGACGAACGCATGCAGTCGTTAATTCCGGCTACCACCCAAAATCGTTTTTTAAAGAAATGTGGGCTGCAATTGGTAAAGGGGAGATATGGCATGGTGAAATACGTAACCGTGCAAAGGATGGTAGTTTCTACTGGGTGGATACGAAAATTGTCCCATTCATGAATGAGTTGGGAATTCCCAATCGGTATATCTCGCTTCGGTATGACATTACGGAGAGGAAGCTGATGGAGCAACAAATTCGGAAAGATGCGGAAGTGTATCAGCTAATCACGGAGAATGCCATCGACTTCATTTCCGTCATTGACACATCGGGGGAGTTTCAATATATCTCTCCTACTTATGAACAGTTGCGTGGTTGCAATGACACATGCACTACAAACAATCTATTCGCGCTAATTATTGAAGAAGATCATGAGGTAGTTCATAATGCGATCGCAATGGCAGGGAATACGCATGAATCGGTAACAGTAGAGTTTCGGATCATTGATCAATTAAAATCCATTCGTACAATGGAGGCAAGTTTAAAACGCATTCGACAAACCGGTGAATACCTCCACAATCTTGTTGTTTCCATGCATGATATTACGGCTCAAAAAGAATCAGAATTACGCATTCAGGATTTGGCTTGCTATGACCAGTTGACAACTTTGTTGAATCGACATGCGTTCGGCCAAAAACTATATACCAAGCTTGAGCGGGAAAGCTCTTCTTTCGGCCTTGTCTATATGAACATTGATCGGTTTCGACACATAAATGATTCCTTTGGTCAAGAAACAGGGGATTATGTTTTGTCGGTCGTTGCAGAACGCTTAAAAAAAGCGCTCGGGAGAGAGGCTATGCTAGGTCGAATTTCTGGTGATGAGTTTGCATTCATTCTTCCACAAGCTTACGATGAAAAAGATGCATTCCTTTTGACAGAACGTATACAAAATCAACTGGCGCAACCGATATTGATTGGAAGTGATTTGTACGTAGTATCAACTAGCTGTGGGATTGTAATGTTTCCGCAGCATGGCCGTACCCCTTCTGATTTATTTATGAAAGCTGAGAAAGCCTTGCATGTTGTCAAGGAACATGGCGGCGGCAGTCTGATGATGTACGAGCCGGGCACTGCACAGAAAACGTTGGAACGGATATTGCTTGAGAACGAGTTGAGGAAGAGTGTCCAAAAGGGGCATTTTACGTTAGAATATCAACCCAAAATGAATTTGGAACTAGGTGAACTAAGTGGCGTAGAAGCGCTGGTACGTTGGAATCATCCTGACTTAGGCCGTATCCCTCCTGATACTTTCATTCCCCTTGCGGAAGAGACAAAAATTATTGTGCCGTTAGGTGAATGGATTTTACGCCAAGCTTGCAAGCAGGCGTGGCAATGGAGAAAACAAGGGTTCAAGCCGTTTCGAATTGCCGTCAACATGTCAACGGTTCAGCTTGAAGAACCGGATATTGTGTCTACTATTAAGCGCGTTCTACATGAAGAAGACGTAACTCCAGAATTTATTGAAATTGAGCTGACAGAATCTTCGTTTGCTGATCGTGAGGAAATGCGCCATACCATACAAGCCATTCGGGAGATAGGAATTACTGTAGCCATAGACGATTTTGGGACGGGATACAGCACGTTTAGCTATATAAAAGAATTGCCTGCAGATACGTTAAAAATTGATATGTCTTTTATTCAGGACATCGATGTGAATGAACAAAGTAGAGCAATCGTAAAAGCGATTGTTACGCTAGCTGACACTGCAGGATTGCGTGTGATTGCTGAAGGGATTGAGACGGAAGAGCAGGCAAAACTGCTCCTTACATTAGGTTGTAAAGAAGGGCAAGGATACTTCTACAGTAAACCAGTTCCGGCGGATGAGTGTGAATACATGATTCCTAAAACAGTGGAATATGAATAAATATCCGAAAACTTGTCAAGTTGAGCCATTTTCAATAACGTTTTACAATAGTAAGCGTAAGGGAGGTTGGCGAAAATGAAAAAACTAGACATTGCATTGATAGGTGTACCACTCGACTATGGGCAAAGCCGTAGAGGGGTGGATATGGGACCTAGCGCTATACGTTATGCAGGCGCAATTAAACGGTTGGAAGCAATCGGCCATTCGCTGACTGACGAAGGGGATATACAAGTTAGTGCGATTGAACGAAGAGACCGTGAAGAGACAAATTTGAAAAACTTGGAGGAAGTTGTCCAAGCAACGAGCAAGCTTGCAAATAAAGTAGCTGAAGTTGTTGAAAAAGGGCATTTCCCGCTTGTACTCGGTGGCGATCATAGCATCGCGATCGGAACAATTGCAGGCTTAACAGCGAAATATAACAATTTAGGTGTCATTTGGTATGATGCACACGCTGATATGAATACGGCAGACACATCACCATCAGGCAACATTCATGGAATGCCTTTAGCAGTGACGATGGGGCTAGGTCATGAAAAATTAGTAAATATCTTTAAAGATGGTCAAAAAGTGAAGCCTGAAAACATTGTCATTATCGGAGCTCGTTCCGTTGACCCTGGTGAACGTGAATTGATTAAAGAAAAAGGCGTAAAAGTATATTCCATGCACGAAATTGATCGTGATGGGATGACAGCAGTTATGAAGGATGCCATTACTTATTTACAATCAAAAAACTTGGATGGCGTTCATTTGTCATTGGATCTTGATGGATTAGATCCACTGTATACGCCAGGTGTAGGTACGCCAGTTCAAGGCGGCATCAGCTATCGTGAAAGTCACCTTGCGATGGAAATGCTTGAGGATTCCAACATGATCACATCTGCAGAATTTGTTGAAGTGAATCCGATTTTGGATGAAAAGAATAAAACAGCGGATGTCGCAGTCGGTTTAATGGGCTCGTTGTTCGGTGAAAAGCTTCTTTAATAAACAAGAACTTTCTATGCATTACAAAATTTCATTAAATAAGTGAAGACAAAGTAAAAATCGACTTTGTCTTCACTCTGTGAGGCTGGGACAAAACATAAGAAATGCATGAAAGGCAAAGTTCGCCGGCATGCATTTTTTATGCTTTTACAATGTTTCTTTTTCATATTCATGAGTGGATTGGAGCGGAAAAAGGCCGACTCCTCGAAAATGCTAACGCATTTCCTTCGTGCGATGCTTATTCGAGGGAAGCCTATTCAATGTCCTGCGGGATTGTAGCGCGAATGTTGAGACCCCACAGGAAAAGCCGTCACGTAGAACGGCTTTTGCGAGCAAAAGCGCAGCGTTGGGAGCAAGGATGCCTTAATTTAAGCAAAGTACGCAGAAATACGGCAAATCGAACTCTTCGTTGTTCGATTGGCTCAAGCGCGCCCCGCGGAAAGCGTGCCTTTTGGAGCGCAGAGGAACGGTCTATGTAGAGTTTTGTCCCAGTCTCTATTTTATTCTCTTAAAATATTGTAAAGTAAGGAAATAGTTTTCAAAGTTTGGTAAAATAAAAAAGATACATAAAAAATGAAACCTGTTGCACCCTTCGAACGTATAGAAGGAACAGCCGCATAGAGCGGAGGATGAGATTCATTGGATGAATTGATCAATAAACGAATAAATCAAGTGATCAAAGGCAATCAAGAAGCATTCGAAGACATCGTAACGTATTATCAACACCGGCTGTATCAAGTTTGTTATCGAATGTTAGGAAATGCTCAAGAAGCAGAAGATATTGCCCAAGAAGCTTTTGTCAGAGCGTACGTCAATATTCATACGTATGATCAGAAGCGAAAATTTTCGACATGGTTGTATCGGATTGCTACAAATTTATGCATCGATCGGATTCGGAAAAAGAAACCGGATTATTATCTAGATGCGACCGTACCGGGGACGGATGGGCTCGATATGTACTCCCAGATTGCCGCGGCGGGTGATTTGCCGGAGGAAGAAGTGGAACGTATGGAGACGCAAGACCGCGTACAGTACGAAATCAGTAGACTCCCCGACAAATACCGAACCGTCATTATTCTTCGTTACTTGGAAGAATTGCCGTTACAAGAGATCAGTGATATTTTAGAATTACCATTAGGTACCGTAAAGACCCGCGGTCACCGTGGTCGGGAAGCACTCCGGAAACAAATGGGTAATATGTAGGAGGGAACTAAGTATGAATACGTGTCAGGAACCAGTGATCCACTTAATGCACGCGTATTTAGACGGAGACATTAGCCGTGAAGAAGAGCAAATGTTACAAGAGCATTTAGCTGCATGTCCGAAATGCAGAGACATGATGGAAGAATTTAAAATGTCGGCTCTATTCCTTCAACGTGCAGAGCCCGTTCAAGCACCGGAAGGATTTGTCTCAGACGTCATGACACGTCTCCCGAAAGAAAAATCGCAAGCAGGATTTCAGCGTCTGTTAAGAAGGCATCCATTAGTAGCAGCCGCTGCACTATTTTTCATATTAATGAGTGCAACGCTCTTTTCCAATTTCAACAACAATCAGCAATTCTCCTTCACAAAGCAACCGAACCTGGTCATTGAAGGCGAAACTGTCGTAGTTCCAGCTGGTGAAGTTGTAAAAGGAGATCTTGTCGTGAAAAATGGCGACATTCGTATTGAAGGAGAAGTTGACGGTAATGTAACTGTTATCCACGGCTCTAAATATATGGCATCGACTGCTGTCGTTACAGGAAACATCGAAGAAATTGATAAAGTATTTGATTGGCTATGGTATAAAATCAAAGAAGTTTTCAAAGAAGTTGTACCTTCATCAAAAAGTGAACCTGTAGAAGAATAGCAAGGAAAAACGATCGGTTACGTTTCATAAAAGCGTCCGATCGTTTTATGTTGCGAAAGGGAAGTAGAGAGTTATTCTGCAGTCTTTCTGTACCGATGACAGCGAAAGACTCCTCCCGTAGCACGCGCTATGCATTGACGTTTCAGAAGCATTGGCGGACAGCTGTATGCTATACTAGTAATTAAGAATTTGGGATGAAAGTGAGGGAAGCACATGCCTGTGTGGGAGTCAATTACAAGTTCAAGTCCAGTAGAAATACTGAAAAATATCGTGGATGTGCTTCTCGTTTGGTTTGTTTTCTATAAACTGATTACAATCGTCAAAGGAACGAAGGCAGTTCAATTACTAAAAGGGATATTTGTGATCCTATTCGCCAATATTTTGACCAGATACTTAGGTCTTGATACGTTGAATTGGATGATGGAGCAAGTCCTTACATACGGTTTTCTAGTGGTAATCATCATTTTCCAACCTGAATTGAGGCGAGCTTTGGAGCAATTGGGCCGCGGCCGATTGTTTGCACGTTCGGCCATGCAGGAAGAAGAGGAACGAGACCGTTTGATAGAAGCGTTCAATAAGTCTGTCAGTTATATGGCAAAACGTCGGATTGGCGCGCTTATTTCCATAGAAAGAGAAACGGGTCTAAGTGAATATATTGAAACAGGCATCCAGATGAACTCCAACGTAACTTCCGAGTTGCTCATTAATATTTTCATCCCGAACACACCGTTACATGATGGAGCGGTTATTTTACAAAAAAATCGTATTGCTGCAGCCGGTTGCTATTTGCCACTTTCTGAAAATCCGTTTATCTCTAAAGAACTGGGTACACGCCATCGGGCCGCATTAGGCATTAGTGAAGTTACGGATGCAATAACAATCATTGTTTCAGAAGAGACAGGTGCCGTCAGTATTACAGCAAATGGTGATATTAACCGTAATCTGTCAATGGAAGAATTCGAAAAGCAACTACGGAAAGTTTGGTTTGGTGGAGAAGAACAGGTAACTTCTACTTCATTCTGGAAAAGGGGGAAGCGGAATGACGGATAAGTTCATGGATTCCCCATGGTTTCTTCGTTTTACAGCTTTGGCACTTGCCATTGTCCTATTCTTTTCTGTCAAAGCGGAGGATGACAAAACAAACAAAAACGCTGTCGGGGATATGCAAGATATTATTAATGATGTTCCTGTAGAAGTGTATTATGATAATGAAAACTTAGTCGTCACAGGCGTCCCAGAGACCGTCAATATGACAATTGATGGACCAGCCAATTTAGTGAAAACAACAAAACTACTGAAAGATTTCACGTTAAAAGTCGATTTGAGAAGTTTGCCTAATGGTCGACATAAAGTGAAGATTCTAACTGAAAATGTATCGGAGAAGTTAGACGTACGGTTAGACCCGGCAACTGTCGATGTTGTCATTGAAGAAAAAATTACACAGTCGTTCAAGGTAGATGCTGAATTGAATGAAAGACTCCTCGCTGACGATTTCTATGTTGCAAATATGGAAGTGGAACCTTCCTCCGTTCAAGTAACCGGTGCGAAAAGTGTAATTGAATCAATTAGCTTTGTGAAGGTTTCAGCAACAGGTGATCCAGGTATAAATAAATCGTTTGAGCAAAAAGCGAGAGTCCGTGTGCTTGACCGTGAGTTAAATAAGTTGAATGTAACGATCGAACCTGCTGATGTCGTAGTGAAAGTTGACGTGGAAGAAAACAATAAAGAAGTACCAATCGTGCTTCGTCAACGTGGAACACCTGCTGACAATATAACGATTGATGCGTTGAAGACTGAAACAAGAACGGTAAGATTATACGGACCGAAGAGTATCCTTGATTCGATTAAAGAAATACGCGTGGATGTTGATGTATCTAAAGTAGAAGAATCAGGCTCTATGGAGTTGACGCTCAAGAAGCCGAAGGGCGTATCAAGTCTATCGGAAAGCAAGATTACTGTAAATGTTGAAGCGAGTGTAAAACCTGAAGAAGAGACGACCGACGTTTCCATACAACCTGAAGAAGAGGATGTCACGAGAGAATTTAAAGGTATCCCGATCATTGTAAACAAGCTCGATGAAAAATTTACGAGCACTTTTATTAAACCTGAGTCAGGGGTTGTCGATCTGACGGTCACTGCGAAAGAAGAAGTACTCAATGAGCTGGACATAACTGATTTTATAATAACGGTGGATGCTTCTGAGACTGCTAGTGAAGGGCAACATGTCTATCCACTGAATGTACAAGCGCCAAATCAGGTCGCTTGGGAACTTTCTACAGAAGAAGTGACAGTTGAGATCAAGCTCGCTTGATGATGAACAAGCTGATGAATCAGCATTGAAAGGGAGAATGAATGATGACGAAGTATTTTGGAACAGATGGAGTCCGTGGAGTGGCAAATACAGAATTGACACCAGAGCTTGCATTTAAATTAGGAAGAATTGGTGGGCATGTGTTAACAAAAGATTCGCATGAAACGGCTCAAGTGCTTGTTGGTCGCGATACAAGAATTTCAGGCAATATGCTTGAGAATGCACTAATTGCAGGGCTTTTATCTACTGGCGTGGAAGTGATGAGACTTGGTGTGATCAGTACACCTGGTGTTGCTTATTTGACTCGTGCGATGAATGCTGATGCAGGTGTAATGATTTCCGCATCTCACAATCCAGTGGAAGATAACGGCATCAAGTTTTTTGGTGCAGATGGCTTTAAGCTGACAGATGAGCAGGAGGAAGAATTTGAAACACTCTTAAACGCTGAAACGGATAACTTACCTCGACCGACTGGCGCGGATGTTGGAACAGTAACGGATTACTTTGAAGGTGGCCATAAATACATCCAATACTTGAAACAGACAGTGGATGAAGAATTCACAGACCTTCATATTGCATTGGACTGCGCACATGGTGCAACTTCAACATTAGCAACACACGTATTTGCTGATTTGGATGCCGACTTATCAACAATTGGCGCATCACCAAATGGATTAAATATTAACGACGGAGTAGGTTCTACTCATCCGGAAGGACTTTGTAAGCTAGTCGTTGAAAAGAATGCAGACGTTGGTCTAGCGTTTGACGGCGATGGAGATCGACTCATTGCAGTAGATGAACTTGGACGAGTGGTCGATGGAGATCAGATCATGTTTATTATCGGTCAGCACTTGCATTCAAAAGGTCGTCTAAAGTCAAACACGATTGTTTCAACGATCATGAGTAATCTTGGTTTCTACAAGGCGTTAGATACGCATGGTATGACAAGTGTGAAAACAGCGGTTGGAGATCGCTATGTCGTCGAAGAAATGAAAAAAGGAAATTATAATCTTGGTGGAGAGCAATCCGGCCACATTATTTTCCTTGATTACAACACGACGGGTGATGGGTTGTTAACCGCTTTACAACTTGTGAACATTATGAAGAAAACCGGTAAGAAGTTATCGGAACTAGCAAGTGAAATGACAATTTACCCGCAAGAACTTGTCAATGTTCGCGTAACAGATAAACATAAAGTGACTGAAAACGAAAAAGTTGCAGCTGTCATTAAAGAAGTTGAAGAGGAGATGGCTGGCAACGGAAGAGTGCTCGTTCGTCCGTCAGGAACTGAGCCACTTGTACGTGTAATGGTGGAAGCGCCAGATCACGATGCATGTGAGCGGTATGTGAATAAAATCGCAGATGCAGTACGACAAGAAATGGGATTAGAAGGATAAGTAAAAAAGACTGGAAACTTCTCTGTTGAGAGGTTTCCAGTCTTTTTAATTATAGGAGGGAGAGAAGAGGGGGGATCTCTTCTTCCTTGTTGTTTAGGTTGATTAAAAAACGCGTTGAAACTTATTGCGAATAATGATCGCCGTTGAGTTCAAGACGAATAATGCAACCAACAGGACAATGATTGTAGCTGCTGCGAGATTTGCATATTCTGCAACGAGTGAAGCGTCTAGCGTCCAGTAGTAAATTTGCATTGGCAATACAGTGAAACGATCCATTATACCGCCCGGGAAGGGGATGAGTAGCGCTGGAATACCGATGACGACTAATGGGGCAGTCTCCCCGATTGCTCTTGATAATGAAAGGATTGCTCCTGTCAAAATGCCAGGCAGTGCAGCAGGTAAGATGATGCGTTGGATTGTTTGCCATTTTGTCGCTCCTAATCCATATGAAGCTTCACTTAATTGGAACGGAATGGCTCGAATTGCTTCCTGACTTGCAACGATGACAATCGGCAAGATTAGAAGAGACATCGTCAATCCACCAGCAAGAACGACACTACCTAAGTCTAGTACACGGACAAAAACAGTCAGACCAAGAATTCCATACACGATGGAAGGTACACCCGCTAAGTTTGAAATGTTTGTTTGAATAAAACCGACCAATTTCCCTTTCTTCGCATACATCTCCAAGTAAATAGCCGTACCAACTCCTAGGAACATCGTTACAGGAGCGACAACAAGCATTAGCCAAAACGTACCGAGGATCGCACCCATAATGCCTGCTCGTTCTGGTTGTGTGGAAAGTTTACCGGTAAGGAAGTCGATGTTAATTGCCCCGATACCTTCTGACACAACGCGTACAAGTAAAACGACGAGGAAGAACAGTCCAAAAAATGCGGAGAGCATGAATATGAATTTTGAGATCTGGTTAAGCAGTAAACGGAATTTCATGCGTCTCATAAGTGTTGTTTCGCTCTGTTGGTGCATCTTAATATTCCTCCCTGAACTTCTTAGAAACAGCTCTTGCAAGTAGATTCATAAGCAATGTGAAAACAAACAAGGTCATGGCAACTGCATACAAACTGTAATAGACGGTAGATCCGGAAGCTGCGTCTCCTCCAGTTACCTCGACGATATAGGCCGTCATCGTCTGCATCGATTGTGTAATATCAAATGTGAAATTCTTTGTACTACCACTTGCGATCGTCACGATCATCGTTTCTCCGATCGCACGTGAGATCCCAAGTACGAAGGATGCAATAATGCCCGATAAAGCCGCCGGAATGACTACTCTTCGTGTTACTTCAAGTTTTGTAGAGCCTAAGCCATAAGCTCCTTCGCGCATAGACCGAGGTACGGAACTCATCGCATCTTCAGATAACGAGGCGATCATCGGGATGATCATGACGCCCATGACGATTCCGGGACTTAAAATATTCGTCGCTTGAAGGCTTGGAATGAATTCACGCAATAACGGTGTCACGAACGTAAAAGCGAAGAATCCATAAACAATTGTCGGAACACCTGCCAGTAGCTCTAATAATGGTTTGACGACTTTACGCACTTTTGGTGATGCATATTCACTTAAGTAAATGGCAGCCATTAAACCAATTGGAGCTGCAACCGCCATCGCAATCAGTGAAGAAGTGATCGTTCCCATTAATAAAGGAAGCACGCCAAACTCAGGCGTTTGACTTAAAGGTTTCAGTACGGTTCCAGTAAAGAAGTCTACAATTGGAACACGTTTAAAGAACTCGATCGTTTCAGCCAACAGTGTCCAAATGATACCAAGTGTAGTGAGAATCGAGAGGGAGGCGAGAACGAGTAGAAAGACAGGTATGAGCCGTTCAATTTTCCGGCGTAAGGAATTACTCCGTTGATTTTGGTCTATCATATCTCGAATGCTGACCGATTTTGTTTTTGTAAATTCGCTGTTCATCATAAGAGGAACCCCTTCCGCAAAGTTGCAAGAAGATGAGGGCCAGAAGTAGCCCCCATCCTCAAGTACTAATGGTTATTTCAGACCTTCCAAGAAGCTGATTGTTTCTTTCACTTCTGCTTCAGGAATTGGTGCAAAGCCTGTTTCACCAGCAAATTTATTAATATTGTTCATGACATAGATTGCATAATCTTTCACTTGTGGCTTTTCTTTCGCGTGGTTCACGTTTAAGTACGTGAACACAGGACGTGTGAAGTCTGCATAAGCACCGTCTTCAGAAATTGTATCTAAAGCTGGTTCTACTGGACCGTTACCGAAATCAACGGATACAGCTTGCAATTTGTCTTGGTTGTTTACGTAGTAGCCAAATCCAAAGAACGCAATTCCGTTTTTGTCTTCAGATACTAAGTTTACGAGTGTTGAGTATTCTTGTTGCAAGTTTACATCACTCGCCATATCTTGTTTATCTAGAATTTTTTCATAGAAGAACTCATATGTTCCGTGGTTTTCGTTAGGCCCCATTGCATTGATTTTCTCATCTGGCCATTCTGGATTAATGTCTGACCACTTTTTAACGTTGCCATCTGCAAGGAAGATACTAACCAATTGTTCAGGTGTCATTTCATCAGCCCAGTCATTGTCTTTATTAATAACAAATGTCAGACCATCCAAAGCTACTTTTAATTCTTTCACTTCAATACCAAGTTTGTCTGCTTCAGCTGCTTCTTCGTCTTTGATTTGGCGAGAAGCATCGTTAAAGTCTGTACCGTTTTCTACTAAGAATTTTTTGAAACCTGCGCTCGTACCTGCACGGCTAACTTCTACGGATACATTTTCTTGTTCGTTTATCATATATTCTTCAGCTAAACGTGCCATTAAAGGATACACAGTACCTGATCCATCGATTACAACACTTCCTTCAAGCTCTTCTGCTTCCGGTTCTTTCGCTGATGCTGAATTCTTTTCTGAGGAATTGCCTGCTTCAGCATCTGTCTTGTTGTCATCCGATTCGGATCCGCATGCTGCGATAATGACGGTGAATGCTGCAATGATCATAAATAAAAGTACCTTGTTGAACTTCATGTAACTAGTCCTCCCCTAAGTAAATGATCTGTTTTAGTATGAGGGGGGTTTCCCTCTCACAATTACAGCATAACGGTTGATTGTTAAGTGAGTATTGTAAAAGTGTAAAGGTTTTGTAAATGTGAATGTTATTTTAATAGAAAAAGTGTTCTATGAGGGGGTCATAGAACACTTTCAGGTAAAGCTGTATAGGGGAATAAGTCAAGAAATGTAGAGCTGGAAAAGACAATTGAATATTTTGTTCAACACCTATTAACCAAAGCGCCCATTCACGTAGTCGTCAGTTAACGTATCAGTAGGATTATTGAAGATCGTCGATGTTTTGTTCTCTTCAATGATTTCACCGTTTAAGAAGAAAGCAGTACGATCTGAAATACGAGAAGCTTGCTGCATGTTATGTGTAACAATCGCGATCGTCACGTCATTTTTAATGGAACGAATCAATTCTTCGATTTTATGCGTTGAAACGGGGTCAAGTGCAGAAGTCGGCTCATCCATTAAAATGACTTCCGGATCGACTGCTAGACAACGAGCGATACAGAGACGTTGTTGCTGACCGCCAGATAAGCTGTATGCACTCTTATGCAAGCGATCTTTCACTTCATCCCATAGAGCTGCTTTTTTCAAGCTTTCCTCAACAATGGTTTCCAGCATCGCTTTGTTGCGAATGCCATGGACTTTTGGGCCGTATGCAACATTCTCAAAAATTGATTTCGGAAACGGATTTGGCTTTTGGAATACCATTCCTACTTTGGAACGGAGAATTTCAACGGGCATAGCTTTGCCTAGAATATTGTTTCCTTTAAAGGTGACGTTCCCAGAGATTGTCACGTCCGCTGTCGTTTCCACCATACGGTTAAGTGTTTTAAGGAATGTAGATTTTCCACACCCAGATGGTCCGATGATAGCCGTTACTTCTTTTTCATTAATGGACAACTCAATGTTTTTGAGTGCGTGTGATGTTCCATACCAAAGGTTAAGTCCATTCGTTTCGTAAATTGGCTTTTTCCAGTTTTCATTACGGACGACAGACAGTGGGTTTTCTTTTATACGTTCGTGCATTAGTGTCATTTAGAAATCCTCCTAATTGTTTTGAGGCTTTCCTTTAGTATAGGGGTGGATTGTTGAGGGAGTGTGAAGGATGTGTAAAGAGTTTGTAAATTTGGGCGGGGGGCTTTTGGGGATATGCTGAGTTATTGGAGGATTTGCCGCGTTTGATGAATATATGCGGTGTTTGATGTTGATATGCTGCGTTTGTGAGAAGTATGCGGAGTTATCGGAGTTTATGCGGCGTTTGTGAGGAGTATGCGGAGTTATGGGAGTTTATGCGGCGTTTAGAGGAAGAATGCTGAGTTATAAGAGTTTATGCCGCAATTTGGCTCGAAGCTTGTTTGTTACGTAAGATGCAAGAGAGTAATTAAAAAGAAAGCACTTTAGATCATTCGATGTAAGAGATCTTTAAATCCGCGGGTGGTAGGAGTTGGTGACGGGGTGGTCGCGCTAAATGGGTTTTGACAAATTAAGGTTTTGGTTGGATTTTGGGGAAATGTGATGGTAGATGGAGTTTATGCGGTGTTAGAAGATAAAATGCCGAGATGTTCAGGGATAAACGTATTTATTGACGCGCAAGCACTGGATTTGCAGTCAAACGCGTCGATAAACGTATTTATTGACGCGCGATCACCGGATTTGCAGCCTAACGCGTCGATAAAGATCACTTAATGACGCGTGCGCCCCGGTTTTGCAGTCAAACGCGTCGATAAACATTACTTAATGACGCGCGATCACCGAATTTGCAGTCAAACGCGTCGATAAACATTACTTAATGACGCGCGATCACCGAATTTGCAGTCTAACGCGTCGTTAAACATCACTTAATGACGCGCGATCACCGGATTTACTGTCTAACGCGTCGATAAACATCACTTAATGACGCGCGCCCCCTGGTTTTGCAGTCTAACCCGTCGATAAACATCACTTAAAGACGCGTGCGCCCCGGTTTTGCAGTCTAACGCGTCGTTAAACATTACTTAATGACGAGTGCGCCCCGGTTTTACAGTCTAACGCGTCGATAAACATCACTTAATGACGCGCGTGCCCCGGTTTTACAGTCAAACGCGTCGATAAACGTCACTTATTGACATACGCCCCCCGATTTAGTCAGCAGTAGTGCAGGATAGAATGCGGAATTTATAGTTGCTAGATGAAGAAATAGCTAGCAGAAATGAAAACAAGGCTGTCCCGATTAGGGGAGAGCCTTGTTTTTCATTCGAAAATATAATGTAGTGCTTTGACGGCTTGATCCACTGTTTCGACGGTGGCGTGGGCTTTACGGGATAATTCTTTTAATGGGTGATGATGTTGTTCGGAACGGATGAGGATGAGTGGCTTGCCGTATGCAACGGCGGCACTTGCATCCATCGCGGTGTTCCACTGCTTGTATTGCTCGCCAAATAGGGCGATGACAAGATCCGCTTTTTTCATGAGCAGTTCGGTTCGTAAGTTATTGAAGCTTGATGCGGCTGCGTCTTTGAAGATGGCATTCGGTTGTTTGCCGAGAATTTCTTCTCCGATATTATCGGAACGATCGTGGTCTTCCATTGGGCCGACGAAGTCGATGGGCAATTTCAATACGGCAACTTTTTGTTTTACTTCTTCTCGCCAAGCCGTATGGATTTCGCCTGCAAGGTAAACAGTTAGTCTCATAAAAAATCCCTCCTCAATTAGATAACTTCATTATAACATCGATATTCAGTAGGATTGCTCAATGTTGCATGAAAGTTTAGAATAAAAGATGAGAAGAGGAGGCGTTTACATGAAGACAATGTGGCATAATGGCACGCTTTATACAATGGAAAGAGAAGGCGATACAGCTGAAGCGTTGCTAACAGAAGAAGGTAAAATACTAGCAGTTGGTACATATGAACAATTGAAGGACCAAGCAGATGAGACTGTCGATCTTAAAGGGGCAGTCTTGTACCCAGGATTCATTGACAATCATATGCATATGATTGGGCATGGACAAAAATTACTGAGCTTGGATTTGTCGAAAGCCACGTCTTCAGAAGAGATGATGGATATGTTAATGAAGGCATATCCACAGTTGAGCGAGGATGAGTGGTTCATTGGTGAAGGGTGGAATGAAAACAATTTCGCTGACCAAAAGATTTTTACGCGATGGGAATTGGACAAGGTGACGAAATCGCCGATGGTGTTGAAACGGACATGCCGGCATGCGGCACTTGCCAATTCAAGAGCGTTAGCATTGGCCGGGATTACGAAAGACTCGCCTGATCCTGAAGATGGCGTTGTTGAGCGTGACGAAAATGGTGAACCGACTGGGTTTTTAAAGGAAGGGCCAATGGATCGATTGTTGCAATTAATTCCACAGCCGTCTGAAGGAATGCTGACAGAAGCATTGGCGAAATCTGTCGATGACTTGTTGTCACTAGGTTTGACAGGGGCTGTAACGGATGATTTGGGATATTATGGAGATTACTACAATCCATTACAAGCGTTTAAAAACGTAATTGGAGAACAAAAGAAATTCCGTGCGCATTTATTAAGAAGGTCGACGGTTTTTTCAAGGTTGATGGAGGAACATGCGACATATAATGAGCCATGGATCGATCCGGGAGAAATGAAATTCTTCATTGACGGATCGCTCGGAGCACGGACGGCATTATTGAGTGAACCATATGCCGATGCACCTGAAACGTCAGGCAATGCAGTCGTGACAGATGAGGAAATTGATGCGCTGGTTGCGACTGCAAGAAAGTATGGAGAAGCTGTAGCCATTCATTTGATTGGTGATAAAGCTGTTGAAAAAGCGTTGGACGCGATTGAAAAGTATCCTGTGCCTGAAGGGAAACGTGATCGACTCATTCATGTGAATGTGTTGCGTGATGATTTGGTAGAGCGGATGAAGAAACTTCCTGTTGTTCTCGATATTCAGCCGGCATTTGTCCCGTCGGATTTCCCGTGGGTAATGGATTGCTTACCAGAGAACCTTCATGAATGGGCGTATGCATGGAAACGGCTATTAGATGAAGGGTTCATTTGCGGAGCGGGGTCGGATGCACCGATTGAGGAAGTTGACCCGCTACTAGGCATTTACGCAGCTGTAACGCGAAGAAAGCCTGGACAAACGCACGAAGGCTATTTGCCGAAAGAGAAGTTAAGTCGATTTGAAGCGGTCGGTTTATTCACAACGGGAAGTGCTGCGACCATCGGAAAAGAACATTCCCGTGGGAAGCTAGCAGTCGGTTTTGATGCGGATTTTACTGTTTTAGATAAGGACTTGTTTAAAGTGGATGAAGAAGAGATGCTCGATATTACTGTTGTCATGACGATTGTAGCAGGGGATGTTATGTATAATTCCCGTGGGTAATGCCAGTTCTACTGATTCTATGCATAGGAGGAGGTTAGTAAATGAAGAGACTTTTACTAGGAACTGTGTGTGTAGCAGTAATTCTAGGAGGATGTATTGAAAAATCGAATGCAAATCAGTCAAATGAAAATCATACGGAAGAGATTAAGGAACTGAAGAAGCATATCGAGCAAATTAACTTGGAAAATGAAGAGCTATTAAAGACCGTTGAGGAGCAGAAAAAAGCGCTCGAATCAACGGAAGTGGAGCCCCCAAGTGATGCAAATAATGGTTCTGCTTTGATTAAAGCAACAAAAATTGAAAAGTATCCACAAACTCTCTATAAAGAAATGACCCTTGACATCGATAGGGATGGTGAGGAAGAAATTATCGAACTGTATGTGAATGCAGGAAAAATGGAGAATGGCCAATTTGCCTGGGATGATGGACAGAACTGGTTGCTCGTAGTGAAAGACGGGGAAAAAACCTATCCGCTTTTTGATGAGTATGTTCAGTTAGGTTCGATCGATTTCAGTACGGCAACTTTTGATGGGAAACCGGGAGTTGTTATGTTCATGGGGGAGCATGCAAATCGATATTTCCAGAAATTCATATTCGATAAAAAAGAAGAGGGATATCAGAAAGCAACCTTTTATAAAAAAGAGAATATGGAGGATCACTATAATCAGCCTGCGTCCTATGCTTTTTTCGAGGATGCACACGAGTTGATGAGTACTGCTTTTACAACTAAGTTGGAAGTAGCGTTGGAAATCGGTGTGAATGGCCTTCAGGATTCGCAGAAGAGAAGTTCAGTCCTTGAGCCAATCTTAATAGACGTGGAAAATGCTCAGCGTTTGTTCGATATAGTTAGGGAGCTGAATCCTAAGTTAACTGTTTCTGTAGATAACGCGACGGCCTTGCTGTATCAAATGGTTACCAATCCTCCTACAGCTGAGCAAATGGATCAGTTAAAGTCAATTGGTGATGTGTTCAAGGATATTAGGAATGAGAAATGGATTAATAAAGAAGAGAATCAGATTAATCCCAAGGTGATGGAAAAGCTTAAGGAAATAGACTTCGATGCGTAAGATCTTGTGATATGTGATGTGGACAGTTTTTCTGCTGTAGCTACAGATCATATCTATATCATGTGTGAAGTATCTTCAAGTAAAGATTGGAGGGGTTTCATGGCTGTCCTATTATGGATTTTTAGTATGCTAATTTTATATTTCGTCATCTATTTTGCGGTAAAGGATGGAATCGACAAGTCTGAGGTGGGGAAGTTGATTATAAAGAAGTATGGGAATCAGAAGGTAGAAAGGGAAATGGATGACCGGTTTTGAGAGGGACCGGTTCTATGAATAATTTATAGTTTCTATAAACGGGGTGATCGATTGAATGTTTTTTTAAACTCAAACGTGTCTTCTAGGGGATGATGCCGATGTCAGTGATTAGGGATGAACACTTACTAGTGGAAGATGGAGAAGTCTGTCTTACAGTGGTTGATACAAATCAATAAAGTCAATCGTGGTTCGGATCAGGAGATGCAATAAGCTCTTGTGAAGCAGGAACTAGAAGTAATCGCTTTGTAGAACGAAGCGGTGAATCTGTAAAATCACCTTAAAAGCCTGAAACTATGTACAATAGGAAAACAAACAGAACCCTTTCTCCAAAGATGAAAAAAATCGTCTTGGAGGAAGAGTACATTGAGTAGATTAACAGAAAACACTGCTTTTCAATGTGAGAATTGTGGAGCAAGAGTCATGCCTTTGACAAATGGAAGCTTTCGTAATCACTGTCCATTTTGTCTCTTTTCAAAGCACTTGGATGATCATCCAGGTGATCGATCAAGCATTTGCAGCGGATTGATGAGACCGATTAGGTTAGATTATTCAGGTAAAAAAGGTTATCAAATTGTCCATGAATGCTTGAAATGTGGTAAATTACAAAGAAACAAGGTTGCTCGTGATACAGTTCAAGAAGATAACATTTTGAGCTTAATGACTACAACAGCATACTCACTCAACTAGATGTTTCTCAGCCTCCCGGTTTTTTAAGACTGTGGAGGCTTCTTGTATGAATAGGAAAAAAGATAACTGGAATAATGTGAATAACGAATAGGAGAGGAAGAAGTTGTGTTAAAAAGTATTCTTTTAACAATTATATCCGTGCTTGTCTATTACTCGATTTTATTGTTACTCTACCTTTTTGATGTTATTTGGTCACTTGTTTTCTTAGTATTCTTGTTGTACGGCATCATAATAGTAGGTGTACTTTTTCTGGTTTTCCTTAAAAATTCCAGCTTGAAGAAATCATTCGGTGCTTCTATTGTGCTGTTAAGTATATTGTTTGCCTATGAGTTTCTGCTACTCTTTGATACATCCGCACCAGCTTATTCTGTAAAGAATTACATCCCGCCACATGAGTCAATCGCTGGATCTGGAATTTATTCGGTCGGTATAGGTGAGATTGATTATGATAAAAAAGATAGTAAAGAGTTGATCCATAAAGTACTGACTGAGCAAGGTGTGGACGTACTTTCAATTACTAAAATTGACAACATGATGATTTATGGTGCTAAAAATAGACAATTATTGAGCTGGTTACATCTCAGAAAAGAATATTCATCAAAGGAAATGGTGGAAACAGTGCAAGATTATTTAGGAAATGAAATGGATTGGGTATTGAATTGGGATAAAGAAGGAATTAGTGGCCATAGTGCAGGTCTCAGCTTAGCATTATCAGGGCTTTACAATAGAGGAGATTTTGAGAATCATATACCCATTGCCGTAACAGGTGGCATCAATAAGGATGGAAAAGTAACTAAAGTGGGAGGTATCAAAGAGAAACTTCAAATAATTGATAAAGCCGAAATTTCCATTGCTTTGTTGCCCACTAAAAACAAGAGAGAGGCAGAGAAACTTCGGAAGGAAATGAAGTCAAAGGTTTCTATATTTTATGTTTCTGATGTAAAGGAAGCTCAAAGGAAAATTGAAGAATTAAATTTGAAACACAAGGCCGCTCAGTAGTTTTAGCATCAACAATATTTGGAGTGGACATCTATAATCTACCAAAGAAAATGAGATCGGCTGATTTCTGAAGACAAATTAACAACTGAGTTATGATGTCATACATCGTTTTGTACACTCATAACATGATAAAAGAGGGGGTGTACAGCGCGCGCAAGAGTAAAATCGTTTTGATTGGAACGATTGTGTTGATAGCCTTCGCTACGTTATTTATTATTAACAATTTCTCTTCCAAGGGTGTAGCATCTGTAGTCAAACCTTCAGCCAATCTTGAGCTAGTAAAGCAAGAAGAGATTGAAAAAATGTCAATCTTACTGCAACAAGATGGAGGTTTAGTCGAACAAGTAAACAAGAAGTTAGAGGAAAAAGGATATGCCTTTCAATTGTTAGTTGCTGTTTTTTCGGAAAAGGATATTCAAGTGAAATTTGTCTTGGAGAATCAAGAGGCTACGGAAAATGCCCAGCAAGAAATACAATCAATATTTTTCGAGGCAGTTGAAAATAGTGACTTAGACGTCAATTCGTTTACATTAAAAATTGGTGATTCAAATGATGGTCCAGATTGGTAGACAGTTAGTACCTGTATGAAAAGACAGTATATATTCAGCCTTCTGGTAATACAAACAGAGCAAGTAGCCTAATTAAATTGCTACTTGCTCTGTTTTTAATTTTGTTCCAGCAACGGAACCTTCGTTGCATTTTTAACCGGATAATATTGGGTCGTGGAAACAAGATGTAACGTCAATTGCTCAGGAACTTCTTCTAATCCTTCCAGTTCCAACTCAATCGTTGTTATGAAGCGGCCGTTCTTATCTGTTTTATTCAAAACGGAGCCACTCGGATTGCCTGGGTAGACGTTCCCTTTTTCATCAACCACTAACCAACTGCCGAGGTCGGAGGATTGAGCATCTTTGCCGCCTTCCAATGAAATGACGACAGAGGTCTCCTTTTGGATTGGATTAAGCGACTTTTTGAAGGAATACGCATTCTTCTTTTTGACCTTCGTAATCGTCAAGTGATTCCCTTTATAGTCAAATGATATCGGTTGTTTTTTTAATTCACTCGGTCGAACCGTCAGTGAGAAATTTGCAGGTTCTTTTTTATAAACACCATCCAGTACAAAGGATAAGTTGTCTTCTTTACTTGGAACAAATGAATCATTCCATACAGTCTTGCCAATCTCTGCCGTGTCTTCACCAGAACTTTGTAGCATACCAATTGTGTCTGCACCCATCGGGTTACTTGTGGCATAGATTGTTTGACCATCAGCGTTTTCAACATGGTACGCAATGGCACTGTCAACACCATAGACGAGAGAATCCAAATGTTTTGCGCCAAAATCTTTTTCAAATTGGTTTCGAGTTTGCTCAGCAATTGCCAGTTCTTCTTGTGTAAAAGAGGTTTCGTACATAAATTCAGTGGAGGAAGGTGCAATCTGAAGCTTTTTCAGATCGATCACAACACCATGATGGCTAGGGATCGATTCATTCAAATCCACAGTTTTCGTCAGCTTTTGGGTTTCTTGCAAATCAACAGGTACTTCTAGCTGCCAGTTCCCTTTGACGCCATTCAACTCGACGAGGTCAAACGAAATCGTTAGCTTCTCCAAATCCTCTTGTCCACGTAATGAAAACTCAACAATGCCGTAATCGCTGCCTTCTTGCCATCCAGTACCTAAGCGGTTGAGAGTTTTCCCCTGTTGGTCAACTGCTGTAATCGCATTGTCCGATTCAGCTAATTCCAAATACGTATCCTGGGGCTTGCCATCCTTCAACACTTGGTATGAAAGCGTTACTCTGGAAGAATCGGCAATGACATCTTCCACTTTTAAGGTGAGTCCTTGGTCCTCGACTGCTAAGTCAACCCGTTTTGTCAGTCCAGCCTCTGCGGCAACTTGTAAACCTTCATCTACTTGGTTCGACGAGAACATGCCTCCGATGAGTTGAGCGAAACTTGGATTGAAAGTCGCACTGAGTCCGACGGCAAAAACGATTCCTGCAGCGGTCAGCATGACACGTTTCCATGGTGTGGAACGGCGAGGTTTCTGCTGTTTTGGATACGGCTCAAGCTCATCCAAGACAAGTGAATTGAAATTGTCTGGCAAGGTAGGCATTTGCAATGTATCTTTGATGAATACCTGTTCTTTTTTGAAGGCCTTAGCAACTTCTGCACATGCAACACATGATTGAATATGTCTTTCTATTTCAACTTGCTCATCATTTGTTAACAAATTATCCACGTATTGAGAAATTTTATCCACCGTTGGACAGTTCATGAAAATAGCCTCCTTCACGTTTTACGGTTTCTCTCATTTTTTTCTTTGCTCGATGTAATTTATTACGTACGGTTGACAGGGGAACGTTCATAATCTCACTAATTTCCTCGTAGTTCATTTCATTTACATACCGAAGAAGAATGATTAGACGTTCATCATCAGGTAAAGTAGCAACCAATCGCTCTAACTGCCGGCTTTTCTCGTTTTTCAAGAAAATGATTTCCGGATGATTTGGATTGACCACTTTCTCTTCGTCTACTTCAACTTGCACTGTGGAATACTGCTTCTTACGAAATGCATCCATACAGTGGTTGATAGCAACCCGATAGAGCCAGCTTGCAAATGGACCATCTGCTTTGTATTTGTCGAGATTGCGATACACTTTTATGAACGCATCTTGCACAAAATCTTGTGCATCTTGTGGATTTCTCGTCATCCGTAATACGGTTGCGTACAATTGATTTTTATATTTGTTAATAATGTGTGTATAGGCTTCTTTATCACCAGTCAACACTTGTTGGATCCACAACTGTTCCTCGTCCATAGTGACCTCCTTGCTGAAACGAACATGCGCATGTGTCGTTTTGTCTTTCATTCAGTATAACGGGTTGAGTGGAGGAATAATTTCATGTAACAGAATTTTATCGGTGGATTTGTTGAGCAATTGGATAGTTAAAGGTGTTTAGGAAGAAAGAAGGGTCTTGACCGGAGGGGTATTCGTTTAGACAAACAGAGCCCATAGTCGATAACTCAGACTACGGACTCTGTTTGTATGTGCGTCAAAGCTTACATCCAACTTCCAAGCATTCGACAAGCTAGGCAAGTTATAGGAAGCCTTCTTAGTATTATACTGAATTCAGTTTAATGAATCGACGTATCATCCAGGCAACCGTCAGGCTGAATACCAAATGACTGGCTGTCCAATAGAACCACGCCATACCATCATTTGCAGCAGGAGGCCGGTCCGTAAAAAGTGTCAAGAAATACAGGATACCACTGCCCGCTGTATAAACGGTCACGTAGGGCCAACTACTATATTGCTTGCCCCAAAAGGATAAAATGGAATAGAGGCCGACCACGCTAGCGATACAAAAGACAAAATGAAAGGCGATCCCGAATAAGTAGCTGTCTTTGAATACATGAATAATAGGGAAGTACTCTACGTTATAGAGTAAAATGTACGCTTCATTTCCAGTTAGAGAATATATGAGTTGCATAATCATCGCTAAAACTGCACCGCTTACAATTCCTATCCAGATTAATTGTAAAAATGTCTTCATCCATTCATCTCCTTTCAAGGCGTTTTGTCTTTTCATTCCCAGATCTACAAAAGGTGAAACAGCAGGACCCCTCGTACATGAAAATCATAGGATTGTTGCAAGTGTAGATTGTCCAATGAAAATCGTTGACGCCTTAGCATCTAACTTCAATATGATAAACTTATGGAAAATGGCTGAAAGGAGTAGATGACGCATGACAAACACATGGCATGAACGTTTTTCAGGAGAGGAATACATCTATGGCAAAGAGCCAAATGAATTCATTGCGGGGGCCGCGCACATCTTGCAACAGGGAAAAGTGCTTTGTATCGCAGAAGGGGAAGGGCGAAACGCAGTTTACTTGGCATCCCTCGGCCACGACGTAACTACATGGGATTACGCACAGGCGGGCCTGGATAAAACCGAACGTTTGGCGAATGAAAAAGGGGTATCCGTCCAAACCGAACTTCGCGATTTAGCAGATGTGGAGTGGGAGGCAGAACAATGGGATGCTATCGTCCACGTATTCGGCCACTTGCCAAAAGATGTGATGGATCGGACGATAAAAGGAATCCAAAAATCACTTAAACGTGGCGGCTATTATATAAGCGAGTTATACACGAAAGAACAGCTATGCTATCAAACAGGCGGCCCGAAAGATGAGACAATGCTTGTGGAACCTGTAGAACTTCTCAACCAGTTCAATAACTATTTTACAAAGCACTTTTTTGTCGGCGAATTGAATCGAGAAGAAGGACAACTGCACACAGGCATCGCCCACGTCGTGCAATGTATTTTTCAAAAGAGAGAGGAAGACAACTAATGGACGGAAGAAATCGAAGTGACGTACAACCAGGCGTAAAAGTAAACGTCATCCTGAAAAAAGACCAACGGACAGGTGTAAAAACGGAAGGCATCGTGAAAGATTTACTCACAAACTCCAGCTACCATCCACATGGCATTAAAGTACGACTCGAAGACGGACAAGTCGGCAGAGTGTGTGAAATCTTGAAGTAAGTTCGAGAGGTGCAAGTGCCTGTTCGTTAAATCGCGTTCAGGCATTGCCACTCTAGAATAGCGATAAGCCTGCGTTCATGCTTACGCAAATACATGTAGTCGCTAAGAAAACAGAGTTGGTTCATCGCATAAGACTTTCGCAATAAACAAGCCCCTTCCCGCTCAAAGATGAGCCGCCCGCTCCGAAATACAGACTATCGCCATTTAAACCTAAAAACCGGCGAGGGCATTGCCCTCACCGGTTAACAATTATCATACACTTACCCAGAAGTCACTTCCGAATTATCGGCAATCTCTTTATTCGCTGGTATCAGCAAATTCAACAGAACTGTCGCAATTGCACCAACTGTAATTCCTGAAGAAAGAATGTAGTTTGCCCAATCTGGAACAGTAGCGAGCACTTCTTTCGGAAGTACAGTAACAGCAATTGTCAACAAAATCGGAATCCCGATGACCATCATGTTGCGGTCGTCAATAATAATCGGCTGAATGACTTTCATGCCGTTTGTTACAATCGCCACACAGACGATACCGAAAATCCCGTTAATGACCGGTTCAGGTATGCAAGTAATGAGTGTAGATAACTTCGGTACAAGGCCAAGACATACGAGAATCCCGCCACTTACCATGATAACGGACCTGCTGGCAACGCCGGTAATCGCAAGCAACCCTGCGTTTGAAGAATAGCCAGTCATTGGTGTACTTCCAACAAGTGCTCCGGCGAAACAACCGAGTCCTTCTCCAACAGATGCACGGTTTAACCGTTTCTCATCTAATTCCTCACCAGTTACAGAGGAAACGACAAACCAAGTACCTGTCGTTTCTATTAAAATAATTAAATAGACAAAGATCATTGAAATGATGGCACCCATGTCAAAGACCGGTTTTCCGAAAGGTAGCAACGTTGGTAAAGAGAACCACGCAGCATCTTTTACCGGACTAAAATCGACTGTACCAAAAAACATCGCGGTAATAATGCCGCCAATAATTGCAAGAATAACAGAAACAATACGGAAAAAGGTACCGACTGCACCGAGCCTACGACCAAGCAACATACAAACGATGACAATACTTGCAGACACAGATGCAATAATAATGTTGTCCCCAATATTTCCTTCAGCGATAAAAATATTGTTCAAGCCAATCGGCATTAATGCAATTCCAACAATGATGATAACTGTTCCACCGACCAATGGTGGAATGACTCTTCGAACTGCTTTGGCAAACCATTTTAATGGATATCCGAGTAAGGCAATTAATATCGCTCCGGGAATAAGACTTCCTGCAATCGCGCCCAGTCCAAGTTTTCCTCCAATCGCGGCGATCGCTCCGACAGGTACGTAAGATGGCCCTTGTACGACCGGCATCTTGATTCCTGCACCCGTTTGAATAAGTGTTGCGATACCTGTTGCTAAAAAGCACATTTGAATAAAAAATGCTGTGTTTTCGACGGTTAATGAAAGAAGTCCTGCAATGATAATTGGCGCAATATAAAGGTCCATTGCCAACACGTGCTGTAATCCGAGAATAAACGCTTTTGGTGGACTCACTTTTTCATTCACACCAATGATAATGCCGTTTGCTTTGTTCTTATTCACAACGATTTCCCCGCTTCTTCGTGGATTTGTTACTTTTCAATTGGATTATATATAATAAACGCTCGTTTGTATATAAAAACCGAATAATTAACTTAGAAAAAAATCATTCGTTCGTGTTTTCGGGTTGACGGTCGTATATGTTATTCGGTAAACTAAGAACAAGGAATACACGTCAGGAGGAAATGACATCATGATAGAGGATCACGTATTGTTGGAAGACTGGCTCGTTGCTTGCCGTTCCGAAGATGTGAAAGATAAACCGATTCAAGTGAAGTTAATGGGGGAACGCCTTGCGATTTTCCGCAACAGTAAAGGCGTTCATGCTTTCAGGGACTTATGTATCCATAGAGGGGCTGCGTTGTCGTTAGGTGAAGTGAAAAACGATTGTCTTGTTTGTCCTTATCATGCATGGGAATATGACGATGAAGGCAAGTGTGTCCACATTCCACAATTGCCAGAAGGACGAGCGATTCCTAAGAAAGCAAAAGCATCATCATACAGCTGTGTGGAAAAATACGGACTGATTTGGGTGAACTTTGCTGGGAATGAACCTGCTATTTTTGATTACAAACCGATGGCTAATGCTGAATATCGTAATGTCATCTGGGGCCCACAAGAAGTGTTTGCCAAGCCACCTCGAATCATTGAAAACTTCCTAGATGTTGGTCATCTTGCAGTCGTGCATGAAGGGTACTTAGGTACAGAATCGCATCGAGAAGTAATGGACTACAAAGTAAATAAAGAAGGAAAGCGCATCTTTTCTGATGAGATTGCGATTTTCCAACCGGATCCAGATGGTTCGGGCATTCCGAAATATGTGTACTATACGTATGAAATTCACAGCCCTTTCACAGTTAGCTTTACGAAAAGGGATAAAGAAAATGATACATTAATGACGATTTTATTAACGGTTCGTCCAATAGACGACGAGCGTTCTGTCGCGTACGGAATATTATCATTCAATTATGAAACAGGCTTAACGGACGAAGCAATCATTGCATTCCAAGATGAAATCTTTGCACAAGATAAGCCAATTGTTGAAAATCAAAAACCGGAAGAACTACCACTTGATTTGCAAGTTGAATTGTCACTTGTTTGCGATCGTATGAGTATTGCTTATAGACAATATTTAAAAGAACTTGGTGTGAAAATGGGAACGGCATAAATTAATCGTTACGGTATCGTTCAGCGACAAGCTGTTCGGTGCCGTTTTTTTATATTCATTCAAAGCGATCACACGTATTTTATATGTCCTATATTATTCTTGCTGATAAAAACAAATATTCAAAAATGTGCTATTCTAATAGAAAGAACATTACTACAGGGAGGCTAGAGATTGAAAACCTTTTGGGCAATCTTATCAGTTGCATTCATCATGGCAATCGTATTCCCACTAGTTGCTATTATTGTATTCATCACCTATCTTTCAGAAGCTCGCTATTTATTTCCTTTGGTGATAGCTGCATATATATCACTCGGTGGCTTCCTTGTCATGGCTCGTTTTGAGTTGCACCGATTCAAGAAATATTTTTTCAACGGTGCTGGAGCTGTCTTTGTTGTTGCATTGCTGTTTGCTACACCAGATATTTACGACAAAACGCGGCAAGTCATTGGCGACGGTTCGCTTGAAGTGGAGGAGTATAAGCCATTTCAAAAAAAGACAAAAGCAGTGGCACTTGCTGAACCTGCAACATTAAAGATTGAGGATGATTTACCGGTCATAGATGGTGCAACGGCCCTGTACCCAATCTATTCCGCATTTGCACAGGCAGTTTATCCAGAAAAGGATTATGCAGTACATGGCAGTGAAGTGATGTCAAACAGGACGGGACAAGCTTACACGAATCTGATCAATGGGACGGCAGATATCATTTTCGTCCTCGGTCCGTCTGCGGAACAACTAAAGCAGGCTGAGAATAGTGGAAAAGAATTAACGTTGACGCCAATTGGGAAGGAAGCCTTTGTGTTCTTTGTAAATGCGAAAAACCCGGTTACATCATTAACAGTAGATGATATCAAAGGAATCTATGCTGGAGAAATCACAAATTGGCAAGAGGTTGGTGGGGAAAATGATGAAATTCGCGCATTCCAGAGACCTGAAAACAGTGGGAGTCAAACAGCACTTCAGAATTTTATGGGCACAACGCCAATTATGGATCCTCCAACTGAGAATATTGCCTCGCTGATGGGAACGGTTATTGGGGAAGTGGCTGACTATAAAAATCACAATAATGCGATTGGCTACACGTTCAGGTATTACTCCACCCAAATGGTGAAGAACAATAACATTCGCCTGCTGCATGTTAACGGTATTGAACCGACTGTTGACACGATCCGGTCAGGTGACTATCCAATAACAAACGAGTTTTATGCGGTCACTGCAGGTAGTGAAAATCCTCACGTCAAAGCATTCTTAGAATGGGTCTTGTCTGAGCAAGGACAGGAAATTATCGAAAAAACAGGATATGTACCGATTAAGAAGTGAGGTAAAAGGGTGAAATACTGTTTTAAAGTAACAGCGATTTTAGTTGGTATTGTAGTAGCAATTGTCATTACTCTGTTTTTGATATTGAATTACTTTATTTATCAACACGAGCCAAAAGGAGAACTGTTGAAAGAAACGGTTTCGCCGACTGGAGATTACACAGTGACATGTATGTTATAAGAGGGAATGCGACAGTAGCGAATTCGCTTCGTGGAGAAGTCATTGATCATACGAATAAAGACAAGAAGAAAACGATTTATAAAGCCAATCGTGAAGAAGATGCGGATGTCGAGTGGTTAGATGACTTTATTGTATGTATCAATGGGATTCAACTAGACGTTAGAAACGACTCCTATGATTGGCGAAAGAATAAATGAACGAAGGAGGCTTATCCGATGAAATTTACAGAAAGTGTTCAGTTCGACCACCCCATCATCCAAGCACCGATGGCGGGTGTGACGACACCTGAATTTGTGGCGGCCAGTGCGAATGCAGGAGTTTTAGGTTCTATTGGTGCGGGTTATTTATCAGCAGAAGCTACGAGAGAGTTTATTCAACACGTTAGGAAACTGACAGATAAACCGTTCGCTGTGAATTTATTTGTACCTGAAGAAATGAATATGGATGAAAAACTTGTACGTCGAGCATATGAACAGTTGCAACCAATTGGAGAGCAGCTCGGTATGCCCTCTTGGGAGACGCCGTTTTCTGCACCGTGTTTTAACGAGCAAGTCCAAGTCGTTATTGAAGAAGGCGTTCCGGTCTGTTCGTTCACGTTTGGTCTACCGAGTGATGATAATGTCCTAAAATTGAAAGCGAATCATGTGTTTCTGATTGGCACCGCTACGTCTGTCGAAGAAGCGGTTCTCGCTGAAAAGTGCGGGATGGATGCGGTTGTCGTCCAGGGCAAAGAAGCCGGTGGGCATCGTGGTTCATTCATCGGGGAAGCGCTCATCCCTCTTAAAGAATTGGTCACGGATGTAGTTGAACAAGTTCAAATCCCAGTTATTGCAGCTGGCGGAATTGCCGATAAAGAGCAGATGAAAAGCATGATCGATTTAGGGGCACAAGCGGTACAAATCGGGACAGCATTACTCGCTACGAAAGAGAGTGGTGCGCATCCGCTCTATAAACAGTCGGTATTACAAGCAAGTGAAGGATGTACAGAATTGACGAAAGCATTCTCGGGGAAATCCGCAAGAGGCATTCGCAATCAATTCATGATAGAAATGAAAGAAGATAAGCCAATCGCTCCTTATCCGATTCAAAACGATTTGACGAAAAAGATTCGAAGTGAAGCAGCTGCACAAAACCGTCCGGAATTCATGTCGATGTGGGCAGGGGAACGTGTGCATGAAACGGAGGGTGGATCAGTGGAAAAGGTTGTTAAAAGTTTCTTTTAGTTCAAAGTCGAAGAACAGAATTTTCCGATGCTACCGTGCATGCTAATGTGTAACGATTAACCATTGCGTGAAAATAATAATTTATAACACTCCTCAAATGCAGTATACTTATGTACAAACTTCGCAAGTAGCTGGGGGAATGGATATGTTGGATTTACTTGTGATCATGCTTGAACGGGTAGGAACAATTGTGGCGGTAGCGTTCATTTTGACACGCTTCCGCTTTTTTAAAAATATGGTGCACCAAGATTCGTTAGATCGGAAACAGGAAATGACCGCTATTTTGTTTTTTGGCTTCTTTGGAATTATTGGTACATATTTTGGTGTGGCATTTAATACGCAGACGTTGAATTTCAATAGCGTTGCCATCGAATTGACGACAGATGAAGCAATTGCTAACTCTCGAGTGATTGGTATTGTCGTAGCGGGTTTGCTAGGTGGTTATAGAGTAGGAATCGGGGCAGGGTTAATAGCGGGTATTCATCGGATGACGCTTGGCGGATTCACTGCGATTTCTTGTGGTGTTTCAACAATTATATCGGGTCTTTTGGCTGCTGCATTTTATAAACGTGGCAAGCATGTAAAGCCGTTAACTGCATTTGCAATCGGCGCGTTTGCAGAAACGATGCAAATGGGTCTCATTCTTCTAATATCGCAACCGTTTGAAAAGGCATGGTCATTAGTCCAGACAATCGGATTGCCGATGATTCTTGCCAACGGAATTGGGACAGCTATTTTCATGCTCATTGTGTATAACGTTATTAGCGACCAAGAAAAAGCGACAGCCCTACAAGCACAAAAAACATTGCGAATTGCAGACCAAACACTAGGTCATTTAAGAAAAGGAATGAATACTGTGACGGCGTCTGCTGTGTGCAACATCCTGTTCCGTGAATTGCAACCAAGTGCAGTCGCCATGACAAACAAAACGGAAATTCTTGCTCACGTCGGGATTGCTGATGACCATCATCAGGCGAACAGTCCGCTCCAAACACTCGTGACGAAAGATGTGTTGCAAAATGGGGAGCTAGTCGTTGCGGGTGAACAAACGATCCATTGTGTACAAGATAATTGTCCGTTAGGGGCAGCCGTCATAGCTCCTTTGAAATTGCGAGACGAAACAATTGGTACGCTAAAGCTGTACTATCCATCCGAAAAAGCGATTACGAATGTGACAATTGAGTTGATTGCTGGTCTTAGTTCATTGTTAAGTAATCAACTTGAAATTGCAGAAGCCGATCGGGCGTACCAGTTAGCAAAAGACGCTGAAATTAAGGCGTTGCAAGCGCAGATCAGTCCACATTTCCTGTTTAACTCAATGAATATTATTGTGTCGTTAATTCGGACGAATCCTGACGAAGCACGCAGACTTTTGACCTCTCTCTCATACTTCCTGCGTCAAAACTTGGAAGGGACGACAGCGGAGAAAGTAACGTTGGAGCAAGAGCTTGCACACGTGGAAGCGTATTTAAAAATTGAAGAAGCAAGGTTCATTGATAAATTGAAAGTGTGTATTGATGTGGATCATACGATTTTGCAAGAGTTCATTCCGCCACTTACGTTACAGCCGCTTGTCGAGAATGCCGTCAAACATGGCATTAAAGAGATGGAGAAGAACAGTGTCATTCAGATTATTATCCGAGACAGTGGTGATGCGATTGATATACTCATCCAAGACAATGGTTCGGGCATTACAAAAGAGCGATTACCGCTTCTTTGTGAGAAAGTAATTGAATCAGAAACGGGGACTGGAATGGGGCTCTATAATGTGAATCGCCGCTTGACAATGACGTTTGGGCACCAGTCAGCATTGCATATTGCCAGTTGTAGGGAGCAAGGAACAGGGACGGAAATATCATTCCAAATTCCGAAAATGGGAGTGGTTGTATGAATCGGATGATAAAAGTTGTCGTAGTGGATGATGAACGCTATGCACGGGAAGAATTGACGTATTTGCTAGAACAACATACTGGAATTGATGTTGTAGGGGAGGCGGATTCAGGGGAGTCCGCCATTATGAAAGCAATCCAACTACAACCCGATGTCTTGTTTTTAGATGTGGAAATGCCGAAGTTGAATGGTATGGAAGCTGCCAAAGCGTTAATGGAGCTAAAAAAGGTTCCATTGATCGTTTTTGCGACAGCTTATCCGCAATTTGCAGCAGAAGCATTCCGCATTAATGCAGTTGATTATTTACTGAAGCCGTACGATGAAGAACAAGTAAAGCAAACGATTATTCGAATCCAGGACAAACTTTTACCGAAAGAGAACTTAGAAACCATTAGTCGTTTAGGAAAATTAGCGATCGAAATGGACGGAGAAATTGAGTACATACCAATTCGAGATATCTTTTATATGTATCGTGATGAAAAAGTGACGAAGGTGATTACCGCAAAGCAGGAATATGATTTACGAACTTCCTTGAAAGAGTTGGAAAGCAAGTTAACGCCTTTATCTTTTTTTCGGATTCACAAAGGCTACATCGTCAATTTACTGCACGTGAAAAAATTGACTCCGTGGTTCAATGGGGCGTATCAGTTAGAGCTCGAAGGACGCAGTGAAAAGTTATCAGTGAGCAGAAATTATGTACGTGATCTACGTCAACAGTTGGAAGTATAAGATGCTTGCACAATAATCCGCCATTCATACGTTTTATTCTTCATTTTTGACATGTTGCGACAAAAACCTCCGTTTTTAGAACATTTCCTCTAAACTGAATGAAACCGCTATCATTCAAAAGGGGGAAGTTCTAGTGATTACGTTTTTATTTGGGGTAGTTTTACTGATTGTCGGTTATTTCACGTACGGTAAATTCATCGAAAAGATGTTTGGCGTAAAGGAAGACCGCGCAACACCTGCTTATACGAGCGGGGATGGAGTGGACTATGTGCCAATGAGCACAAAGAAAAACTCTTTAATACAATTGTTGAACATTGCAGGTGTAGGTCCTATTTTCGGGCCGATTATGGGTGCACTTTATGGTCCAGTCGCTTTTATCTGGATTGTGGTCGGTGCTATTTTTGCAGGGGCTGTACATGACTATTTAACAGGCATGATTTCGATCCGTAACCGTGGAGCACATTTACCTGAGCTTGCGGGCAAGTTTTTAGGAAAGTTCATGAAGCATATTGTAAATGCATTTGCGGTATTGCTTCTTTTATTAGTAGGAACGGTATTCGTTTCTGCACCAGCTGGATTGTTATACAATTTGATGAACGGTTGGATGGCGATGGGCATTATCGTTGCATTGATTTTTATCTACTATATTATCGCGACATTGTTACCAATCGATAAAATCATCGGGCGTTTCTATCCAATCTTTGGTGCACTACTCATTATTAGTGCTGTTGGTGTGGGTGGAATGATGGTGATCAAAGGCGTTTCGATTCCTGAGCTATCACTAACGAATTTCCATCCTGACAATTTACCGATTTTCCCATTGTTATTCTTAACCATCTCTTGTGGTGCATTGTCTGGTTTCCATGCGACACAATCACCAATCATTTCACGTACGACAAAAAAAGAAAGTCAAGGACGTAAGATTTTCTACGGTATGATGATTGCCGAAGCAATTATCGCGATGATTTGGGCAGCAGCTGGAATGGCGTTATTCAATGGATATGGCGGCTTGAGTGAAATGCTTGCAGCTGGTGGACCAGCACTAATCGTCAGCGAAGCGTCAACGATGATGTTAGGAGCTGTTGGTGGAACATTGGCAGTATTAGGGGTTATCGTTCTTCCAATCACTTCAGGTGATACAGCATTCCGAAGTGCACGTATGATCATTGCTGATTATTTGAAATTCCCACAAGCTAAAATGGCGAGCCGTTTGTGGATTGCTGTACCGTTGTTTGTCGTTTCCATCATTTTAACGCAAGTCGATTTCAATATCTTATGGCGCTACTTCTCATGGGCAAACCAATCGACTGCAGTTATTGCATTATTTGTAGGCGCAATGTATTTGTTCATTGCCAGAAAAAATTATTGGGTTGCATTGATTCCAGGCACATTCATGCTCATGGCGACGACGACGTACATTTTAAATGCGACGATCGGATTCGGTTTACCAATGAACGTGGCGTATATTGGAGCAACTGTTATTTCCATCTTCCTTGTTGTCTTGTTCTTCTTCGCAGCAGTAAAAGCACGGGCTGCGCAAATTCCTTTGGAAGAAGACATTACAAACTGGAAAGGTGCAACGATCAACTGATGAACTAAAAAGAGGCTGGCCAATTCGGTCGCCTCTTTTTACATATACCAAAGCAAATCATATTTCATCTTTTTACCTGCTTTGCTCTCTTGCTCAACAACCTTCCACATGCCATTTTCCCTTTGCACTTGATAGTACACGTTCGACCCATCAGATTTTTTAAAGAGAATGAAACCTTCGTCGTCTTTTACAAAAGTAACCGGGTCAATGACGTTCTTAAAGGGTGGTTGAATTTCAGGACTTAAAATATTGATAACAATTTCTTCAGCGATCGCCACAAGTGAATTATACGCATCATGCTTTTCTGCTTTATAGCGTAATTGTTTGTAATCATAGCGTTCATAAGGCAATAAGTTCAGATGAAAAGTCTTTTTGATATCAATCAACACATCTTTGTAAAACTGCTTCATCTTTTTTTCTTCGTCATCGCCTTCATGTGCAAAGCTCAGTTGTTCAACGCCTTGAAGACTTACTCGGAATTGTATAGTTTCCTTACCTATTGGCGGATTGTGTGCATTTTCAAATGTTTGAACTTGTACATCGACAATGAATGTAAATTCTCCGACCTCTTCTCGTTCAATCTTTAAAATGTCAGCATCAAACAGACCATACGATTTGTCGTAGCCATAATGTGCGACAACTGCTTGCCTAATAACAGGATCAAGTGTGGTCAGAAGTGCATCTTTGACGGATTGCTGTTCAATTGTTGTGCTGGCTTGACCGGAGTGCAAATTAAACGACGAAAAGAAAATAAGAATAGCAAAGGCGGACAGTAATTTTCTCAATGTTAAACACCTCCTCATCAGACTTTGCAGTTAGGATTACCTGTAGGTGAGAATCAATACGTAACTGAAAAATATGGCCATGGCCAACGTTTACGTGGAACGCCGCATAAAATCCTGTAATGCCGCAAACTTTATCCAAACGCGGCATAATTCCTTTAAAAACAGCAAACTTCTACAAAACACGGCATAATCCCGCAAAACGCCGCATAGCCAGTCTCATTAAAATAAAACCCTTAATTTGTAAAATGCATTTAGCGCGACACCAACTCCACCAACAAAAAAAACCGCGCTCACAAGTAATTAAAGCAGAGAAATTTCTCTGTAACTGCTCATGATATCCTTAAGTACCGCAAACTTCTTCGTAATGCCGCATAATTCCACGAAACGCCGCAAACTTTTTCCGAATGCGGCATAACCTCGTCAAACCCCGCAAAATTCTTTCAAACCCGGCATAATCCCACAAAACACAGCAAACTTTTACAAAACGCGGCATAATCGCCTTAAACGACGCATTCTATTCAAACGACACCATAATTGGCCAATTACATGCATCGCGACAATGAAAACCGAAATCAAAATAAGCTCTCTGCGAAAAGTTCCAACAGGTGTGTTCAATGAGCGTCTCTACCGTGTTTTTGAACAGTTGATTGCATAATTATACATTCCTGTCTTACATTCTCTATTTAAAAATACTCGACCGATTTGGTAAAGTTTACGCTATAATTGTCTAAAGTCATCAAGTGCATACGGAGGGACATATGAAAAAATATATAGGTGAAATTGGTTTGATCATTACGGCCATCATTTGGGGAAGCGGATTTGTCGGTAGTGCGATGGCGTTGGAAACGTACACACCGTATCAAATTTTAGCAGGGAGATTTTTAATTGGTGCGCTTTTATTATGTGCGGTTTTCTATAAAAAATTGAAGTTCATGACAAAAAGTGTGTTACTGAAAGGGACAATCTTAGGTGTGTTTTTATACATAGCATTTGCATTGCAAACGGTCGGATTACAATTTACAACGCCTTCAAAGAATGCTTTTTTGACAGCTGTCAACGTGGTGATTGTACCGTTTATCGGCTTGGCGTTATATAAACGAAAACTTGACATATTTGAAGTGATGGGCGCATTTTTAGCCATGTTTGGTGTCGCAATCTTGTCATTACAATGGTCAGCTGGGGTAAATATTGGTGATTTTTTATCGTTCTGTTGTGCCATTGCATTTGCGTTCCATATTTTTTACACGTCTCAATTTGTTAAGAATGAAGATCCGATTGTGTTGACGATTGTTCAGATGGCAGCTGCAACAGTTATCGGTTTTGTTGTAGTTCTGCTTAAAGGGGAAATGGCATTCAGTATGGAACCCGGTGGATTGTCGTCTTTATTGTACTTAGGAATTTTCTCAACGACCATTGCATTTTTATTGCAAACTGTGGCTCAAAAATTTATTACCGAAACGAAAGCGGCCATTATTTTATCGACAGAGTCATTGTGGGGAATGGTGTTTTCCGTCATTTTATTAAGTGAAGTGCTTACAATTAAAATGGGCATCGGTGCTGTTTTAATACTTGGAGCTATTATTTTATCGGAAACGAAATTGAGTTTTATGGCAAAAAAACGGTCGAAGCGAGTGACGTGACAAGGGAGTGGATTTGTATGCATGTTCATCCTAAAAAAACTTCTATTATCTAGTTGACTCGTACCTAACGGGCACGTTTACAGTGAGAGTAGAAGGAGGAAACATATGCTATCAATCGGAAAAACGGCACGTCTTGTCGGGATGACTGTTAAGGCAATTAAACATTATGAGGACATTGGTCTGGTCTGTCCATCATATGTGAATCCTGAATCAGGTTATCGCTATTATGCTCAAAAGGAGCAACAGCAACTTCTGCGGATTAAGACATTAAGGCAATTTGGAGTATCTCTTTCAGCCATCTTGCAAGCAGGAGATGAACAGATGGAGACATTATTGCGCAAACGCATTGAAGAAATCGACGGGGAAATGAAGGAATTGCATGGGGCTAAGCTTGCAATTCAACAATTACTTGAACAGGGGGAAAAACAAATGCAAACGAGAATTGTAGAGAGCGAAGGGTTTATTGTACGTGGGTACGAAATGAAAGGGCCAGTAGCGGATATTCCTGCTAAGTGGGCAATCTTAAACGGTGATATTCACGAAAAAGGGCTTGTCGTGGAAGAATCGTTTGGTGTTTGCTTAAAGATGGAAGGGGATGTGATTCAGTATATCGCTGGATTAAAGTCAGAGTTGGCGGAGCAACTTCCTGGAAAAGATGAAGTAATCATTCCGCCCGGAAGATTCATTGTTGCAACAGTTGAAGGTGGCATCCCTGGCATTCCGGCAGCCTATGACTACATCATTCAAATGGAGGGCATTCAACTGAGGGAGTGCTATGACTTTGAACGTTATGTCCATCCCGAAGGTTCGACAGAAGACATCATTGAGATTTGGATGCCGATCGTGTAACGTGCTTGCGTTTTTTTTTAGAAGCTTCATACCGGCCAATACTTATGAATACATTCCTTGTATGAATGAGACAACCGCGATAACAATGGAACCACTTTGGGCTTCCCAAAAAGTCCGTTCTAAAAGACGGGACCCTAAAACACCTACTTTTGGTCTGTGGTACATGTCATAATACATGGCCCATGCTGCGATGAAACACACAATGCTAAGAACGACTAGCGTCCAACCAAGCCAGAAACGTCGCAGTACAGGATCACTTAAATAGGTGATAACGAGCATTAGCAGTAACGGTAATAGTAGAGCAGCCATAACAATATAAATCATAAGATTCTCCTTCAATGGATAAGCGGATCAAGAAATTGAGGTGATCCGCTTATTTGTTTTTTATACTTCTTCCTCGTAAGTAATTGCTGTACCGGTCGCAATACACATCATCATGCCCTCACGAACGGTTTCAAAATCAAGATCGACGCCGATTACTCCATTCGCACCTAAACTTCTAGCCCGTTCTGTCATTTCATTCAGCGCTATTTGCCGGCCTTCAGCCAATTTATCCTCATACGCAGCACTTCTTCCACCGACAATATCGGTCACCGATGCAAATAGATCACGAACGATATTTGCCCCCATAATCGCTTCTCCACTCACTATACCGTGATAAGCCAAAATCTTTTTCCCTTGTAACGTGTTTGTTGTTGTTTGTAACATTGCCATTCCTCCTTTTACTTTTATACGATAAAAACTACTTTTAGTTTCATTATTTAGAAAAATATTGACAAGTAGTAGTTTGATTGGATTATAGTTAATGAAAGGAGTGATGTAGATGAATACACGTATTGAAAAAGTGGAGAGTTTTATTGTGAAAGGGTTTGAAATGAAAGGTGATGTCTCACAAATTCCTGCTCTTTGGGACAAGCTGAATGGAGCGCTTTGTGAAAGTGGAGCCTCCAAGTCGGAAGAATCGTACGGGATTACGTTAGCAATGGAGAATGGGAACTTTCATTATATAGCGGGTGTACGGAAAGAATTTGCAGAAGGAATGGTAGATTCGAAAGAAGTGGTCGTTCCAAGTGGTAATTTTATTGTTGCAAAAGTTGACGGGGGATTGGATCAAATTCCTGCAGTATTTGGTGCGCTGATGCAAATGCCAGGTATTAATCTTCGACACAGCTATGGATTCGAGAAGTATCTTCATCCAGAGGGGTCAGAAGGGTACGAGACAGAAGTTTGGGTTGCGATTGAGTAAAACTCTTTCATAGCGGAAATTAGAAATTGTTGGTTATAGTAGTTTTTTGTGTTGACTATTACTCTCCCGGATCTAGGAAACGTAAAGGGGGGACGTTGGAATGAAGAACATTTATCGGAAGTTATACATTTTTAGTTTTAGCGGTGGTTGTGTACTTGCGGTTTTATCCGTTGTCTACTATTTTATTTGGCATGATCAATTTGTGGTGAATGGAGCTCTGTTAGTCGAATTAGGAATTGCGGCTATCGCTGCAATTGGTTCAGGTTTTTATTTTCGGCATGCTTTTCACAAGCTAAAAACTGCTGATGAAACTTCAACTGACGTATTCCATTTTGAGGAAGTGACAGAGCTGACGCTGAAAAGAGTACCAGCTCTCATACCTAAAATTGTCCATGTCGATTCTTTTGGACAACCGCAATTCATGATCGTACCGAATAGAAATTGGGCTCGTCCTTTTATGGTGTTAAAGTTGTTTGAAAAAGGGCTTATTTTCCCTGTCTCCTATACGATTTGTGACATGAATGGGTCTCCAATTGCGACGTTTCGCATAAAAAATACTGTGAAGCAAGTAACGTTATCACTTTGGAGTTCAGAAGGCTTGTTGATTGGGACTTACATACAACAATTAGCGAAATCCGTTCTCGTTAATCGGGGAACGCTTTACGGCTCAAATGGTTCAATTTGGCGTCAACTTGAAGCGAAGAATATGACTGGTGATATTGATGTGACGGATGAGCAGGGTCGTATGACTGCTACCTATCGATACGGACGATTTCCGTATGCAACACATCCTGCTTTCGTCAGTACGGCGCATCACGATTATGTCCGATTTGGTTCACATATTTCTTCAGATGAAAAACTTGCGTACACTATGATTTTTTTCTTTTGGCTTGGTTTGGAAAATTGACAGGTGGATAGGAAAGCAAAAAGGACCAAATTACGGTCCTTTTTCTAACTTGCTATCTAAACAGTCTTTCATTATTCACCTTGAGACAAATACATCGCTTTGCCCTCTTCCATATCTTTCGCAATGTCATTACTAATAATTGCTTGTCCTGTAATTCCTTCAAGCCCTTCGAGGGTTCTTCCATCATTCACTGGCGTGTATTTTCCGTTGTTTGCAGTAAGTGCAACGTATGAACCAGAAGCTCCACCACCGCTATACATGACGACAATTTCTTTGTACCCATTCGTAATTTGGTCACTTATGATGACTGGCGATTGAATGAGTGTCAGAGCTTGTTGTAAGTGTACTTCCCCTGAACCATTTTCCTTTACGAGTAGAGCTGTGCTACCCCCAGAACCGCTTGAATACGGTCCCATGACAACAGTGAAAATCTCTTCTGCCCCATCAGCATCTACGTCTACGTAGTTATAATAGTATTTTGTCGTCCCTAAGTCTTCTTCTGGTATGTCGAAGTAATCAATAATTAATCTTTCAAGTGCTGCATGTCTACTTGTCTCGGCATACACACCAGTGATAGGGGCTTTTTCAACAATCGCATCGGTGTCTTGCGCAGATGTATTTTCTGTATCACCTGTTTCATTTTTTGTCGGTTGTGCGGCTTCCACTTTTTTTGTTTCGTTGCCTTGTGGACCAAATGCGATGAGTGAGCTAGAAACTGCAAAAATGACAATAAATGCTCCAAGTGCTACAAAGCCTTTCTTTTTCGTCCCGTTCCATGAAATGTTCTTGAATCTCTTTTTCACCGTTTTAATCCCTCCGTTATAATTTGATGTGAATGAAGCCGAACGCTGCGATTGTTGTTCCACTGACTGCAAAATGGTTTCCATGTAGCGTATTTTATACTGCTGATCTTGTCCGTTAACGACATGTTCATCACAAATCAATTCCATTGTTTCGTTAAACTTTTTTGCAAGGAGATGTACAAAAGGGTTAAACCAGTAAAGCGCCTGTACGACGAACACTACTATTTTTATGACAAGATCGTGCCGTTTTAAGTGAGTCAGTTCATGTTTGAAAATAAGGTGCAGGTCACTGGATGGATAGTCGATTGCAGGTAGGACAACAGTTGGTTTGACAATTCCATACAACATCGGACTCGTAATGAATATTGATTTTCGCAGCGTTACGTTTTTCTTTATCCTTAATTCTCTTTGAACAGTTTCAAATAGCGCATTTTGTTCGGGTGTTGCGTCAATGGACCATCGATTAGCATGTCTGATGAATTGGAAGTAGCTTAATAGGTGATACAGTACAAAAAGAAGCGTTCCAGCAATCCAGATATTTTGTAAAACCTTCAATATGAAGGTTTTCGACCAGAAGACAGCTTGTTCATTTGAGTGAACTTGCGCTTGGCTATGTACATTAGTAATCGGGAAGACGTCCTGTACAAGAGGTGCTTTCCAAACAGTCGATTCTTGTAAAGCTCCGGCTTGGATGTGAATAGGCGCCTCCGAAAGCGTAACTGGAAAAGGAAGTAAAAGCCTTATCGTGATTGCTAACCAAACAACATAGAGTAAACGTGGGCTATATTTTCTTTCAAGCAGTGGTGAGCATAACCATACGATGACAATGAGTACTGACATGATTATTGAAGTTTCCAACATATGCGAGAACATGGTTTGCATCATCATTTCTTTTCCTCCGAAGACAGGCTATCCAGAAAATCTCTCAATTCTTGGATTTCTGTTTCATCTACCGCTTTACTATCATTTAACTGGGCGACAAAGTTTCGTACGGAGTTTCCAAAGAATTTTTCCAGCATCGTCTTACTTTCTCGATGTGCATAGTCTTCTTGACTAATAAGGGGGGTATAATAGTTTGTTTTTCCTTCCTTTACAATTTTTAAAAACCCTTTGGTGGTCAGTCTTGATAGAAACGAAAGAATGGTCGTTGGAGCTAGGGTCTTTGTTTCTTCCAATTGTTCTTGAATCCAACTTCGGGTGACCGCTTCGTTTGCATTCCATATGATTAACATAATTTCGAGTTCCGCATCAGGTAATCTTTTCATAAGAATCTCCTTTCTTCTACAAGTGTAGAACGTTATATCTTTTATTCTACACTTGTAGAAGAAAAAGTCAATTCTTTTCTTGACTCTCACGTTACGTCATACTTTAAAGTACATAGTGAAGGGAGGCTGGAACGATGAAAGTAAAGGAAGTAGCAGCATTATCGGGTGTGAGTGTGCGGACGCTTCACCATTATGATGACATTGGTTTACTCGTACCGGATACTGTAACGGAGGCGGGTTACAGGGTTTATTCAGATGAAAATGTAGCAACGCTCCAACAAATATTGTTCTTCCGTGAACTCGGCTTTCCTTTAAAAAAAATTAGTGAATTGTTGAGCAGTCCTTCATTCAACCGGAAAGAGGCGTTTGAGTTGCAACGAGAAATGCTGATTGCTAAACGGACGCAACTGGATAGGATGATTGAGACACTCGACAAAACAGTCCAATCTGAGAGAGGGGAAATTACAATGACGAATGAAGAAAAGTTCAAAGGGTTCGATTTTGGTGCAAATCCATTCGAACAGGAAGCTAGAGAGCGTTGGGGGAATGCGGTTGTTGATCGAGCGAATGAAAAAGTACGTACGTTTGGGAAGGGTGCACAAGATGAGATGAACGAGATCTATTTCAAACTGGCTGCGCTTAGAGATAAAGATCCAGCTAGTGAAGAAGCGCAAAAGGCGATTGGTGAATGGTATACGTTCTTAAATAAAATTGGCGATTACTCTTTAGAGGCGTTTGCAGGATTAGGGGAAATGTATGTCGCAGATGAGCGATTTATGAAGAACATTGACAAGTTTGGCGAGGGCTTGGCGGTTTTCATGCGGGATGCGATGAAGGTGTACGCAGAAAAAGGTGAATGATGCTCTGTAGAAAATGTAAATAATTGAAGGTGGGTCGGTGCAGAAGAAAGAATTCCTGTCACCGGCTTTTTCACGTATTTTTTGGAGTAGATGATCGTAAACTTCTGTTGCATGAGTTTCTGTTAACTCGCTTATAGTTACACGATACTATCGGTTTGTAGATTATGAAATTTTCATTCGAATGAAACTTCATATGACGTTGACACGTATAATAGATATATAGAAAAGCTCGAACTGTCTACAACGAATAGCGCAGCTACAACTTAAGGCTTAGTCATTTTCAATCTGCAGACGGTTTAGCGCGCGATGTAAATCGTACATACTTGTAGAGAGAAGAGTTAGGGGTTGGGAATTATGGGGAAAACAATTTATATTGTTCTTACTGATACGGGGACATTGCTATCGAAAGCAATCGGTATGTATACACAGAGAGATTTAAATCATGCATCGATTGCATTTGATGAGCAATTGACGGAGATCTATAGCTTTGGACGGAAACAGCAGTATAATCCGTTTTTAGGAGGTTTCGTCCGCGAAAATGTGGCGGAAGGGATTTTTCAAGATGCTGCTTGCGCTATTTATCGATGTGAAGTGTCCGCGGAAGCATATATGCGAATCCGGCAGAAAATCGTTCAGTTTGAGAGAAATCAAAACGACTACAAATACAACTTCATCGGTTTGTTCGGCGTAGCGCTGAATAAGGAAATTCGACGGAAACGGGCTTTTTTCTGTTCTCAATTCGTGGCGACCGTTATGCAGGAAAGCGAAGCGCATCGGATGATGACGAATCCTTGTTTAACAATGCCGCATCATTTGGCATTTTTACCACATATGCAACTTGTCTATGAAGGGGACTTGCACGGTTATTTGCAAACTGTAAGAGGTCAGCAAATGCAACGGCCGATTCGGATGGGCTTGTTGAAAAGTTTAGCATTTCGCTTGTTAGCATAAATAGGTGAGGAAGGGAGCTTCTCATTTGTTGGGGGAGCTTTTTTATTATGAACGGATAAGAGCTCTGTGCTTGGAACACTTAGTCCAAGTCGACAGATGAATTGAAGTTCGGGAGAGTAGAATTTTTACCTGCTGAAGCGGTTGTTCTTCGCTTTTGTACAATTCCGTGCGATAATGAACAAAATGAAGGAAAAAGGATGACACGATGACAAAAACAATTGATGTGCAAGTGAACGCACAAAGTATAGCAGCCTTTAAAAAGGGCTATCCCTTAATATTAAAAGATGCAGTGATGAACCCTGAAGTATTGCATGAAGAAGGGACAATCATTCGTTTAGTTGATAAATACCGTAAATTTGTTGCGAAAGGCTATTATGGCAATCAAAACAAAGGAATTGGCTGGGTACTCACAAGAGATGATCAGGAGGAAATCGATTTTGCTTTCTTTGAAGGGAAAATTGCTGCTGCTTTATCTAGACGTGAGTCGTTCTTTGAGGATGAAGAAACGACCGCTTTCCGTCTGTTCAATGGTGAAGGTGACGGAATCGGTGGATTGACAATTGACTTTTTTGACGGGTATGTGATGGTTAGTTGGTACAGCGAAGGCATTTATTCAATGAAACATCATGTATATGGTGTGTTGGATAAGCTTATGGATTATAAAGCCATTTATGAGAAGAAGCGTTTTGACACGAAAGGTCAGTATATTGAACAGGATGATTTTGTTAAAGGCGAGCCAGGAGATTTCCCGATAATCGTGAAAGAGAACGGTATGAATTTTGCCGTCGATTTGAATGACGGTGCGATGACAGGAATTTTCCTCGATCAACGTGATGTGCGTAAAGCGTTGAGGGACAAGTATTCGGAAGGTAAACATGTATTAAACACATTTTCGTATACGGGTGCCTTTTCTGTAGCGGCCGCTCTCGGCGGTGCACGTGAGACGACAAGTGTCGATTTAGCGAAACGGAGTTTGCCGAAGACCATAGAGCAGTTCAGTGTGAATGGAATTGACTATGAAGCACAAACCATTAAAGTGATGGACGTGTTTGAATACTTCAAGTACGCAAAACGCCATGCGTTAAAATTTGACGTTGTCGTACTAGATCCGCCAAGTTTTGCGCGCTCTAAAAAATATACATTCAGTACAGCGAAGGATTATCCAGCGTTAATCGCTGACGCAATTGCGATTACAGAGAAAAATGGCATCATCATTGCATCCACGAATAATGCAAGCTTCAGCATGAAGAAATTCAAGACATTCATTGCCAAAGGATTCGAAGATGCAGGTGCACGCTATAAAATTCTTGAAGAATCATCGCTACCAAAGGATTTTCGTACAAATCGCGACTTCCCTGAATTCAACTACTTAAAAGTCGTCATCTTACAGAAATTGAAATAAAAACAAAAGCCACCTCCAACGGACACTATCCGAGGAGGTGGCTTTTTTTGTGTTTGGGTGCCATTTGTTTGGGTGCCCACTAGCGTTGCATCACAGTAAAAAAATAGATGATTTATATAAAAAATAGAATAAAAGACTTGAAGAACGACAAAAAAACTCCTAATGTAGGTAAGGAAGCGACGACTAAATCAGTTCCCTTACATTACAAAAAGGAGTAAGCCATGAAAAGTGTAAACCCTAATTTAGTCTTTCGTCAACTCTTATCCAATTTACCAGATAGTATTTTAGCTTGTCCTTTAATGAATGGTACGAATAAAATTACTGAC
>NZ_JAUBDI010000006.1:0-157228 GCF_033253735.1 Sporosarcina saromensis | reverse complement strand
ATTACAAAAAAAGGGAACTGATTTAATTGTAGACCCCTGTTCCCTTTTTTAAATTTTACCGGAGTACCATAATGTAAAAATATAGATTTTAATGTATTTAGTGTAAACTATGCAACGCTAGTGGGCACCAAAAAACCGTCAACCTTGTTGGATGACGGTTTATTATCTATTGTTGTTTTTTTACTGCGTCTTGGGCTTCTTTTTTTATTTCTTCAACTTGTTGTTCAGCTCGTTTTGCAGCATCGTTTGCTACTGCTGAATCTCCTTCGCTTACTTTACGATTTTCATCTTTATCGCCAGCGTAGCTTTTTGTCATACCGTTTCACCCCTTTGCCTTTACATATAGTATTCCCGAGTGCTAGTAATCCAAACAAAAAGCTTTTACGTTTAATAAACTCGACCGTTAGGGTACTCCAACAATAAGAGAGGATGAGTAGCATGGAACTCTTTACAATCGGGCACTCTACACACACACAAGAAGAATTTATCAAGTTGTTGAAGGATGCTGAAATTGAGATGGTGGCGGATGTTCGTGCATTTCCAGGGAGCCGCAAATTTCCGCATTTTCATGAAGATCGTATGAGAGAATGGTTGCCGAAAGCGGGTGTAGACTATGTACATATAAAGAAATTGGGTGGACGACGGAACAAATCGAAAGAGGTTGATGATGAAGTGAATGACGCTTGGACTAATCAATCCTTCCACAATTATGCAGACTACACGTTGCAACCGGCTTTTCAAGAAGGGCTTGATTGTCTGAAAGAATTCGCTTGTACGAACCGCGTTGCGATTTGCTGTTCCGAGCGGCATCCTGCACGTTGTCATCGTTTGTTAATTAGCAATTGGCTCGCTCTGAACGGTTGGACAGTGTGCCATATAGTAGACGGTCCAAAAGGAAAGACACTTATCGAACAACACGAACCAGGTAAATGGGGTGCGCCTCCTGAATTACAATTGGACGGCACAGTGGTCTATCCGGAGAAATAGGTAAAGCCACAAACGATTGCAGGGGGAGTCGAAATCGTTTATGGCTCTTCATAATTATGGTCGTTTTTTTATATTTTATTCGCGAACAGAGAAAAATTTTCGTAGCACAAAAGACGAAATTGGTCGATAGATTGTGAATAGTGATGGATAGGACTGGAAAAGTGATTGGTAGACTGGATAAACTGATCGTTAATACAGCAAACGTGATTAATAGAAAGACCAAACTGAGGATAGGTGCCTATTGCGTTTTATTAACGCGCAGTAAGATTAGCTATCGCGACTTATGTGTTGTCCTATACAGACTGCGGAACGTTGCGTATAGTAAAAGCAGGTGATGATATGAAAATGAAACGATACAAGACGAACGAAAACATTATCGCAGGGACGACATTGCGGGATAGAGGACAAGCGGAAGACAATAATATGGCGCTTCACGCTTGTGTTAACCATGACGCAGTAATTGAAAACCGAGGAAATTTAGCGACCCAGGTGGATTGTGCACTTACTGATTTTGTTTGCGCGCATCAAACACATAGCGCGAACGTTTATAAAGTGACGCACGCAGACAAAGGCCGCGGCGCTACGCAAGCACATACCGCAATTCCCGACGTCGATGCATTGTATACTGATGAGCCGAATTTGTTGCTATGTACGTTTACAGCAGATTGTGTTCCCGTCATTTTCTACAATGAAAACAACGGTATCATCGGCGTTATTCACTCAGGTTGGCAAGGTACTGTCAAAGAGATTACACGAAAAGTGTTTGAACAGCTTGCGAACGAAGAGCAATGTTCCCCTGCAGATTGGCATGTACACATCGGTATGGCACTTAGTCAGGAAAAATTCGAAGTGGATGAAGATGTGTATAGTAAATTTCAGGCGCTCGGCTATGCGGATGAATTCATGTATTTTAATGATTCTACAAATAAATACCATATTGATAATCAGTGTACTGTGAAAAAACAATTGGAGCTTGCAGGCGTACCAGCTGAACGAATTACAGTCGATCAAACATGCACATACGTAAGCGAAGATGGCTTCTCCTACCGACAAGATAAGAAAGCCGGTCGCCATTTAAGCTTTATCATGCGAAAAGAATAATACCACCTACCGGTTCATATTAGATGAACCGGTATTTTTCTGAATTTTTTTGGGGACAGGCACCAAAACGATTACGAATATTCCGTCCCCTTCTCTTTTTAGTTGCGAGGAGGATTTTTCCCCTTCGTGTCGAATAGAAGCGAGTAGTAGGTAAATTCAGACAGTTGAAGGGAGAATGGATATGAGTAAGAAAGTGTTGATTGTAGCTGGGGATGCAGTTGAAGCTTTGGAGATTTTCTATCCGTATTATCGTTGTTTAGAGGCAGGATTTGAGACGACGATCGCTTCGCCTTCCGTGAAAAAGTTACAGACGGTGAGTCATGACTTTATCGATGGAATAGAGACGTATGTAGAAAAACCTGCGTATGGGCTGGATTCAAACGTTGCGTTTGCGGATGTGAATCCTGCTGATTATGACGGCTTGATCATTCCTGGGGGACGTGCGCCGGAGTATATCCGATTGGATGAATCGTTGCCGGGCATTGTGCGTCATTTCTTTGAAGAAGACAAACCGGTTGCGGTCGTTTGCCATGCTGCTCAAGTGTTATCCGTCTTGCCAGATCTCATGAAAGATCGCGAGTATACGGCATACATCGCTTGCAAACCAGACGTCTCGGCAACGGGTGCAACGTATATCGAAAAAGACCTTCATACGGATCGCAATCTCGTTTCCGGACATGCTTGGCCAGATCTACCAGGGCTCATGCGGGAATTCATGCGACTTATGGACTAAAAAATGGGTGCCTGTCACCAACTCAATTTCGGCAATTCCGAATCGTGTCGGTGACAGGCACCGTGAATTTTATGTGCCGCAGTAGGTGAAATAGGGAGTTTCCGGGTCTGCGGGTTGGATGTATGGTTTTTGGTCTTCGGTGTAGGCGTATGGATTTTTCAAGGCTGCCAAGAAGTGTTCCATGACCGATAAGTCGCCTTTTGTGGCAGCGTCCAACGCTTCTTCCATGCGATGATTTCGCGGGATGATGTTTGGGTTGTTGTTTTTCATTAATTGCAACACTGCTTCTTCTGATTGCTCTTGTCGTGCACGTCTTTCTTTCCAACGACTGTGCCACGTTTTAAATTCTTCACTTGAGGCCATTTGCAATTCACTGAACTCACCAAGTGTTAAAGCACGGAACGTATTGGTGAAGTCCGCTTTGTGCGCCTGCATGAGTTGCAATAGCTCTTTTATGAGTTGACCGTCAGCTTGCTCTTCATTGAACAAACCGAGCTTGTTTCGCATGCCGGCTAGCCAATGATGATGGAACCGTTCGCCAAATTGGGACAGCAACTGTTCGGCAATGCCAACAGCCTTTTCCGTGTCCGTATCAAAAAGTGGCAAGAGCGTTTCCGCAAATCGCGCGAGATTCCACTCCGCTATGCCGGGTTGGTTGCCAAATGCATAGCGGCTTTGACGATCAATGGAACTAAAGACAGTTGCGGGATCATACGTATCCATAAACGCGCACGGACCATAGTCAATCGTCTCTCCGCTAACCGCCATGTTATCGGTATTCATGACACCGTGAATAAATCCAACACATTGCCATTTTGCAAGCAACTGCGCTTGGCGATCCATCACTTCTTCAAAAAACGCAACGTATGGATTCGCCTGACTTGCAACAGTTGGGTAATGCCGCTCAATTGTATAATCAGCAAGTGCTTGCAAATCTTCAACAACTTGCCGTGCCGCTGCATATTGAAACGTGCCGACTCGGATATGGCTTGCCGCCACTCTCGTCAACACAGCACCTGCCAAAATTTCTTCGCGATATACAGGCGATCCAGTTACAACAACCGCTAAACTGCGTGTTGTCGGAATGCCTAACCCATGCATCGCTTCACTCATAATGTATTCCCTCAGCATCGGTCCGAGTCCTGCACGACCATCTCCACCACGTGAAAATGGCGTTGGACCGCCACCTTTTAGCTGTATATCCAAACGCTCGCCGGTTGGTGTCAACTGTTCACCGAGCAACACCGCTCGGCCGTCCCCAAGCATCGTGAAATGTCCGAACTGATGACCCGCGTATGCTTGTGCAATCGGATGCGCGCCGTCAGGGATTTTATTGCCCGCAAGCTCGTCAATCCCTTGTTCGCTTTGCAATGCATCTACGTGTAAACCGATCGATTTCGCCAATGCGTCATTGCAAATAATCAACGCTGGGGATGGGGCTTTTTCAGGCAGGACAGTTGCGTAAAACACGTCAGGTAAGCGCGTATAACTATTGTCAAATTGCCAGCCACTACCGTTCTTCGTCATTCTCCCTCGCTCCTTTTGTGTTCCAGTTGCACTCCAGTGTACACTACATCTTGCGAGGATTCACGTTTCATAATTCTACCGTTTTTATTGAGATGAAATTATCCGTTCTAGTCGGGGGCGATTGTATCGTTGGATAATAATGAGGGGCACATTGAATAGAACGGCATACAAGACATTTAGCCATGCCGCCCACAGTGGATTCCACAAGAAAAACAAAAAGCTCGGCACAATCATGAGCCAATGGACAAATTCAGCACGGCGCGACTCTAGCAAAAACAAACTGAGCGAAGTGGAATCACGCCCATGCATCTGTCGCTTAGAGAACAAAAATGATAGAATTTGATTACCATACAATTGGCAAGGAGGCCGCTAGACATGAAACGATCCATCTTACTTATCCTAATCACCTGTTTGCTTGCTGCTTGCAATTCTCAACCTTCTACAACAACAGCAGATACGCCTGTCGTGAATCCAGAGGAAGTAGAGGGTTATTTATTGCAAGATGATGTGAAAAATATTAATGAACATCTCGATTATACAGCGAGCGAACTAAAGACGATTTACTTTGCAGGCGGTTGTTTCTGGGGTGTGGAAGCGTATTTTGCGAGGATTTACGGCGTAGCGGACACCGTGTCAGGTTATGCAAACGGAACAGGTGAAAACCCTAGCTACGAAGAAGTCATTCAAGGTGACAAAGCATTTGTTGAGACAGTGAAAGTGACGTACGACCCTGAACGCGTGTCGCTGGATGAATTAATCGAACACCTCTTTTCAGTCATTGATCCGACTTCTAAAAACAAACAAGGAAACGATGTCGGCATCCAGTATCGATCCGGTATTTATTACGACGAAGCAATGGATGCCACTACTGTGGAGGAAGCTATAAAGAAGGAGCAACAGCAGTACGACAAACCGATTGTCACGGAAGCGGAGCCATTGCAAAACTTTTACCTAGCAGAGGAGTATCACCAAGACTATCTCGTGAAAAATCCAAATGGGTATTGCCACATTAATCTCCAAACGTTTGACACACTACCCATCAACCCGATCGCAAAAGATGAAATGATTGTTCAAAAACTGAGCAAATGAGGGTTTGACAGCTATCGATTGCTATTTGCAAACTAGGTAGCTGTCAATAAAAAGGGGGGTATCATGGGGAAAATAGGAACCATTCTACTCGTTTTACTGAACTTACTTACAACAATCCCCATATGCATTGCAGTGTATCTGATGACAAGCGCTTCACTTGAAGGAGCGACTTTTCAGGTCATCGTGTTCTTAATTGTCATCACCATTATTGAACTATTGAAATGGGTGGCTTTTTACTTTTGTATTTTTAAAGAGGCAATGCGGCCGCTCATCTTTTTCGCTTTGTATGCATTCGCATTATCAGTCGCCTATCCAGCATTATTTCCAGTTTCTATCCTTTACGGAGTAGCAATTTTTCTCATCTATCAACGTAGTGTGAATGAAAATGTATAAAACTCGTTTACATCACAAGAAAGCAGGAATAGTGGAATGACCGAAAGAATATAGTTCGAGAAAGGAGGATTTGATGAAATCCACAAGTAAACGAGTATGGTTGAATACAGTAATCGTTCTTACATATGTCTTAATGATCGGCACCAATGTTTTAGCGAACGTCTTACCCATTAATGGCCAAACGACGGGGGAAGTTTCAGCGAAATACGGTAATTTATTTGCTCCTGCAGGGTTTACATTCTCCATATGGAGCGTCATCTATGTCTTACTTTTATTACATGTCTTCTACCAACTCGGTTTCTTTCACAAAAAGCTAAAACCTTCTACAGCACGTCTATTAACACAAGTCGGCATCTACTTTTCAATTTCTTCAATACTGAATACCCTTTGGATACTCGCATGGCATTATGAAAGGCTATTCCTATCCGTTATTCTCATGGTCGGATTGCTACTATGCCTAATCAAAATCAACAAATTGACCGCAGAGGCTACCCTCTCTTTAAAAGAGAGCTTTTTTATCAAACTTCCGTTTAGTATTTATTTTGGCTGGATAACAGTCGCGACCATTGCTAACATTACTGCTTTCCTTGTCTCCATTGGATGGGACGGATTTGGTCTCTCTGACGTGACGTGGACAATTCTAATTTTGATTATCGGAACGGTCATTAGTGTGGGTACCATGCTTCGCTTACACAACCCTGCATATGGTTTGGCGATATTATGGGCTTATTTCGGCATCTATTCTAAACACACATCAGAAAGCGGGTTCAACAATCAATATCCCGCCATCTCATTGACCGTCATCATCTGCATGATTATCCTCTCGCTAACCATACTCCTTGTCGCCATAGGAAATCGGCGAAAGCCCAATACCTAAGCTGCTAGACTTGGCAAGGGGTAATGATGTTTTTTTGAGAGAATGAGTGATGCATGGCAGTTATGTTGAGGTGCTAGCCGTTTTTGTTGTGTTTACCGCTATTTCCCTTAAAAAAAGATGTTCCACATGAGGAAATTACGGGTAGACTACGGTTAAAAAGGATGTATGCAAGTAATGATCTATGATTGTGCAATTATTGGCGGTGGGCCGGCCGGGTTAAGTGCGGCACTCGTTCTTGGCAGGGCTCGGAGAAAAGTGATTGTCTTCGATGACAATCAACCGAGAAATCGAGTGATTCGGGAAACCCATGGATTTATTACGAGAGATGGCATATCACAAACAGAGTTTAAGCGACTGGCACTTCGTGATCTCGCCCAATACGATTCAGTAGACATTCGAAATGAACGTATCGAAGTCATTCGGAAAAAAGATAATACCCATTTTGAATTGGCGACAGAGGACGGCACCCTGTTTACTAGCAACAAACTCCTATTAGCTACCGGTTTAAAAGATGCTCAACCAAACATTCCTTCAATCGAGCGGTTTTACGGCACAAGCCTCTTCAGTTGTCCGTATTGTGATGGCTGGGAAATGCGAGACCGACCACTCGCGGTCATCGCGGACAAAAATGTATACAAGCTAGCAAAAGAAGTGTATACGTGGAGCCAAGATGTAGCCGTCTTTACGAATGGTGAAGGACGATTGGAAGAGGATGAACGTAACCAGCTGCTCGCTCACGGCATTCAAGTTTACGAAGACATCATTGCCGGATTGGAAGGTGAAAACGGTCAGCTGCAAAGCATCCGGTTGGAAGACGGCACACTCGTACCCCGAACAGGCGGGTTTGTCACCCCGCTCTGGAGCCATTCAAATGCATTCGGCAAAGAACTCGGCTGTGAGATCAATGAAAATGGCGGGCTACTAACTGATACATACGGAAGAACAACTGTCTGGAATGTGTACGCAGCAGGTGATGCAGCCCACATCGTGCCCGCCCAACTCATTATCGCCGCCGGAACCGGAAGCGCCGCAGCCATCGGCATAAACGGCGACCTCACAAACGAATACTTCAGCAAACGGACTCAATAAAAGCGAAATGCCGACTGAAACAATTTTGAATAATCATAATTAATCGGGTGCCTGTCCCCAAAACAATTGGGAATCGCCAGAATTAATCGGGGGACAGGCACCAAAACAATTCTGAACATTATCCGCTGTATTCAAAAAGCCAACGAAGGATTGCTCGTTGGCTTTTGGTCATGGTTGGACCGGCTTTGTTTTTGCCCAGAAGAATGTGAGGATGGAGCCGGCGATCAGGACGATAGTGGCGAAGTAGAACGGGTAGTCTACATCGAAGTCAAATAAGTATCCGCCTAAAATCGGGCCAAACACCGTACCAATACTCGTGAACATGGAATTCATGCCGCCGACAAATCCTTGTTCGTTGCCAGCGATTTTCGATAAATACGATGTTGCCGCTGGTCGAATGAGGTCAAAGCCGACAAAGACGATAATCGTTACAAAAAGCACGCTAAAGTACGAATTCACAAGCGTCATCGCACCGACCATCACGGACGAAAATACCAAACTGACTAAAATTAATTTCTTTTCACCCATCAATTTTGTTAACCGATCAAATAACAACACTTGTGCCAATGCCCCAACAAGCCCACTACCCGTGATGATGATGGCAATATCGGTTGGCGTAAAGCCAAACTTGTGGTCGACGAATAGACTGAACACCGCTTCAAAGGAAGCCAATCCGAATGACAGCACAAAAATAATGACGAAAACGATAAAATACATCGGCGCAAAAATCCGCATGAACCCAGGCTTCTTTCCACTCGCTGTTTCTTCATATTGCCGTTTCGGTTCCCTCAGCATAATCAAAGAGAATATCGCCGCAAAACAGGCAAGCCCAGCCGCGAAGAAGAACGGCATCCGCGTACCGTAACCTGCAAGAAACCCGCCAATTCCCGGTCCGATGATGAACCCTGTAGAGATGGCTGCTGACATATACCCTAACGCTTTCGAACGTGTCTCATTGGTCGTCACATCTGCAATGAACGCCGTCACCGCAGGCATAATGAACGCTGCACTTACCCCACCTAAAATTCGGGATATAAACAACACAAGTAAATCCTGTCCAACTGCAAACAGCAATTCAGATGCACTAAAAATGAATAACCCGATGACAATCATTATTTTCCGCCCGATTGTATCAATCAATTTCCCAGCAATCGGCGAAACAATAAGCTGTGCAATTGCAAAAAACGCTACCATGTATCCGACAACAGAGCCCGATATGTCCAGTTCATTCATCAACGTTGGCAACACCGGAATAACGAGCCCAATCCCTAAAAACGCAATAAACAAATTGGTTAACAATAATACCAATGTAATTGTTTCTTTTTTCATCTGTAATCTCCTACTGAAGCAAAATCCTTCTTTCTAATATTTCACATCATACCAAGGCCTATCAGAACTTACAAGACGCGAGAACTTGGGGTATTTTTGGTAATCATTTTCGCATCGTCCACCCGCAAAGAGATACGACTACCATGTTAAGAATATGTAAATTCACAGAAATCACACTTACATCATGTTATATTTTTAGTATCGTAACGCAATATCGGTTTTCGTTATCAAGGAGGTGTCTACTGTGGAAGACAAAGTATTGCGTAAGCTTTTTCTCGGTTTCATTCACATCCATATCCTTCACCACGCAAAAGAGCACCCTGTTTACGGCGCGTGGATGGTAGAGGAACTGAAAGAACATGGGTATTCCATCAGTTCAGGAACACTTTACCCCATTCTTCATTCAATGGAGGCAGATGGTTTGCTCGTCCGGGAAGATCGGAATGTTGATGGGAAAATCCGAAAATATTACACGACAACCGAAAAAGGGGCTTACATTCTAACTGAAGCCCGTGTAAAGGCATACGAGCTGTTCAAAGAAATCAAAGACTACTAACAAAGGAGTTCATGATGAATCAACAAAACGAAAAAAGAGGTTTCCGATCACTTTTAGAAATTCTGTTCGTTTCAACTCGACTTGGTTTAACTTCATTCGGTGGACCGATAGCGCATTTAGGCTATTTCCACGAAGAGTATATCCGTAGACGCAAGTGGATGAGCGAAAAAAACTATGCAGATTTAGTCGCCCTCGCACAATTTTTACCTGGACCGGCGAGTAGCCAAGTCGGCATCGGTATTGGGGTAATGCGAGCGGGTGTAGTAGGTGGGATTGTTTCTTTCATCGGGTTTACACTTCCATCTGTAATTGCACTTATGATTTTCGCCATGCTGTTACATGAATTTGATGCAACAAATGCAGGATGGATTCATGGATTAAAAATTGTCGCTGTCGCTGTCGTTGCCCACGCAATCATGGGAATGGCTAAAAACCTGACTCCTGACAATAAACGAAAAAAGATTGCACTCCTTGCACTTATCGGGACACTCATTTGGCAATCCGCCATGACCCAAATCGGCGTCATCCTAATCGCCGCCCTGCTCGGCTTCATGCTATACAAACGGCACGATGCGGAACAAGAAACAAGTTCACACTTTCCCATATCGAAGAAAGTGGCCACCATCTGTTTGGGACTCTTTTTCACGTTACTTTTTGCATTGCCGGTCATACGAGAAATAACAGGTTCCTATTGGGTCGCAATGTTTGATAGCTTTTACAGATCCGGCTCATTAGTGTTCGGTGGCGGACACGTCGTACTACCACTACTTGAACAAGCCTTCGTGCCGACTGGATGGATCGACGAAGAAGCCTTTTTAGCAGGATATGGTGCAACACAGGCCGTCCCCGGACCTTTATTCACCTTTGCGGCGTATTTAGGAACGGTCATGAATGGTTGGTTAGGAGGCCTAGTCGCCACAGTGGCAATTTTCCTACCCGCATTCCTACTTATACTCGGTGCATTGCCTTTTTGGGATCAATTACGCTCGAACCCGAACATTAAAGGAGCAATTATGGGTATTAACGCGGCAGTCGTTGGTATTCTCATTTCCGCTTTCTATTTCCCAATTTGGACAAGCTCCATCGCGGCACCGATTGACTTTGCACTCGCCGCCGTGTTATTTACTATGCTGGCGTACTGGAAACTACCGCCTTGGATTGTTGTCGTAACCGGCGCGATTGGCGGCGTACTGCTCGGTCTTATTTGAATAAAAAGCAGAGCCCCATTATTAAAGGCTCTGCTTTTCTTTGCTTTACTCAATGATTCATAACGATTCCATCAACACTGTCACCAGAATCCCTAAAACCATTCCTACCACAATTGCACCCGCAAACAATAAGCCTCTCTTCAACACCTCATCCTTTCCAACCCTTTCTACATTGTATTAATAAGGCGGACAAGATATGAAATAAAACGGGGACAGGCACCAAAACAATTCGGAATTGTTTTGGTGCCTGTCCCCTTATTCAAGTATTTATTTATCCATCATCAGTTTCAAAATCCATTCATCTGTTTGGCGTGTACCTTCATTGCCAAGTGTACAGAAAGCGTCAATGGATTTTTCGACGTCATCATGAATGAAGCCATCCGTCGATTGAATGCCATGATCGGACAACGCCAATAATGCAGATTGGACCGCGACGTTCGAATTCGTGGAAACTTTCATGGCGCATCCTGCTTTTGCACCGTCGCAAATCATACCGGACACATTGCCGATCGTGTTTTGAATTGCCGCTTTCACTTGCTCTAACGTTCCGTCCAACAAGTACACAATCGCCGCACTCGCGCCCATACCCGCTGTTGTTACGCCACATAATGCTGATAACCGACCAAACTTCGACTTAATATGAATGGTCACCAAATGGCTGAGTGCCACTGCACGGATCATTTTTTCATCAGCGACTTGCAACTTTTCTGCTACACCGACTACCGGTAATGTAACCGCAATTCCTTGATTCCCACTTCCTGTGTTGGCCATCACCGGTAACGTCGAACCAGCCATCCTCGCATCAGATCCCGCCGCTGCTAACGACATCGCTGCAGTTGCCAAATCATCCGATAACAGACCTCTCTCCACATTTTGGCGGATCGTCTTCCCGACATTTAAACCATAATTCCCAGAAAGTCCTTCAATTCCAATGATGCGATTCAGTTCAATACTTTTCTTAATTAACCCGAGCTCTTCAATATCGACTTTACAAACCCAGTCATAGATCTCGTCAATAGACAATTCATCCAACTCTTCTTTGGAAGATTTCATGCCGATGTTCTCGCAACCGCCCTTGAACACCGCTTCCCCGTCCACTTCAATCAACGTAATATTACTATGGTTATCCGCAATAATAACACGCGCTGTATGAAGATCCGTTTTGACGATCACTTCAATAAAGAGCAACTTCGGTGTATCCGCCTGACTCGCTTTCACTTTACCTGCTTCAAGCAACTCCTCCGCCAAACGCTCGTCCTCCGCTGTAAGCCCTTTCAACACTTCCAAACCATAACTCGCATTCCCCGCAACCGCTCCGATCGCAGCAGAGAAATCCAACCCTTTACCAGACATCCCAGGAATCCCAACGGACTTCGCGTTCTTAATAATATTGCCACTCGCACTTACAACGAGCTCCTCAATCATCCCAGGCGCATGACTTCTCGCAGTCGCCGCTGCATACGCAATCGCAACCGGTTCTGTACAACCAAGTGCAATGACAAGTTCTTTTTCTAATATGGATGAAATTTTATCGTTCTTCATATCGGGTACCACCTTTATTGTAGAATTTTCAGTCTTATCAATTGATAAGCATTCACTGAAGCGAATGTACCTTTTTTAGACGTAGAACTCAATACGTTCTGGCTATTTTGGCATTTTTCAGCACTATTCAGGTTCAAGGTGGAGGGTTAATTGGCAGAAATGAGATGTAGTTGTGTGCGTACTGATCAGGAGGAGTGGAGGGATCATCGATTTGGAGGAGGTTATCACCGATTCGAGTGGGGTTATCACCGTTTCGCTGGCCGTTATCACCGTTTCTGAGGAGGTTATCACCGATTCGCTGGCCGTTATCACCGATTCTCTCTTTTCCGCCTAAATTCTTTACATGTACATCATCTCAAGTGTGAAACAGCGGGTGCCATTGTAGAACTTCGACGTTACCACCGATTCGGAGGGTGTTACCACCGTTTCTGAGCACTTTACCACCGATTCGCTCCTTTTCACCTATTTTCCCTAGCATTCCAAACGGTCACCCGTGCAGGATTTTCGTTTATCACCGCTTAGCTACAGTTTATCACCGCTTGTCGGCTCTTTATCACCGCTTATTCGCCTTTTATCACCGCTCGTGCGCACTTTATCACCGCTCAACATCACTTCATCACCACTTACCATATAATGGATCTTAACTTACCCTAGATAATCAAACATCACGACAAATCCGCCTCTATTCAAGTAGACATCTCCCCAACTCCACTCCATTCAATCTTTCACACTGTATAAAGCAACACCGACCCACTCTTTTCGCTAATCAAAAAAACGACCTCCCGATACTAGGAAATCGCTTGTTTATTCCACATACTTATTTCAAATAAAACGACGAGCTATCAATCACTTCCACGTCCGCTCTCCGCCCTACTTCCTTCATCAGCTGAAAGAGTGCTGCGTCCTTCAATTTTGCCTCAATCATGCAATCGATTTGAGGAACAGTCCCTTTGATTTCATTCAGAAACTGAAAGAACATATCGACGTCCACCGTATCGGCGTGGTGGCGGAAAGCGAATTCACTTTTCGGACTGGAAATGTGCATTTTAATGGGTAGCGGCGAAGTGTCCCAAGTCGCAACAACCCTCCCCCAATCCTCAACCCAGTTTTCGTTACGATGATGCGCCAAATGATGATGGTAATCAAAGACTAGAGGAATGCTGAGCTTCTCACAAAGGTAAAGTGTGTCTTCCAGTGTGAACGATGTATCATCATTTTCGAGCATAATGAGTTGTTGTACAGAACGGGGGACTTCATGCCAATTTGTAGCGAAACGCTCCAACGACTTTTCCGTATCTTTATAATTTCCACCGACGTGTAAGACACAACGATGGGTCGCGTCCATGTTCATTCCTAGAAGCAGTTCTTCATGCATCCGTAAAGTGGTTAAGGAATTATGCAAGACATCTTTTTTCATGGAATTGAGGACGACAAAATGGTCTGGATGAAAATCGATCCGCATGTTGTGCTTCTTTACAAACTCGCCGATTTCCGCCAACTTTTCAGTTAACGGCTCCATATAGTCCCAATCGCTCAGCTCCTCATGATTTGCCAACGGAATGAGACGAGAGGTTAACCGATAAAAATGAATTGCATTGAACACATTATGCTTAAGCAACCGATGTGTGTTTTCTAAGTTTGCGAGCGCAATGCGTTCCAATTTGCGAATGGCCGCTTCCCGGTCACCAATTTTTTGAAACTGCGCAAATGTCATTGTTTTGGATGGTGATGCATTTTTCAACTCCATGCTCATCGCCACATACCCAAGTCGTACAATCGTCATATGACCACCTCAGAGATAGTATGGGGCGAACTCGGAGTAAGTAGACATTGGCAGTACACGAATTCAACTCATTTAGAACAACAAGTAATCTATGAACCGATTAGTCTCAACACAACTTTCTACCTACTGTAAAATAATACCTCTATTATCCTATTAAATAATAAACTATAATTAGTAGATTAAACATTAACATCATAGGAGGATACTACATTTTATGAAATTTAACGTAGGAAAAAAATTATGGATTGGCTTCACATCCACTTTAATTATCATGATGTTGATAGGCATTTCTGGATTATTCGCACAATCATCTATTGATAAAGAATACCAATATTTAATTAATGATAAAATAAAAAAGGTACTGTTGTTTGAACAATTGTCTGCTAATCAAAATCAGATCGCTAGCTTTCTTAGAGCATACATGTTGTATGATGACGTAACGTATCTGGAAGGCAAAGATAAGATTCTTACTACAGGTGACGAGATTCTAAGTGAACTGGATCAACTAGTCCGCACGGAATCCGCACGCGTCACACTTTCCGAGATTGTACAAGGTAGAGAAAGTTACAATGAAACAACCAAAAGAATGATTCAAGAATTTCAAAATGGTAATCAAGAAGAAGCATTGGTAATTGCAAAAGAATCCGCGGTTTATCAAAATCAGATCTCAAATAATATTGAAGAACTCATCCAACATCAAGTTAGCCAACAAGCCGTTACTGAGCAAGATTTACAGAACTTATTGTCTACAATCCGAATGATTACGATAGGATTAATGATTTTTGCTGTTATCTTGAGCATCGTTATTGCTCGTCTCATTAGCCGTAGTATCGCTCGCCCAGTCAGTACGATGACAACTTCATTGCGACAAATTGCAGACGGGAATTTCGCGATTGAACCTGTCACGATTAAAAATCGAGATGAGATTGGTGACATGGCCAACGCTTTTAATGAAATGGTAATGGATTTGCGTGCAATCATTACAAATACACGAAATTCAGCGACACAACTTGCTGTTCAAGCTGAGGAACTTTCAGCGAGTTCAGAAGAAAGCCTAGCCGCTTCGGAAATGGTTGCTGAAATTGCGGAGAAAAACTTAACTGCTAGTGATTTGCAAGTAAGCATTGTTAATGAATCGACGACCGCAATGGGAGAAATGACATCAGGGATCTTGCGCATTAACGAAGAGAACGCAGAAATGATGCAATCTACTGAGAAAGTTACGAAGCTCGTTCATGAGGGGGCGACGTTAATGAAAGACTTCTCTGAACAAATGCTCTTAATTAGCAAATCAATGGAACATTCCTCGGAAATTATCGGTGACTTGGCGACTCACTCAGAGCAAATTCGTCGCGTAACATCTGTCATTACGGCTATCGCAGAACAAACGAATTTACTAGCATTGAATGCGGCAATTGAAGCTGCACGCGCAGGTGAACACGGAAAAGGATTTGCAGTTGTTGCTGAAGAAGTTCGGAACCTTGCAGAGCAATCTAAACAATCAGCCGTCGAAATTGGCCAAGTGATTGACATGATGATTCAAAACGTAGGAAAAGTCGTTACAAGTACGACAGATGGCAATGAACGTGTAGAAGCAGGTCGTGTCGTGACAGAACAGACGAGAGATGTATTTGAGAAAATCGAATGCGCCTCCACTGAAGTGAGTACGAAAGTGACAACAGTTTCTGCCGCGATTGAACAGATTCGCGTGATGACTGACGAGGTATCCGGTGGTGCTAAACAAGTGCAAGAACTTGCTATACAAGCTGCATCGGAAGCTCAATCTACGAGCGCAGCTACTGAAGAACAACTTGCGGCAAATGAAGAAATTTCTTCAAATGCACAAACGCTCTCTCAATTGGCCGAGAACTTGCAAAGTGATATGAGTAGATTTACGGTTTAGCTTCCCTAAGGGGCAGCGGATAAAAGAAATAGAGGTAATCGGAATAACCCATCAGAGCTACTCTCCGATGGGTTATTTTTCGTTTATACACTAAAAATTGGCCTTGCTCAGTTTAACTTCCGTCACCCGTCCAACAACCAAATCGAAAAAAGTGCAATGACAAAACTGAATACGAAGGCAATGCCCCAATCCACCTTACGTCTTTTACGAAAGAGGAAACTTATAAAGCTACATAAGATGAAATTAATTACGATGAGTACACCTAATGTCAGCATTGTCGCCACGAGAACCCCTCCTTATCAACTTCATTTCCTCGGAAACTACACACGTTAGTTCATCCCACTAATCAACAAATACAAACCTAACGGCAACACACTTACAGCAACTAATCCAACGACCATCCACTTTCCTTTCACCATCCGAACAAAACTATTAAACAAGTTCACACCCATGAGCAAGAATATAAGATAGAAAAACGCATTATTAAAAGTAGCAGGAATGATCAATGCAAAAATACCAATGATTGTTCCATAGTGAATGAATCGCTGAAGCGCAGTATGGTTACCTTTATTCATTCCCATCACTCGCTAGTAACTTTCTTGCAAACACCAATGCCCGCTCCGTCGAATGAATCAAAGCCACATCCCCTTTCTCCATCCTTAACGTCAACGCTCGCCGAAAGCACTCCATCGCTTCGTCAACCTTATGCATTTCCAACAAGCACTTGCCTTTATGTTGCAAAACAAAATCCCTATAAATCGTATCATCCGTTTCTTCACATCGTAACGATGCACGATTGAACATTTCCATTGCTTCCTCATGCCGCCCATCGTATTTCAAAGCCTCTCCAAGGCGAATTAACGTGACAATTTCTCTAGGAGCAGATCGAGAATTCTCAGCATCCAGTAGATTCAATTTCAAATAATGAATAGACATCTTCGGCTCTCCAAGTATCCGATATAAGTTTCCTAGTGTCCCGTATAGAAAAAAGCGTTCGTCTTCATTCGACTTTACCGCTTGTTCTGCAAGGTCGATGACACGACGCAACTGTAACGGATCAGAGGAATGCTCACGTAAAAAATTCTGTTCGTCAAAATAAATCGTCTCTGTTAGCGCAGCAAGTTCTTCTTTCAACGTTTGGATATCCATGCCTTACTCCCCTCGTTCAAGTTGGTCTGCAGACAACCGCCAGATATACTCAACGTTCACGTTGTGATTGATGTAAGAGGTATTTCCGCTCGAACCATTCGATAAAAAGATTTCTTCATGCGCTTCATCATAGGCAATCCATCCTAAATTCAACTCGTATCCTATATTAGAAAATGGATAATACATAGGAGTGTGGGATTTAGGCTGTATGCGTTGAAGTTCTGTGTGATGCTGTTGCCACTCTTTAGGTATTTGCATTACGCCAAAGGGACTCGTTGTCAGTACAACGCTCTCCTCAAGTTGCACCTGAGGATAATAATATTCCTCTCCATTCGATTGCCCGTATCTTCTCTGATTCAGCAAATAAAAGGAAAGGGAAGTTGCATCGTTTTCAGGTCTGAAATTCCACACGAACCAATACGACGATGGATCGTTCTTATCGATTTTCCATAACTTCGGTTCGTTCCCTGTATCCGCAGCCAATACCGTCCATTTATTACGCTTCCACTCCCAGTAACTTAGCCAATACTCATCCTTATTTGTAATAAAAGGAACGACTACGTGCCGTTCATCCAACGTAAGCGTATCTTGAACGGTTTTAATACCTACTCGTGGAACGTCCTTCTGTATCAACTCAACCATTTGCTTTTCATTCGGTAGAACTCCCGGTTTAGAAAAATAAACCAGATAGATGACGAGCGCAAAGGACACGACGAGAAACGAGCCCACTATTGTAAAGATTTTGCGTCTTCCTTTCATCATGTCTCTCCACCCCCTCAATAACAGAAGCATCTAGCCGATAGTAATACTGCTTTTCCTCAGTCGTTAGCAGGATTCCTTTTCCATCCTCTTCAATGAATAGTACCGCGCTTCGTCCACTTCCCCATTTGGGCGCTACTCCAATAAGTTGATAAGGCATTCTTTCACGCTCATTCTCCTCTCGATTCAAATACGTCGCCTCATACCACTCTTCCGTAAAAAACATCTCCGGCTTCATCGACTCCAATTGACTTAACAGATGCTCTTTCTGAATCCCCTCTCCACGAGCAGAAGGATGCAAGTGAATAAGTGATGCATTCTTCACATTTGAAATATACGTGGACGGATCATCTGCAGGGTAAATTGCAGCGTGAATCGGAATGGCGAGCAACGTAGTCACCAGAAAAATATAATTCCCCCAAAACCCTAGCCAAGCATAGGGCCGATACAGCTTCCAACGCCCTTCCTTTCGCCGCAAAAAAGCATACAAAATCCACACACCAAGGGGTAAAAACGCGAACCTCACCAACTCTCCCCATAAAACCACGTTGAATGAGAACGATAAAAGACCTCCTAATATGAATAATACAACGTACCAGCGTTTAGGCTTCTCCACCTGTCGCTTATATACGCGAAGCGCGATGGACAAAATGGCAAGCCAACCAATACAACTTGCTATCAAGGCAATCAAATTGAATGAATTCACCGACATACCCCCATATTTTCTCTCTATCACTCTACTTAGACTCACCACACGAAATACCACTTCATACAATCTTATCCAACAACACAACGGAATTCAATTGAATTTTTAGAATTAATAACACATCTTCACTTCACGAACCACTCTCATTCATATGTGAAACGATATAAGCTGCATCCATACCAACGCCACAAACCAAAGCAGAACCCCGCTGATGCTGCCACGGTAACCCAATGTAATACAATCCTGCAATCGGACTCACTCCCCTATCATGCAGAGGAGATCCATTCGACGAAAGTGCACCTTCAATTTGAATCCAATCGTAGGCAGGAACAAAACCTGTACACCAAACAATGGTTTCAAAATTGCGTTCACTGTTGTCACTAAAAAGCACCTTATCGCCTACAACTTTAACTACTCTAGGTTTAAGATCCACTCTCTTATTATCAATGAACACCTTTAATTCCTTCCCAAAAATCGGGTCCTTGCGCTTTCTAAACCATCTACCTTTTACGGTATCTCTTCCAGCATGCAGCAACCCGATTACATCGAGCCAGTGAAATATCGGTCTACCTAGAAATTGAATCGGCATAAATTTCAGCGGCTGACTGACTGCGAGCGTCACCTCTCTCTCACCAGCTAGTTCAACCGCTATTTGAGCACCTGAATTCCCGCCACCTACAACTAACACCGGGCCTTCTGGTAATTGATCTGGAGAGCGATAAGTTGATGAATGCAGTTGAAACGGTTTGTCTTCTGCACGCACAACGACTGGCGGTATAAACGGTTTTTGGAAAGCACCCGAAGCAATGACAACTCGTTTCGCTTGGATGATTCCTTGATTCGTTTCAATTAGGTAGATACCTCGACGTTTACTCACACTGCTAACTGTCGTATTCAACTTAATCGGTAAGTCATTTTGATTGACGTATTGCTGTAAATAGGTAGCCATTTCGCTCTTCGTAGGAAACCCTTTCGGCCGTCCATTCATCCTCAAACCAGGCAACGCACTATACTTTCTAGGTGTAAATAACACTAACGAATCATAGCGATTTCTCCACGACATCCCAATCTCTTTGTGCCCATCAATCAAAACAAATGAAAGTCCGGTCTGTTTTACATAATACCCCGCCGCAATCCCCGCCTGACCTGCTCCTATGATGACTACATCATATATTTCCATATGTTATTCCCCCAATTTTAGATAAACACTACATTCAAACGGCCGTTTGAATGTAGTGTACTAGACAACGAAAAAACAAGCAAGTGAATCCGCACAACATTTAGTATTGAAGCAATCGACTCTATCCGCCAGAACAAGCTAATTTCTCCATTCCCTACATCCTCTTGACCACCAAGACACAAAAACCTCCATGATTGTCACATCCCATTGAAAATTATGTGAAAAGTACGTATGTTACAAGTAGCGAATTACCATGTCTCGGGAATAAAAGGAGAGCGGATTATGCACAACTTATATGAAACGGCATTGGATAACGAAGAAATTGACATCATTCTTCACTTAACGGAAGAACCCGTAGTTGTACAAAAACGGATGGCGGAAATGAACGGCACCCCTTTCACAACGGAAAACGCAATGCAAATTGAAGCTACTGTGCACGTCCAACAACAGCAAGTGTTCAACGCAATGAAGTCTATGAACATTCCCTTTAAAAAGTTCCATTCATTTAACACCTTGTTAAATGCAATTGCGACAACCATTCCATCAAAAGATGTAAAGAAACTTTGTAACATACAAGACATCCAATTGATTGAATCAAACTTCAAGGTTTTGGCATCAGGTGCGACTTCGACAGACGTTGAGGCATCCTCGGAACATGAAATGGACGCCATTTATTCAGAAGTAAAAGCACTTTGGGCGGAAGGGATAGAAGGACAAGGGGTCAAAGTGGCTGTGCTGGATTCAGGGATTGACAGACACCATCCTGCCATTCAACATGCCTATCGTGGCGGGATGAACTTTGTTGATCAATCAGATCCTGAAAAATACGCACGAACGAGAGATGAAAATGACCCTTCCGAAACATTCCCAGACGAACGTCCTACAGGCGCTCCTGAAAAAGCATCGACGTCTGGCGCACGCTTTGAGACGTATCACGGAACGCACATTGCAGGCATTATTGCAGGTAAAAATGCATTTGGCGTAAAAGGGGTTGCACCGAAAATCGACTTGTACGCCTACCGTATTTTTGGATCCTACACGAGCGGTGACACATCAACCATCTTACGAGCAATTGAAGAAGCAGTCGCACAAAGAATGGATATAATTAATCTTTCATTAAGCGATAATAGCGACATGGAAAACCACGCATTGTCGATTGCCGTAAACAACGCAGTCCTCGCTGGCGTCGTTGTCATTAGTACAGCCGGCAATACCGGATCAGTTCGTGGGTCCGTCCGTGCGCCAGGAACTGCCCGTCTCGGAATTGCTGTCGGCAACTCAACCATCCATGACGAAATTGACAGCTCCAGCTCACGAGGACCTTCACGACCGAATTTTGACATTAAGCCTGATATTTTAGCACCTGGAACAGACATCCTTTCCACGATGCCAAGATACCGTCAAGCTGACGATTATACAGACGCGTTTAAACGCGAGACAGGTACATCCCAAGCAGCACCCTATATCACAGGCGTCGCTGCACTCTTAAAACAAGCCCATCCTGATTGGACGCCATTTGATATTAAAGTGGCCATGGCAAACACTGCAAAAGTACTCGATACGACTGTGTACAACGTATTTGATCAAGGGGCTGGCCGTATTCGACCATATGCAGCGGTTCACCCTACCATTCTCGCTTATGCCCTTGAGGAAATCGATGCAACCGGCGAGGGAGAACTCGTTGAGAATCAAAAAGGGGCTGTGACGTTCGGAGCTGTAACATTATCAGAGGCGATCACCCTTACAAAACCTATGCTTGTGAAGGATATAAAAGGAACTGGTGGGCATTACGACGTCACCGTACACGTCACGCAACCGTTTGACGGTGCAACAATAACTGTCGAACCGCCTTCATTCACACTAGACGGCGAGCAACTGCTCCATGTCACCTTAACAGCTGCCAAAAACGAACAGACGAAATACCGAGATGAGATTCTAGGCTATATCCATATTACGGACCGCGAGCAATCGGTGGACGTATCACTGCCCTTTGCCGCAGACTTTAGCAACGGCGCAACCGTCACGCCAGCCATTGAGGAACTGAGCATAACTCAAAAAGATCTATCGTTTGGCAATGAAGAACAAGCACCTCCAACTGAAATCACATTGTCCATTAACAGTGACTTGTCCTACCCAACCCTAGAAATTACCGACTACTTGTCAAAAGCACCAGTAGACAGCTTGTTCTATGACAACGGATTAAGCCTAGGCACACGCAAATTCCCACTTCTTCACAAGTACACGTCCAGTTGGACAAACGAAGAAGCAACGCTAGCGGACGGCATCTATTCCATCGACTTCACCGGAATGGCAAACGCCGAGCCACTAACCGCAAGCATCGGGCCGATTTTCGTGAAATCGACAAAGCCTGTAATCACTGGAGCAATCCAAGGGGCGACAGTTACTGGACAAGTAACCGACCAGTATATTGATTTTGCGAAATTGATGGATGAACTCAATGAAGGATTTGATGTGAATGAAAAGTTGAATGCGTCTTATCAATTGATGAAGGATGGCAAACCTGGTAAGCCTGTACCGTTTTTGTTGAATGAAGATGGTACGTTTGAAGTTGAGTTGGATGTGCCGGAAAGTGTAAGGGTAACGGTTGTGGATGCTGCGGGGAATCAGGGAGAGAGTTTGTTGGAAAAAGGGGAAAATGTATGAACTGAGAGAGACGGGTCGATCCTCAAAGTTGGATAGTTCTTTACAGGAAAACTCATGCCGTTGTATGTATATATAACAACTAGCTATATTGAAATACAACTATCCTGAGACTACAAGTTCTTTCCAACGACTTGAATAATCACGTTTGCCCCTGTATACTAAGAATAGGTATTGAATAAAATAAAAGAGACCGTCCAATGCTGTTACATTGAACGGTCAATGTAATAGCAGGTTCCCAAAAGGGGATCGGCAGATGAGGAAATAACCTATCCTAACTGAGCCGCTAACTCAAGGATGGGTTATTTTTTATGGTTGAATGACAATAAGGAAGCCTGCACTAAGTAGGTTATGCTGTCGTTGCGACAGGACGTCGATCTCTTAGACTGTCTTCCTTGCTCTGAATGTAAATACGACATTAGTTATTCAAAGACATGCAGAAATACGAGCAAGTAAGTCTTTAACAACATTCATACTTAAGGAAATTCCTTTTTAATATAAGATCTTAATGAACGGCAGGGCCCCAATGATTCGTGCTCTGCCGTTCATGTTATTTGAACCGAACAGAAGCCGGCTGATATATTCTGTTTTTTTCTATTCAAATCAAGACTGCGACCTTATCAAGATTATAAACTTTCTTAATTCTAGCCATAATTATCTCTAATACTTCATCTTCCTTCAGCATATCAAGAATCATTGCACCGCCTAAGATGTTAAGGTACCGGTTCGCCTCTACAAAATGCTCTCGTTTGATTTGAAAGCCTTCGTTTTTAAGTGTTATAAGGGCACGTAAAACTCCTTTTGTAATATTACGATTTGAAGTGAAGTTACTAGAGAAAAAGACAACACACCTAGCTGAAAAATCCGCCGATGAGAAAAACTCTGTTAGCCAGTACGGATCCTCTTTATTTGCTTCATCATCAGTCATATAACCTACCCACCATAGGCGTGCTAACAAATGAACATATAGAGATCGTTTTGCACCATGGGTAAAGAAGAGCGCCGATTGAATTCGTTTGTCATTCTTCTTTTCCAAGTCCATAGATAGGCGGTAATAGCTAAATTCCCGCATTTGCATATGAGCTAATCCAGCCCACAAACGTTCATGAGTAGCTTCTGCCACAGTCAAGTGCTGTAAAGCTTCGTATACAATCTTCACATTCTCAAAGTCGCTCACCAAATAATCGCTATTAAAATTGAAATTTGGTTGCTTGTAGTCAATATCAGACTCAAAAGTAGCGCCTTCTTGAGCAAAATAACCATTAAACCATGTGTTATCTTTACTATAGTAATGTTCCTTATAAGTATCATAATTGACACGTAAGTCTTGTAATGTATTTTCGGATAAGAATTTAATTTTCATCAACTAGTCCTCCTCTTTGATTAGTTTTTCAATTTCTTTAAATGATTTTTCGAGAGGATTTCTTAGGACAAGTTGTACCGCCTGGATAACAGGGACGGTTCCGTCTAACACTTGTGAAAACGGTATATTATTATTATCAAAAATCTGCACAAGAACTTGGTACCACTTATAGTCTTCATATCCTGACGTATCCTCTTTCAATGTGTGAAAGACATCTACTAAACAAGGCGTGAAGACAGTAGCTAAAATTGTGTCTTTTAATCTCGAACCCGCATATTCAGCATACTTGTCATATATTCCTTTTGGCAATTCTATCAGAATTTGATCAGAGCTCATTTGAATGTTCATATGTTCCGATTTCTCCACACGGCGAACAGTTATTATTGATGGTAAATTTTGAGTCTCTGTAGACTCTTCGTGCAAAATAATATCTATCGCTTCTGCAATTGCCAACATATTACCCTTTTCAAATGTTAATGGTAAGTCACGATAAAAGTCATTCAGCTGGATATTTGTATAGTTTTCAATAGTAGTGGTTGCAATGATAAACGGACGAATTTCCATCTTCCCCCGCAGTCGTTGATCGTCAATGTGTGCAGATAAACTCGGCATATTTGATTTAACAATAGAACGATAACTCGTTTGAGGACATTCAATATGCATTACAAATGCCGCATTTCCCTCTTCTATCAGCTTTTTGATACCTTCGTTTTCTAATGTGCAAAACATTTCAAGCTTGACCTGGCCGAAGGACTTTTCGGCTTTAACCTCCACTTCGAATCGAGAAGCTAGATAGTTATCATTTTCTTTATTTAGCACTGGATATGGAAGGTTACTGTTAAACCTCATACAAATCCACCTCCAATACACAGTAGTGTTCATAATCAACTTTCACCATAACAAAAATGTCCTTTTTGCCGACTTTATTCTTGAAACGGACCATATTGCCCGAGATAGTGATGTTATCAATTTGGGATGATTCAATGTCTTTAACTGGTAGTTTAAACTCGCCTTGCTCCCCTAACACTTTAAATTCGAGCCTTCCTCTATCGAATTTTTTCTTCGGTTTAACATTTATCCTATATAAACCCTCTTCTTTATCCAAACAAATGTATCGCGTTTCTATTTCAATAGGCCTGTTCTTCTCTTTCTTTTCCTTACCTTCTTTTTCCGTACCGGTTCCCTCATCAACACTTCCTTGCTGGCCATTGTTATTTCCAGAGCCTCCACCTTGACCAGTGCCGTCTCCTTTGATTTCAGGGGAATGACCTGATTCATCACCTTCAGTAGATAGTCCTGCAGATACTAATTCGTCTAAGAAACTCTCTCCTCCGGTTCTTTTCATTGTTTTTTTCTTCTGCTTTGCTTTTTTCTTTTGTTTCAATTCTTTAATCTTCACCGTAAGTGATTCCCGCTTCTCTTCACCTTCTCCTAAAATAGGTGAATCCGGTAAAAAGTCGCTTAAGCCAATAGCATCCATTGTGTCTGTAGTTTCAACTTGAAACGTTTGCTGGACCGTTTCCCGCACGAACTTTCGCAAATCACTGAATGCCCTTTCCGCTTCTTTAGGGCTTGGTTCATAGCGGTTTGGTTCCCATAATGTATGTGCTGGGTTTTCCATTTTCTTGAATACCTGATTCATATGTCGACCGGTAATAATTAAAATTCCTGTGAATGAAATGCTTCCACTAATCCGGTTTTGTTCGAATAGACGCATTCCCACTTTTCTAGTCATAAGAACACGTCGATTCAAATCGTCACCTTTCATTATGTAAAGGGTAGCCTCTCCTTCTTCAAATGTCCCAATAGTTTTGTATTCCCTTTTGGGCGAAGGTGTTTTTAATGACTTATTAGAAATAAGAACCTCATAATAGGATTTCACGTGACGATATTCTTCCTTTGTCTCATCAAGCGATTGAATTAACTCCCCAAGATTTTCATGAGAGATTACCTCATCCTCGATTCTTACAACCAATTTCTTCTGATGAATAGTAATGAAGAAATTAAATAACACTGAATTTCGAATCTCATTTACCCAATTAGGTTTTGGTTTAAATCCTGCAATATATATATCTGTCCCAGTTTCTGTTCGCTCATAATTTGGGTCTAGATTTAAGAACCCAGGAATTGCTTTGGAGTTTTCGTCGTTTGTGTAATAGCCGGAACCTATGGTTGTTAGCCCCGGTTCTTTCTCAAACGACATGATGTTTGCAACACCAATATGTGATTTGTAGTTTGTCGAATCTAAAGATTCGTAGAAAAGGGTGCGAAGCTTTGAATTTGCGAATGGAGCAGATTTTCCAATTCCAAAACTACCACCAGAACTATCACCTTTATTGGATGAACCCGCCTCGCGAATCAGTGAGCTCCAAGGCGATCCTAATTCTCCTCGCCTTGCTCCTTCCAATCCTTTTGTATTGAAATCACTAATTCGTAAAAATTGAATCTCAGGCTGTTCCATAATTTGTTGTGCTTGTTTGATAAATTGTTCACTTTTATCATTTTTACCAGTCCACGTTCGCTCACATTTTTTATATACTTCGACTAACTCCGTCTGCTGCGGAAACATCTCAGAAGGAATATCAAAAGATTTGAATTCAATAATTACAGGCTTTGTTTCATCCTTTAATGCATCCAATGAATTTTGACATATCTCACGAGTTAATGAATCAAGTTCATTACCACGAAATGTTTCAATACCCGCATTGTTGATTGAATTAATTAATCCCCCTGAAGTAGCAGGAAAATTCCAAAATGAATTCATATAAAAATCCCCCTTACAGGTTATGTCTCTATTTATATTCGCTAGTTTAGATACTTATTAACCAGTGCAATTTTATTATAACAGTATTGTATTTTTAGTTCCAAATAACTTCTATTATTTGTAAATATTCGAACTTCATATTGTTTGCTTTCTTCCATATCGGGAATCCTAATTGAAAAAGGATGAAAATCATGGCTGACATCATGTCCAAAGAGCAGCGGAGCAAGACGATGAGTAAAATCAAAGCAAAATCCAAACTTGAGGATATGTTTGCAAGTGCCTTATGGAGAAAAGGCCTACGTTTCCGCCGTAATGTCAGGTCTTTGAAAGGAACACCCGATATAGCTATAAAGAAATACAAAATTGTCATATTCGTCGATTCTTGCTTCTGGCACGTTTGTCCAGAACATTTCAAGCGCCCTAAAAGCAATGAGGAGTTTTGGGACAAGAAATTCAAACGAAACGTCGAAAGGGATTCGGAAATTTCGGATTATTATTCGAGTATGAACTGGCATGTAAAAAGAGTATGGGAACATGAGATTAGAGGAAATATCGATAAAGCAGTTCAGAATACTATGGAATTCATAAACGCAGTAAAATCCCAAGAAAATAACTCAATTTAATCTGGAATATTTTCATTTAGATCTTGATCTTTTCATCTAAATAGGTTATAATAAAGAAAATAACCGAAAGGGTGTTCGAAAATGTCTGACAGTAATTCTCTAAAGGTAATTGAATTATTCGCTGGCGTAGGCGGGTTTCGAAAAGGATTAGAGCAAGCCAACTCCCGTCTTTTCGACGTCGTTTGGGGTAATCAATGGGAACCTTCCCGTAAAGCACAAGATGCATTTAATTGTTATGCTGGCAACTTCTCTAGTGGTGAACACAGCAATCAAGATATAGCAACAGTACCAAATGAATTTTTTCAAGACGTTTCTCCTGATTTAGTTGTCGGAGGGTTTCCTTGCCAAGACTACTCTGTAGCCAGAACATTATCTGGAGAAAAAGGAATACAAGGTAAAAAAGGAGTACTCTTTTGGGAAATCAAAAGAATACTGGAAAACGGAAATCCTAAATATGTACTTCTGGAAAACGTTGATAGACTGCTCAAATCTCCATCTTCACAACGAGGAAGAGATTTTGCTGTCATGCTTGCAACATTCCGTGATTTAGGATATGTCGTGGAATGGCGAGTAATTAATGCAGCTGAATATGGTTTAGCACAAAGAAGAAGAAGAGTTTTCATTTTTGCCTATAAAAATGGTATCCCTTTTGACATCAACCAACGTGAATTGGACAAAAATGAAATAATTTTCAAGGAAGGATTTTTCGCAAAGTCATTCCCAGTGGAAGTGGAACCTTACAAAGAACGCATTTCTGCAGACTTCCTTCCAGAAGATATTATTGAAATCTCTGATGAGTTTTCATTCAATTTCCATACAGCCGGAATCATGAGAGATGGCAAGATATTTACTGCTCATGTCGCACCCATGCAAAAGAAACCCACTGTGCTGAGGGATATCTTGATTGATGAAGAACTTGTAGAGGAAAAGTATTATCTGACACCAGCCGAAGAAGAAAAGTTCAAGTATTTAAGAGGACCAAAGAAAATTGAGCGAACGTCTGCAGATGGTCATAAATATAACTTCTCCGAAGGTGGAATGTCTCCTACTGATGATTTGGACAAGCCCGGAAGAACAATGTTAACAAGTGAAGGCTCTATCAATAGAAGTACTCACATTGTCGAAGTGAACGGCAAGAAACGCTTCCTAACACCAATCGAATGCGAAAGGCTGAATGGATTCCCAGACAATTGGACCGCCGGAATGTCTGATCGTATGAGATATTTCTGTATGGGGAATGCCCTTGTCGTAGATTTAATTAAAATTATGGGACAACGAATTGAAGAAATTGAAAGAGCAAGTCAACCGACTGATATACAATTAAACTTTTCTTTCAGCTGATACATCTGTATCAGCTTTTTCTTTATGGTAGAATACTGGTAAGAAGCACAGGGGGGATGAGAATTGTTATATCAAAGTGAAAAAGAATTGTTATATAAGGCTCAGCAAGCCGAAGGAAAAACATTTGGTGAAATAGATAAGAGCGGGAGAGTTCAAAATGAACGTTCTAAAGGACACTTAGGTCAGATTATCGAGGAAAGCTTCTTTGGATATCAGGTAAACTCTAATAGCGAAGCTGATTTTGCAGATTTAGGTATTGAGTTGAAAGTCACCCCAATCAGGAAAAATAAAAATGGGACTCTGTCTGCAAAAGAGAGATTAGTTTTGAACATTATCAACTATATGGAGGAATCCACTACCACCTTTGAAACTTCTAGCTTTTGGAGAAAAAACAAAGAGTTATTGTTAATGTTTTATGAATGGATTCCAGAAATAAGAAGAGCTGATTATAGGATTATTAAAAGTTATCTTCATAGATATGCTGAAGAAGACTTGGAAATCATAAAACAGGACTGGCAACTAATTAATGAGAAGATTAGAAAAGGGCTTGCACATGAACTATCTGAAGCGGATACGAACTACCTTGCAGCTTGCACAAAAGGAGCAAATCGGAGCTCATTACGAGAACAGCCTTTTAGCGAAGTGCCCGCCATGCAACGAGCCTACTCACTAAAACAGAGTTATATGACTGCTTTAGTTAGAAAAATTATTTTAAATAAAGAATTAATTTCCATTGCATCTCCTCATGAATTAAAACAGAGAACATTACTCCAGATACTTAAGGATAAATTTAAACCTTTTATTGGTAAAAATCTAAATGAACTTTCTTATAGTCAAGGGATTAGTATAAATTATAAATCAAAAAGTTTTCTACAAATATTTGTCAGCAACCTTCTTGGTATCAAGGGCACTAAACTTGATGAAATTGATGAATTTGTAAAAGCTAATATCCAATTGAAGACTGTACGCCTTGAACCCAACGGCAGACCCGAGCAACATATGTCATTTAAAAATATCGATTTAATGAAATGGGCAGTTGAAGATTGGGAAAACAGCTGGTTATACAACTACTTTTCTGAAACAAAAATATTGTTTGTTGTCTTTCAGTATAAAGAAACAAAAAAGCAAAACCCGAATCGAAAACTTTACTTTAATGGTATAAAACTATGGAACATGCCTCCAGGTGAGATCAATGGGCGTTTGAAAACATTTTGGTCAGACGTTCAAATTTTGATTAATAATGGAATACATCTAGAACCAAAAATTCAACGTAAAAGAATAATCATAGCTAATAATCTTCCAAAGCCAAAATCGAATGGATTATGTCATATTCGACCAAAAGGGAGAAACGGTAACGATAGGGTCCCTCTTCCTGACGGGAGAATGATTGCAAAGCAATCCTTTTGGCTAGATAGAGAATGGGTAGCTAGTATTTTAAAAGTCGATGAGGTGTAGTATATGGCTGGTTATATTTTCAACTTAAACAATGAAAGTTCATTGGAATACAGTATGCAGAATGGAGTTTATAGTACGTTGATGAAATTACCAGATACCGCATACTGGCGAGTCAACCACGAAGGAACATTCGCTGATTACATGACTATGTCAGAAGGAGATAATGTTTATTTCTTTTTCCAAAGGAAAATTTATGGCATAGGAGAACTAATAAACATAAAAGGAAATAGTAAATTCCTTAATTTCCCCTCATCCGATTTACCTACTGACTTTGACTATAGTGTTTTACGCAACAAGATGATTTTAAGTAACTCTGACGAGAACATTAAAAATAGAATGTTATGCACCTTTAAGGGATCCCCTCATTTTTTTAAGAAAGGTGTAGATATGGATGAAGTACTATCATCAAATCCTGATAGCTTTAAGATGCTTAGAGCATTCTGGAAACGCTCATTCATTAAAATTGACCATAAAGAAAATAAAGCTTTGCTCGATATAATACTTAAAAATAACGAAGAGAATCTAATAACCTCCAACAATATATATCACGAAACCGATACATTAAAAAACCGAATAATAAATATTGTAAATGATAATTATTTTGTTCGTTCTGAAAATATACTAAATTGCTGTGTTAACTCTGATGGAAGTATCGGACATGAGATGGCTTTAGAAGCTGGTGTTTTGGATTATATTTACAACAAAAAAACAAGTGTTTTTGGTGAATGGGATTATTTAACCCATCAAGTCATTGCATCGCCGTTTAAACCTATTGACTACATGGACAAAATGGACGTCTTTGGGTATAGATTTATCAAAGGTTTTAATACGATATCCAAGTATCTTGTTATTGAAATAAAAAGAGGAGTAGCTGATAAAGAAACTGTAAGCCAACTGATGAAGTATGTAGATTGGGTCAACCAAGAATATAGTTACGGTGACTATAATATGATAGAAGCCTTTGTTGTTGCCAATCACTTCCCAGACGAAGTAAAAGACTTCAAAAATATCTTCGGTAAACGTAAATTCACTAAAGGGACAAGACCCGCACAATCTTTAGAATGGAGTAACCTGAGATTAATAGAATACTCATTTGACATTACTTCTAAGCAATTGAATTTTTATGAAATATAATCCCTTTAACTAAATATTTATATCATTTATTAAGCACTTTTGAAGATTCAACTCAATATACCAAAATCCTTATTTAGACATTATGGAAAATTCCTATCTATTTGACTTATTACTATGTTATTGGTAGGATGAAAGCGCATTCAAAACTAGGATTGGGGGAAGGATTATGGCAAAAACGATGTATGCGTTGGATTTGAGTAAGCCGATGGAGGAGCAGGCACATCCGGGACACAATCGGTGGCATCCGGATATACCCGCAGCTTTTTCTGTAGACCCTGGAACGTCTTTTAGGATGGATTGCAAGGAATGGACCGATGGACAAATTCAAAATAACGATAGTGCGGAAGATGTACGAACCGTTAATTTGACGCGTGTCCATGTATTAAGTGGTCCGGTGTATGTGAATGGTGCAGAGCCTGGTGATTTGCTCGTTGTTGATATTTTGGATATTGGAGCACATCAGGGGTATGAGTGGGGTTTTAATGGGATTTTCGCAAAGGAGAATGGTGGTAGTTTCTTAGTCGATCATTATCCAGAGGCGGCTAAATCGATTTGGGATTTTGAAGGGATTTATACGACTTCCCGTCATGTGCCTGGCGTTAAATTTGCAGGGTTGATTCACCCAGGACTCATTGGAGTTGCGCCTTCTATGGAACTATTGCAGAAATGGAATGATCGCGAGCAGAAGTTAATTGATACAGATCCAAACCGTGTTCCTGCTCTAGCAAACGCACCTACTTCTGAAAGTGTCGTACTCGGAAATTTAAAAGGCGCTGAATTTGATCGAATTGCAAAAGAAGGTGCTCGGACAGTGCCACCACGGGAAAACGGTGGAAACTGTGATATTAAAAACCTATCAAAAGGTTCGAGAATTTACTTCCCGACTTTCGTTGAAGGAGCCAAGTTATCTGTTGGAGATCTTCATTTCTCACAAGGGGACGGGGAAATTACGTTCTGTGGCGGAATCGAGATGTCCGGTTGGATTGAGCTAAAAGTAGATATTATTAAGGGCGGCATGGAAAAGTACAAGATTGAAGAGAATCCTGTATTCCAGCCTGGTCCTGTTGAACCAAATTATAATGATTTCCTTGTCTTCCAAGGAATTTCTGTAGATGACCGCGATGGCAGCCAACATTATTTAGATGCCAATCTTGCTTATCGAAATGCTTGTTTAAACGCCATTGAGTATTTAAAAACGCTCGGGTACACGGGCGAACAGGCGTACATGTTGTTGAGTACCGCACCTGTTGAGGGGCGCATTAATGGGATTGTGGATATTCCAAATGCGTGCTGTACAATTGCGATTCCTACACAAATTTTCGATAAAGACATTCGACCTAAGTGATTGAATGAGGAGGGTTAGCCTTGCCTAGTTATACATTCCGATGCGAGGACTGTGGAGACTTTACATTATTCTTTAAATCCATGTCTGGCAATAAAGAAACGGCTGAATGCCCTCATTGTCATGCTGTTGGGACACGCGTATTTCTCGCACCAAATCTCCACAAACTTTCTAGAGCCGTCAGTTCTAGAATTGAAAAAGGAATGGAGCCCCAACGAATGACACGGAACGAGTTAGGCCCTAAGCAGCCTAAAAAGAAGAAAAAGATGAATCGGCCTTGGCAAGTTGGTTGATTGGACAAGCTATTGGAAATCCACGGAGCATTCGTTTGTTCCTGTGGATTTTTTGTTTATTTCAGAAAGGTTGCTTGGTTTGTGGTAAAATGGAGGCAAACTTGAGGTGGTGAATTGGATGACGGAGACGGACTCTACACATAAATTCATGATTAAGGAAGTCAGTCACTGGGATGGACAATGGGAACTGATTGATGGTGTTCCGTTCAATATGACACCAGCACCATCAGCGACACATCAACGGATTGTGGGCGAGTTGTTTTTTGCTTTGCGAAGTTATTTCGGTACAGATGGATGCGCAGTATTTATCGCTCCTTTTGATGTACAATTGGATAAATCAGATGATTATACAATCGTACAACCTGATGTATCTGTATTTTGCAGGAGGGAACTAATTTGTGAGCATCGGGCAATTGGATGTCCTGATCTACTTGTTGAAGTTCTTTCACCTTCTACGGCGCTCAAAGATCGAAATCAAAAATTCAAGTTGTTTGAACGTAGTGGTGTCCAAGAGTTTTGGATAGTCGATGCGCACAATCAAACAGTTGAAGTATATGGTCTGTCTGAACGCCGTTATCGTGAGCGTGCAGTTTTCGGACATTCGGATACATTACGTTCCTTCCTTTTCCCTGATTTAAAAATTGAGTTAAAGCGTATTTTATTTGCTTGAGCTTGTATAGTCCATACCGTCCTGGACACGCTAACCGTAAACAGGATAAGAGTGGTGGATGATGATGCCGGACCGTGTGCCGCTTGCAGAGTTAAATGCTGAGCAGTTGAAATTGTTGAGTGATTTTGAGGATGAATTGGGCGTAACATTAATCGCCTATGAAAGTTCCATGCATGAGACGAATCATATTGTGGAATCGGATGTTTAATGAGCAAGGGCTATCAGTTTGTAGCCCTTTTTTGTTGATCAACAAGAAAAGTCGATGTTTCGTTTTTCGCATCACAGGTACGGATACAGTTATCACCTTTTTGGTCGTTTACCACCGATTCGGATGCTGTTACCACCGTTTCTCCGCCCTTTACCACCGATTCGAACATTTACACCAACTTTCCCGCTCCTCTTCCTACAGTACTTCATTGCAACTAAACGACTAGAAAGTTCCCAATCACGCTTTCCAATGAAACATTTTTCAAGCAGCAATCGTTTTAATTATTAGACAATCCCTTTAGAAGGCGTGAGAAAAATACATACAGACCTACTTTTTTATAAAATACATAAAATGACGGCAGAACCGAATGATTATGTTTGTTGGGCAATTGGTCTGCTTGAAAACAACCAAACTTCTCCCTCTTTACTTATGCTCGCTTCTTTACGTACACGAATTAATCCGTTTGAAGTGGAAAACTACTTTCATCGGGCCGTTCGTGAATTAGCGATACAGCGCCCCACCATTGAAGCATGCAATATTCAGGTTACGCGTTGTTTATTATCAAAAATTGTTGAAGAAAACGAGAAAGCATTTGACCACGCATCCACGCTCTATCAAGTCTTGCGTGATGATTTTCCTGATGCTGATTCTGCTACTTGGTTTGCGTTGAGCGAACTCATAGATGATTACCGTTATGGGGATAATAGTGAGAAGTTGACGGAAGATGAACTCATTAGAAGGATTGTCGAGAAAGCGAAAGAACAGTTAGATGCAATGGATCGTGAATGAAAGGAGTGACTGATCGTGAGAAAAATTGTACTATTGTTAGCACTGATAACCGTCGTCATTGGTGTTGTTGTGTATATGAATCGGTTTCCAGCTCTCCCTTTTGAAGGAGCGAAAGGAAAAGAGGTTATTGAAGTACTTGAACGCTCTGAAGATCAATTGGTGAAGGTCGGTGAGGATGAAGCTAATTTTTGGTATATGACACGAAATGGATATAACGGAACGGCCGGTGTCGATGCAGAGGTGAAGGCGTTGCTTGAAAGAGATGGTTGGGAATTCGTTGAGAAAGGTGGCAGCGGTCTATTTTTTACGAAAGACGATGAACGCTTAATCGCCACGACTCAAATGTGGACGAGTGATTATGTACTTGTGAAGATACCGAACGCATTTCCGCAGTAAATCAATAATCGCCATCATACTGTAACCCGCGCGAAGCTACAACTTTCCGCGGGTTACAATTTGATTCATTTGTCATTCCCGTTCTAACGGCATTGAGCAACAACGGAAAGAGCCTCCGGATTTGATGATTTCGGAGAAGTCAATTTCGATGACTTCAAATCCGTGAGTGCGCATCGCTTTGTTTACTTCTTTGTTTTGAGGTTGGCTAAATACTTTGCCGTCCCCGATGGATAATACATTTGTACCGAGTGTAAACTGTTCCTCTTTTGACACTTCGATGCATGTGTATTTCTCCGTAAGCATCTCGACCATTTCTGCTGGCAAGGCTTCAGGGAAAATGAGTGCTGTCGTTGGTGATAGAATGTTGAACACGCAATCCAGATGCAAGTATTTTTCATCAAATGGTACGCGGATAATTTGGTGATTGGGCAAATCGCGTTGTAGATTGCGGACAGCTTGGTCAGATGTACGACTGCTAATACCTACGTACACCTTGTCGCCATCAACAATCACATCACCACCTTCTACCCGATCGACTGTTGTTTGGTAGTCAATATTTTCTTCTTCCAGAAACTCTTCTAACGCTTCCTCTTCGCCTTTTCGGATGTCACTTGCCATCTCGGCAACGAACACTTCATCACCCACTGTGAATCCGATATCACGCGTGAATACTTGTTCCGGGAATTTTTCGGATGCGGGCAGTGTAATGACTTCCACGCCATGCTCCCGTAACAGTTTTTCAAATTCTTTATGTTGTTTCATCGCAATTTCGACGTCAATGTTTTCGTCTTTGTACTTTTCTTGTACGTCATTGATGACGTCTTCTATTGCCATGTATTTTGGTTGGCATATGATCACTCGCTTTAATGCATCATACTCTGTGTTGCATTGGGTTGCTGATTTATCTTCCACTGGGGAGCTCATCGTTTCATCCTCCACATCTATTTTTCTCTCCATACTGTTATTCCCTATCCAGATTGAAGTAAACGTTTTGAATCCATTTAAAAAGGACCCAAAGCAGAGGTCCTTTCAGCGTTTATTTCTCTTCACGTTCCAACTCTTTGTAGTAAGTGTCTACGATTGGATGAATGTCTGGATTGGTGTCATAGTAGGTGTCCCCAATTTGATGTAAAGTAAATTTGAATTCTGTTTGACCGTCAATAAGCGTAATCGCATAACGCCAGCCAACGCTGCCTTCTTGGTTTTCTTGAGGTGAATACTCAATATATTTTACTCGGGATAAGAAATCATCAATTTGCTGTTCGTCAACCATTTCTTTTGAGTAGCCCGTCGAACCGTCTTGGATGATGACTTTATCGACGTGTTCGATATTTGCGTCTTTAAAGAACGCTTCTAGCTTTTGTGTTTTTGCATCTGAACATGCTGACAAGAGACATAAGCTTAACAAAAGTATGGCTAAGACATCATTTTTCACACGAGCACCTCCAGCATACGTACTTAATGAGTAGACGAATGATTGCGGAATTTCGTTACAGATTCTTTACGTTGCTGGAAGAGATGAAAGTTAAGCTTCTGATGGCACTGTTAGACAATAATTTTTGTTTTCCGTAAATTATTTCCCTTATCTTGTCGATTTCCCGGGAAATAGCGATTATTTCCTGCCAATTCCGTAGTATATATCCATTTCGGTTTCTGGGACCATGCTTCCGCCTGTTGCCCACACAAGGTGAGTCGCTGATGATGAAGCAGCATTTTGTATGTCGTTTTGTATTGTGTGAATGGGGCCTGTCATGCCCGCTAATGCAGAAGGTTCTAGGCGGATTCCCTCTGTGTCTGCCGTCATTGTCAGAAGTTTGAACATCGTGTCGTCTGAAATGGTGTAGCATCCTGCAAGAAGCGGTTCCATCTTTTTACCGACAAATCCTGACGGTGTGCCAACAGCGAGTCCATCCGCTGCAGTATGATTGTCTAATCCGAAATCTGCGACAGAAACTTTATCGTGAAGCTGTGTCATCATTCCGATTGTCATGCATGGCGCGTTTGTCGGCTCAGCAAAGAAGCAGTGGACATTGTCTCCAAATTGCACTTTTAATCCGAAGGCAACGCCGCCAGGTCCTCCACCAACTCCACATGGCAAGTAGACGAATAGTGGATGATCCGCATCTACAACTCTTCCTTGTTCTTTTAATTGCGCAGCTACCCGTTCCCCCGCAACAGCGTATCCAAGGAACAAGTCGAGCGAGTTCTCATCATCGACGAAATGACATAAAGAATCCGATTCCGCTTGGCGTCTACCTTCCTCAACCGCTTTACTGTAATCGTCTGCGTATTCAACAACTGTAACTCCTTTTTCACGCAATAAGTCCTTCTTCCATTGTTTTGCATCTGCGGACATATGCACGGTGACATTGAAGCCGAGCTGCGCACTCATGATACCGATGCTCAATCCAAGGTTACCTGTCGAACCAACGGCAATTTTATGTTTGGCAAAGACATTACGGAATGCGGGTTCTGCGAATTTTGTGTAATCGTCTTCCGGTGTGATCAGTCCATATTCTATGGCAAGTGTTTCAGCATGTTTTAATACTTCGTAGATTCCACCACGCGCTTTGATGGATCCTGAAATTGGTAGTGCGTTGTCTTGTTTTAATAGTAATGTACCTGGTACTTCTGTGTTATATGCACGAGCAAGCGCTTGCTTCATATCTGCAATTTCTGTTAACGGAGATTCAATAATGCCCTTCGCTTCAGTTGTTTCAGGAAAAATCGCTTGTATGTACGGGGCAAACCGTTGTAAACGATCACTTGCATCTTTGACGTCTTTGATTGAAATGCCGGATTGCTCAATACCGTTCGCACTGTTTCCGTTTAAAGGGTTTACCCAAAGGACTTCCTTTTTATCGACGATTTGTTGAAGAAGCGGCAATTTCTTAATCCATTGTTCGGTTTGTAGCATGTTATAGACCCCTTTGCTATGTGAATGATTTGTTTCAGTATAGCATGCAGCGGCGAACTTTTTATTTATTCAACACATACGAATCAATTAATTCACGTGTTAAATCAAATCGGGGTGTCGTCGTGTCTTTACCATCCGCTTCGACACCGATGACGACGGTAATAATGCGCTCTCCATTAAATATTCCGGTACTCGCAAAGCACGATTCGGCAATTTCCGTGTAACCTGTTTTAAGTCCATCCAAACCCGGCATTGCTTCAGGCATCCCAGGAAGCATGAGGTTTGTAGACCATCTCTTCACACCTTCATCAGTTGTGAAATCGGTCATACGTGTGAATTCCAGAATCTCCGGATGCTCGTTGAGTACTGTTCGGGCAATAGCAGCGACATCTCGTGCAGTAGCTTGATTGGTCTCGTCTGCATCCAACCCTGTCGCATTGACGAAGTGTGTGTGTTTTAAACCTAACTGCTTGGCACGCTTGTTCATCTCAGCGACAAATGCTTCTTCAGAGCCGCTAACCATTTCAGCGAGTGCTATTGTTGCGTCATTTGCGGAAATGACCGTCATTGCTGTGAATAATTCTCTCACGGTGTATGTGGAGTTTGTGTCCATCCCTAATTTCACGGCATGCCGGTCTTGGTTCATTGCTACTGCGGATGGCTCGTACTTGTCATCCCAAGATAGATCGTTATTGGCGAGTGCCTCTAAAATAATATATTGTGTCATCAGTTTTGACATGCTTGCGATAGGAAGTGCTTGTTTGCTGTTTTTTTCATACAATACCTTTCCTGATTCATTCATAACAATTGCAGCCTTTGCATCGTAACTTAAAGGAACTGCTTCCTTTTTCGACGTTTTATCGTTCAAGAAAAACAATGCCGCTCCCACAACGGCTACTAAAATGAGTGCTCGTTTTTTCATAGAATCCCACCTTTTTCGTAGTGTTTTTATTGTCTACAATGAAGATGAAGATTTATGCATCTTATTTCTGAAGATTTACTGAAGATTTTCATTGCTAGGCATGCAGTCTAAGTGCACACACCACCTTGCCGCATGCAGAATATTCTAAGTATACAACGTCAATGATGGTGGTGATTTAGTATTTCCAGTCATCATAATGGTGAAACGATACTATATTGTGATGAGGACCAATTTATTTTTGATAGATGGTTGTAGGGAACGCTCATTTAGTAAGACTGGTTGGAATTTATCCGCAAACTGGCGCAGTCCATTGTTCGCCTTGCTTTTTGTGAAGTAAGTGCGAGCGAGCAGGCTTTGTGCATAGTGGGCAATCCAAGGTTGGGGCAATGAGTCACAACGGTTCGGGGAGGGGTTCCTACAGTCGATGAGAAATCATTTCGACGGGTTCATTGCTAACTAAACTGAAAATGGAGGTTTTGGCCAATCCGGCTGTGGTTCTGTAGATTGGTAATTCGTAGCGCCCACACAGCGAACTGCGCTATCTTTAGTAATACAATTGTGTTAAGAGACGAGGCTCTGCCAACGGAGTGAGTTGGTGGAGTTTTTTTGTTTGGTGGGGTATGCGGCGTTTGGCTGGGATATGCGGCGTTCTGGAGAAGTTTGCGGTGTTTCGGGGAGTTATGCGGAGTTCTGGGGAAATATGCCGCGTTTCGGTGATATTTGAGCCGTTTGAAAGAAATTTGCGGCGTTATAAAGAGTTATGCTTAGCTTGATGAAATTTGCTTGTTTCGCGGGTAATTGCTTCTACCAAATTGTTATTGTCGCGCTAAATGCCTTTCACACTTTAACGGGTTGCTTCCGAGGGATAGGCCGTTCGTAACAAATTGTTTATTAGAATTGTGAAAGTGATTGATAGAACTGGCATAGTGATCGATAGAACGCAAATGCTGTACTTCTCTTTATTTCAACGCAATTTCTAACACAGAAATCTCCTTGTCATCATTATCTGTTAGGCTTACATAACAGAAGCTGCCGAGATGACGTCGGCAGCTTCTTTGAGATACTCATAATTTTGTTCGTACGTCCCATAGTTCAGGGAAAAACTGATGATCCAGTACAGACTTCAAATAATTGACGCCTGAGGAGCCGCCTGTGCCGGCTTTGAATCCGATGATACGCTCCACCGTCTTCATGTGGCGGAAGCGCCATTGCTGGTGGCTGTCTTCGATATCGACGAGTTTTTCGGCGAGTTGATACAAATCCCAGTATGTGTCGACATCACGGTAGACGTCGAGCCATGCTGCCGCAACCGTTGGATCCCCTTTGTAAGTAACCGAGAAATCCCGGTTCAACAAGTCTGGATTGATGGCAAAGCCTGCTCGTGAGAGGGCACGAATGGCAACATCATAAATCCCGGGTGCTTCATAGGCTGCTGTTAATTCGCGTGCGAGCGCAGGGTCTTTCTCGTAAATTTTCAAGATATGTGGCTGTTTATACCCTAACGCAAATTCGATGAGACGGTTTTGGTACGATTGAAAACCTGATGCACGGCCGAGGCTATCACGGAATTCCATGTATTCAGCTGGCGTCATTGTCGCAAGGACATCCCATGCCTGGATGATTTGTGATTGCACTTTTGAAACACGGGCGAGCATTTTGAACGCTTCTGGTAGTTCATCTTCTTCAATCAACTCAATTGCCGTATTTAATTCGTGCAAAATGAGCTTCATCCACAACTCGCTCACTTGGTGAATGACGATGAACAGCATTTCGTCATGATGACCCGATAACCGTTCTTGGCTCGATAAGACTTTATCCAGGCGCAAGTACTCGCCGTATGTCATGTTCTCTCTAAAATCTGTATGAATTCCTTTTTCACTCATCGTCTAGTCTCCTTATAACAGCGCGCACTGGACTTCCATCCGCTCCCGCAATTGGCAATGGTAATGCGATTAATTCATAAAAGCCTGGGTGGATTGTATCGAGTACGATATTTTCCAAAATGAGCACTCCATTGTCATGGAGGGCATGATGCGCGTCTAGTGTCTTGCTCGATTCAGGGTCAACGGATGGCGTATCTACACCAATCAGTTTTACACCGCGTTCTTTCAAAAACGGACCAATATCTGCTCGTAGCACTGTAAATGTTTCTGGAAATATAGTTGGATCTGGTCGACTTCCTGTTTTTAATAAAATTCGTTGTGCTCCACCGAAATCGTGCGCTTCCAAATCGGAACGACCGACGCTCTCAAGGCCCGTCACATCAATGATTTTGGCTCGACCGATATAGACGTCAAGCGGCAATTCATGTACTTTCTTTCCCTGATCATCATAATGAAACGGCGCATCAATGTGCGTCCCCATATGCGTACTCGTTGTCAGTTTTCCGATATTGACCGAACCGGTTACTGCTTTCGGAAAAGCGACTTCATACGTAAATGGCGTATCCCCTGGCCATTCTGCAATGCCGTTATGCAACGGCTGTGAAATATCGATCCACTTTCCCGTCATGCGACGACACCTCTTTTATTTTCAAATTGTTCATAGCGTTTCTCATCCATGATGACTTTCAATTTTTGAACGGTATACCAGACGTCTTCGAATGTGTTATACAGTGCAACGGGTGCTAGCCGGATGCCGTTTGGAGCTCGGAAATCCGGGATAACGCCATCTTGCTTTAACGCTTTGCAAATCCGCGCTGCTTCTGCATGTTCCAGTAAAAGATGTCCACCGCGAGATTCATCAACAGGATTACCAATCGTAAAACCTGCACCTGCTAGCTCTTGTTCTACTAACGCAAGCATAAAGTTTGTCAGTTTCAATGATTTTTCACGGATTGCTTCAATGCCAATTTCCTCGAACATTTCAAGCGAACCGATCACGGGAGCTAAACTCAATACGTGAGGGGTACCAATTTGATAAGCACCGACATCTGTAGCCGCATCCATTGTATGTGCCATATCGAATTGTGATGCCTTTTTCGAACCGAACCATCCGGCTAGGCCTGGCGCTTTGCCAAACTGCTTTTCGTGAATGAACAGCCCTCCGACGGAACCGGGACCGCCGTTCAAATGCTTATACGTGCACCAAAATGCAAAGTCCACGCCCCAGTCATGCAGTTCATGCTCAACGGATCCAACAGAATGACAAAGGTCGAACCCGATTGGAATGTTCCGTTCATTTGCGGCTTTCGTCAACTTTTCCATATCCAACACTTGGCCACTACGGTATAAGACGGCTGGTAAAACGATAAGCGCAACCTCTTCCGTCATCGCTGCAATGATGTCGTCTTCTCGTAAATACCGACCATCCGGGCTAGCCACGCGGATTAAATGCTCATCCGGCTCGTACCCTTTTAGCTGCAACTGACTTTTCAACGCATAAATATCCGAAGGGAAGTTCAATTCATCCGCGAGTATCTTTGTTTTATTCCCCATCGGCTTATAAAAAGTGGCAACGAGCTGATGCAAGTTTGTTGTCGTTGAACCTGTGGCGATCACTTCGTTTTCATTACCTCCAACGAGCGGCGCCATTTTCTTACCGACTTCTTCGGAAAGATAAAACCACGGATGCTCCCCTTCCGTCCACCCGTCAATGCCGAGTGTCTTCCAAGCATCGAGCAACTGCAGCAACGTGCGCTCTGCTCGTTTGGATAATAAACCGAGTGAATTGCCGTCCATGTAAATCGTATTTTCAAGTATGTAAAATTCGTCCCGATACGTGGCAAGTTTGTCTTCCCGATCCCATTGTTGTGCTGTTGACAGCGTGTGTTGTCTCATACAGATTCCCCTTTCTGTTCGTTGAGAAAAGCATAGCATATGACAGCCTGCCCACGATACACAAAAAGATCAGCGTTCTGGCCAGCCTTTTTCGATTCTTTACTGGAGACGGTTGCTGAGTGATGAGTCAGATACTTCTTCGTGCACCGGTAGGTTGTTCAAAGTGTTATCACCGACTTCTGACTCGTTATCACCGATTCTCACGTAGTTATCACCGACTTTGAGCACTTTATCACCGATTCTCCGACCGTTATCACCGACTTCTGACTCGTTATCACCGATTCGCCAAAAAACACTAACCTACAAACGCCCCGCGAAAGATTCAGAATCGTTTTGGGGACAGGCACCAAAACAATTCTGAATTGAACCTCTTTTTCCCAAACTTTTAATACAAATGTTGAACATTAGCAAGCAGGGTTCTAAATCTTTTGGTTTTTTTCACTATGTGTTATATTTATTATAACGTTATAACAAGAAGGAGTGATAGGATGGAGGAGTATGTAGAGCGTAAGGTCACGAAAATCGGCAATAGTTTTGGGATTACTTTACCTGCCGATCTCTTGAAAGAAGCAGGGCTGTCATACGGAGATAATGTGCAAATCAAAGTAGAAGACGGTAATATTGTTATTCACAAAAAAGAGCAGCTTTACCTTCCGGATGGCGTGGATGCTGCATTCATGGATATTTTAAATGACGTTATACAGGAGCATGATAAGGCTTTTAAAGGTCTGGTCGATCGATGAACAAGCAAATCATTTACCTAACAACGAATCAGGTAATTGCTATCAATACGATTCAGATCCGATTATATTCTCCAAAAGAACCTGTAGGCGTTAAAGATCCCGGTTTACTGGATTATGCGTTAAATCGACCAAGACAATCAGTGTTTGGTGAGGATGCCTATCCTTCCATATATGAGAAGGCCGCTGCTCTGTTTGAATTCATTGCCAAAAACCATGCATTTCATAATGCAAACAAACGTACTGCACTCGCATCCCTCATTGTGTTTTTGAAAGTGAATTCCTATCGATGGACAATGGGAATCGAGGAAGAACAGGATTTCACTGTTGATGTGGTAAATCATAAATATACTTTTTCTGAGATCGTTGTAGTCATAAGAGAACATACAAAAGAACAATAAAAAGAAAAAACAACCTACTCTCACACGTGTTGTTAGAAGAGACGGTTGTTTATTTGGATAGCGAATGTTAAGGAAAACGTATTATTTAAACCAACCTTTTTCCTTAAAACGTGAAATTGCTTCAATGCGATTGCCGACTTCCAATTTCTCGAGTATGGTCGAAATGTAATTCCGCACGGTTCCTTGGGTCAAATATAGTTCTCCGGCAATTTCTTTTGTCGTCTTTCCTTCAGCTACTAGTTCAAGTACTTGGCTTTCGCGATCCGTTAATGGATTGACCGTGTCGTCTTCGTAGGCGATGTCGACAAGCTCAGGGGCATAGATGCGTCGACCATCTTGAATGGCGTGAATGGAAGTGACGAGCTCCTCGATTGGGCTATCCTTTAGTAAATAGCCTCTTACACCGGCTTTTCGCGCGCGTTCAAAGTATCCAGCTCGTGCAAACGTTGTGAGGATAATAATCTTGCATTCCATTCCTACAAGCTCTTCTGCTGCATCCAGACCGGTTTTCACAGGCATTTCTATATCCATAATGCAAATATCAGGGGCGTGCGCCTTGACGAGTTGAACAGCTTCCTCGCCGTTCTTCGCCATTCCCACTACTTCCATATCGTCTTCCATGTTCAATAAAGAACCGAGTGCGCCCAACATCATTCCCTGATCTTCCGCGATGACAATTCGAATCATGACAAACCCTCCTCTACTTGATGAGTAATCACAACCGGCATATTAATCGTCAATTTTGTTCCTCGATCATTTTCAGTTTGCAATGAACCATTGACAAATTCCAATCGTTCTCGCATCCCTTTTAACCCACTACTCACTGATTTCTGCTCTTTCATTCCGACACCGTTGTCATGCACAATAATTGAAATCGAATCACCGGTTTGCTTGAAATGAATGATACATTCCGTTGCTTCACTATGTTTAACAACATTTGTGACGGCCTCTTTCAAACACATACTCAATACGTTCTCGACGTTTGAAGGAATTGAGGTGACAATCGGATTGCCTTCTAATTTCATGTCAATTTCTGCAGCTAAGAGGATTTGACGAACCCGAAGCAATTCATCCGAAAGTTTCGTCGCGCGCATATCCGCTACAAGTTCTCGCACTTCTTTTAGTGCTGTACTCGCAGTTTGCCGAATATCATTCAGTTCCTTCTCCGCATTCTCAGGATTTTTGTGAATCAATCGCTTCGCCAAATCACTTTTCAAACCAATCATCGACAGCTTTTGTCCAAGTGTATCATGTAAATCACGCGCAATCCGCTCACGCTCTTCTAGCAGGATTAATTCGGAAATACGATCTTTTGCATCTTCTAGCTGTCCTTCCAAGTTCTCGCGTTTGCTGCGATTGTACAAGTTAAACGGCAACAAGATTACCCCGATAATCGTTATAATAATAAAATGCACTTGCGGCAGGAACAGGTTAAGATCAATGAAAAAGCCCGCCACTACAGCCCCGATCGTAAACGCAATATGTAAGCCGTACATGATGAAAAAGCCTACAGGGTTCCGGATGTTCCCGATGAAAAACGCGGTGAAAATGGAGAAATATACATAACCAAACAACAGCGTCATGACGACATTGATGGCCATTTCAAAGCTGAGCCACATATAGACAAGCCCGCTCTTTGATTTGAATGAAAAGAAATAGGAAATGAAGAACAGTAGCAATAAGCTAATACCGACTGAAATATCAAGAGCAGCCCATGATTTGAATATGAAAAAGAACGGCAGGAGACAAAAAATGATCCAGGCGTAAATACTAAGCCACGGACTTTTCGGGATAATACTGTACCATTTTTGCATCAACTTCACCGCCCTTGTTCCATTCATTGTATCAAAAACGCGAATAATGAAACAACCACCCCACAACGGAGATGGTTGTAATGTTTTATTTACTGTCAAAGCTCGTACGCTTCGGTTTCAAATCAATTTTTGGTGTCGGCAGTTTAACGGCCTCTTTCACTTCTTTAAATGTAATGAACCGCTTGTTTGCAGGATCATACAATTTGTAACGAAGTGACTCTAAGCTCGTTTTAATCGTAATTGTTGTTGCTTGGTGTAATGGTGGTGTCGATTCATGCGCCATTTCCAAGTTATAGTTCGGAACGCGTGGCGCCAAATGATGGACGTGGTGGAAGCCGATATTGCCCGTCGCCCATTGAAGGACTTTCGGCAATTTATAATACGAACTGCCTTCCACAGCCGCTTTCACATAATCCCACTCCGATTCTTCTTCAAAATACGAATCCTCGAATGTATGTTGAATATAGAATAACCAAATACCAAGCGCTGCCGCTACAAACATGATGGAACCTTGCACAATCAAAAACGCCTGCCAGCCGACAAGCCAGATCATCAACGCATAAAGTGCGACAAGCGCAACATTTGTTAAATACGTATTGTTCCGTTCTTTTGAGCGAGCGTCTTTCCGGTTAATGCGCCCGGTAATAAGCACTAAATACAATGGTCCAAGTCCAAACATCACAAGTGGATTTCGATATGCACGATACTTCCAACGTTCCCATTTCGACGCTTCCACGTACTCTTCTATCGTCATAACCCAAATGTCACCGACACCGCGCTTATCCAAATTTGAACTCGATGCATGGTGAATGGCATGCTCCCGTTTCCACTTTTCATACGGGAATAACGTTAAAATCCCTGTAATTGTCCCGACAATATCATTGGCTTTTTTATTTTTGAAAAATGAACCGTGCGTGCAGTCGTGGAAAATGATGAACGTCCGAACAACAAACCCCGCTGCAATGACTGCAATCCCAATTGTTAACCAAATAGACACAGACAAACTTTGATACGCCAAAAACCACAAAATGAATATGGGCGGCACCGTATTAATTAACTGAATAACACTCTTTTTCAAATCCGATTTGGCAAAAGGTGCAACATTCTTATGCAATTGCTTCGTCTTTTCCTTGCTCATTTTTTTACAGCCTCCTCGAAGTTTTTCCTTGTTTACAATACTAAAGCGTTTTCGAGGCGAGCAGAATAGATGAACGTCATGAATTTGCATATGATATCTGTCATTTATTGTGAAGTTTTTCACAAAGATGGCGTGTTAGGGATAGTTATCGATCGAGTTCACAATTTATTCGATTGGATAGCATGCGTTATCGATTGTATAGCTGAAGTTATCAATCGTATAGACAAAGTTATCGCCATTTCGGGACCTTTGACGCATCGACTTTACCGCCTTGCCAATAGAGCACGTATTGCAAAAAGCATTTCTGTGCGACAGTAACTCGCAATTGAATTGATTACTCCCGCAGTTTCAGCTAAGTTCTCTACAAAGATTCTTTTCATCAAAAAAAGACCCTGCTCGAGGATCTTTTTGGAAAGCCGTTCTCTTACTACAGAAACTTTTCATTTCCCTAGAAAGCTAGCTAAAAGAGGTAGGGAAAGCAACACTACCACACTTTGAATAAACGTCAGTAACAGATCTTTCTTCCAACTGTTTCTTTGCGGATCGCGATAGATAATTCTTTGAAAAACGAGCAATAGTCCCCACCAAATGAACAAACTGATAATAGCAGAACCAAAGCTACTGTACATTTCGTTATACAAAATCCCATCCCCTTTCACTCAAGAAACACAAAAAGCATTATTGAATGGCATTTACAGCGGTTTGAATGGTCATTTCACTAATTTCATAATGACTGCCGTGCCAGGACACTTGCCCTGCGTTTAATAAAAATAGTTGCGGACTTTCATGGCGAACACCTAGATCGCGTTCAATTTCGTTGGAAACGGATCTGCTACGTTGAACAATGACAACATACTTCGGTATAGATGTTGGAAATGCTTCGAACGCTCGATAACCAGCTGCACTGATCGGGCATGTCGAGCTATGTTTAATGACGAATACGGGTGTCGACTTTGACTGCTCATGCACAGCTTTCCATTCTTCGATAGATTGTATTTCTTTCATTCTAATCGCTCCTCTCCCATTTCCATCCATTATAGACAACTGCACAGCGGCTTCACAACCGTTTACCTCGCTTTGCCTATTTCCCAAGGAATAATCCTCATTTCTTCCAATTTACACAGGTGCTTCATGGCGATTTCTAACACATAACAGCAAGGCAACTAGCACTGCAGCTAGGCCCACTTGTGCCCAATCCTTTGTAAGCAAGAATAAAAACAACGGCGTAAGGGAAATTGCCGTAAACCCCGTTGCCGAAAAGGTTTTCAAGAACGGTTGCAGGATGAGAAAAGCAAGGACAACGAGACCCACTGCAAATGGATTGAATGCTAGCATCCCTCCGATGAACGTCGAAATGCCTTCGCCCCCTTTGAACTTGGCGACAACGGGAAAAATATGTCCAAGCATCGCCGCCAACAAACTGATCAGTTGTATGCTTTCAGATAATCCTAGAGACTTCGCGAGCAACACTGCGACAACGCCTTTCATCGCATCGCCGAGAAACGTAATCACAAACGCTTTCTTACCAAGCACCCTCCCCATATTGCGTGCGCCTGGATTCCCACTGCCCTCAACCCGAATATTTCTTGCATAGAATAACTTACCTACTACAGATGCCGTTAAAAAGTTGCCAGCTGCATAGGCGCACATTATGACGAGCACTACATCCATTCACGCTCCCCTTTCTACATTTACTGGTAGATATTTTGGCATTACTTTTTTCCGTGCGACATGATGAAAGAACGTTCCGTGAGATATGGGAAATTCCAGGAACATTCTCGTCGTGCGACATGCTGGTACTCTTCACTCACTAGTTCTAAGATCATGAAATGGCGATAACTTTGTGAATTCGATTGATAACTTCGCTTATCCAATCGATAACTTCACGTATCCAATCGAATACGTTGTGAACTTGATTGATAATGAAGGAAAACAACTACTTTTAGAGCTGACACCTTTCAAATACCCTGTTCTTCCACGCAAACCGATTATGAAGTGCAATCTCTTCCCATTTCTTGTACAATAAAGCGCAGTAGAAAGGATGAATGGGATTGAAAGGACTACCTTCGCGCCTACTTTTAGCTTTGTTATTATGTATACTCTATGGCAGCACGTTTGCTTTTATTGCAAGTAACATTGACAGTACAACTATTACTCAATTTGACGACACCGTAATTTCTGTCGTTCAAGGATGGGAAGCGGATTGGCTCACTCCGATTATGAAAACTTTCACGTTCATCGGGTCAACAAAAGTCGTAATTCTGCTCGTTCTTATCGGATTTGCCATCTTGTTTTTCGGATTGCGGAACCGTTCGCAAGCTTTTTTCTTCCTCTTCGTCATGGCCGGAACAGGGCTGTTAAACCAATCTTTTAAATTTGCGTTTCAACGGGCACGTCCCGATACAAATCGATTAATTGACATAACAGGTTTCAGTTTTCCAAGCGGACATACGATGCTTGCATTCAGTTTGTACGCAGTGAGCGCATACATTGTTTGGCGTCACATTCAGACAGCTACTAGCAAAGTTGCCCTTGTCACGTTCGTCATTTTCATGTTCGGAATGATCGGAACGAGCCGTATTTACCTTGGTGTGCATTATCCAAGTGACATTGTCGGCGGCATAGCGGCAAGTGCATTTTGGGTCATCGTTGCGACAGCCGTTTATGGATTTATTCAACGACGCCGGCAACGAAAATTTGGGCAATAAACGAACGAATAAACAACGGCTCCTCAATCGAGTGGAGCCGTTTAATGCCTACTCCGTATACTTTTTCGCTTCATCTTCCGTCAATACACGCGGCTTGAAATTGCCAACTTCGACGTACTCCACCCGATCATCGACAACCACTTTAAATATATACGCATCACTTGTCTTCTCAATCGATGTATACATTAGCTTCTGTTCTTCATAGTACCCTTTCAATTCCGTTTCTACCCAAAACGGTACGTCTTCCTTTCGAACAACTTCCTTTTCTTCTTTCTCCTTCTGCCATTGCTGCTCAACTTCCGGATGTAACCGGAAATAGATGCGTTGTAAAAAGTCAATCACTTCACCAAATCCGATAATCAGAATGCCATACAGCGCATGTCTCGCCAGAATACTAATAAATCCGAAGAAAGCTCCACCTGCAAGATAGCTTGAATACTGGATTTCTCCCCATTCATCTACAAACTGCCCGCCTAATTGCGCCGCCCCACCGAGGAAAAACATTGCGACAATAAAGCCCCATACCATCACAACAATACCAGCAATTTTAATCAGATAACCAATTGTAGTCTGTTTCTCTAAAAGTTTTGGCATGTCATCAACCCCTCTCGTTTCAATTTTCGATTTATATAATGTACGATACAACTAGCACAATAGTTTCAATAGAAGGAGGATAAAATGGTTCCGTTCACAGAACGAGTTGTCCAAATTATTTCAGGAATTCCCGCAGGCCACGTCATGACATACGGACAAGTCGCGCGTGCTGCAGGCAACCCACGAGGCGCAAGGCAAGTCGTTCGTGTGCTCCATTCCATGAGCGCAAAACATAACTTGCCATGGCACCGGATCATTAATGCACAAGGCGGAATTTCTACACCTTCCGACCGGGCGGATAAAGGAAATAAGCAGCGTGATTTACTAGAAGCGGAAGGCATCGTTTTTTCGAGCAGTGGTAAAATTGATTTGAACTGCTATCGATGGTTTCCCGAAGAGGAATATATTTGAGGATTTGTTTGGTGATTTATGGTGTTTAGTAGTGTGGATGGAGGATTTTAAAGTAATGCGTGAGTAGGTGTTTAATTGCTAAACTCTCGCTGTGTGTGGGGATATACAGAAATTCGCGGTTAACCTCTTAAGAAAGATTCATTTTAATGTAGCCAATCATGCTCTTTGCTTGCGTTTTTTGTTTAATCGCGACAGATCAGATCGCTTCAGATTCATAGTGTCGGACGCGCCATAGGGACAAAACACGTTCCACTTTGAATGTTCGTTTTGCTCTACGTAAGTAGCAATACGCAATAAATGAATCGCGATGGACCGATAGAATTTTAAGTCGTCTTTTCGTCAATGTTCCATCCGCACACATATAAATCATTTCAGCTACTTCACGACGCTCACACATTTTTAACACTTGGTTCCTCATACAAACGCCTCCTATAAAGAACATTTGTTCTAATTATATGCAAACACATAATAAAATACAACTCAATTTGCACTCGAAAGGAAAGATGTATGATGTGGAAAGATTTTAAGGAATTCGCTTTTAAAGGAAATGTTATTGACCTGGCGGTAGCGGTCGTCATCGGTGCTGCATTCGGAAAAATTGTATCTTCGCTCGTTGAAAATATCATTACACCGTTCATCGGCATGCTGACAGGAAAAATTGATATTTCGAAGTTACACGTAGAGATTGGCAACGCAAATTTTACATACGGTCTATTTTTGCAATCCATCATTGACTTTTTAATTATTGCGTTCTCCATCTTCCTGTTCGTCCGTATTCTTATGAAATTCAAACGCAAAAAAGAACCGACAAAGAACGAAACACCTGCAATCGACGCAAAAGAGGAACTGCTAAAGGAAATTCGAGATTTATTAAAGGAAAAGAACGGAATCTAACACATTACTATAAACCGCAAGCATCCATTTTTAGCTGGGTGCTTGCGGTTTTAAGATCGGTGTATACATTATTCAGCCCCTGCTCCTCCTCCACCGCCATCTCCTCCACCACTATATCCACCGCCGCCATCATACGAGCTACCTTTCGTTGTGGAACTACTACTTATCGATTTTAACTGTCCCCATGTCGAGTATGTGTAGTAGAGGGGATCTACTGCTAAGGTGAAAAGAGGTGCTAGCGGAGCAGCTGCCGGTAGATCATTCTTTAGTTTTGGGAGTCTTTTCTTGGATCTATTCAATAAATACGTACGGGTTATCCAGCTGTCATAATCATCTGGCGACAACTCAGAAATCAACCCTTTCTTTTTCATCCTGAATTTATTAATACTCATTTTTGTATTAATTGCAGTGATTGAACTCGGAAGAGCAATCGGGAGAAGAAAAAAGAACACCGCACTTACAACGACCATGTTTAGTATGGCTAGTTGCAACTCAGGATTTACGATTTGCGCGCCAACAGCAAACATACCGATGAAAAACACAATGGATGGCCACTTCTTTTTCGGGTTGGATTGATATAGCATATAGCAAATAACGACCACAATGATCGGAAATGAAATACCCCAGAACCCAGCAAGATCTACATAATACGCGAAACTCGTTACACCCATTAAACCAACAAAAATGAGCAATTTGAGCGCTTGTGGCAAATTCGTTGACAGTGCCCCAGCTTCTTTCATGAGTTGTAACGTATCTTCATGCCAAATGATGTGATTTTCTTGAAACCGAATTTGCTTTCGTACATCATTTCGATTGTTCCGATCAGCTTTCTTTGCAGACCCCGCAATGTCATGCAAATGAAATTTCCGATGACCTGCTCTCCCTTTGAACAACCAAGTGAGTAAATATTGCTCATGTGGAAGTATTTTTTTGTTCACATTCTTTGCTTGCCGGAAGACAAGCGTTTTGTCAGGCGCGCCTTCACTGTCTTTGAAGCGCGAGGCAGATTCCGACATTTCAACATCAAGAATGCCTCTCTCAACGAGCGCAAATAGGCCAGCGAGAAAACTTTTACGATTGAACTTCCCACTCTGATCAACATGCATTAAATAGATGGGATCTGTTTGTAAAATGAGATGAGTGTTTCCAAAAAAAGAAAAGATGCGTTGCTTGTATAGGACAAGCAAACCGATGAGCACAAGCATTACTATACTTCCATTATCGACGATTTTTGTCAGTACAGGGATGACGGCTAGCTTGGATAACATCTTTTCAATAGTCGCCGTTTCGTTTTCTACTACTTCTGAAAGTGATAGCGGTGCTGCTATTTTTGGCTGTTCGGTCATTAAAGTCGACGGGAATAGTAAACGGGTACTTGTCTCTGTACTTGCGGATGAAATGGGCGTTGTAAAGATGATCCCGTCGCGATAAACAGCAGGCTTTTGACCTTTTCGATCGTGCATAAATCCATGGATGTTGTTAACTCCCGCGTCACCAGGCAGCACGTACGATATCGTTACATTGTGCAAATCTGTGTCGTGATTTGGTCCGCTTTCAAAGTATGTGATCGCCATATCGCTATATGTATCGTATGAGATGACGGCGTTTTTCATCGTGTACGTGTAGAGTACAGAGACCGTTCCACTCCCGCCAGTATGCGTGATTTTATATGTTTCATTTACTCGTTTGCTCGATGCACGCGTTAAATCCTTATTGTTCAGTTCTCCAACAATCGGATCGGGTCGAGTGATTGTGTATGCTTCAAAATCAATTATTTGGTTTAGGTGTTTTTCTGGGAATGAACGTGTAAAATTTTTATACTCCCCGTCCAACGTATAAGTAAAGATTTCATTTACAAGTACATCCCCATTTGGTTGCACCCAGCCTTTAATTTGTACACGATCAACCGTAAAAGACTTGGCCGAGACATTCATCGGGACGATAAACAGCAAAATCATAAGAAAACATGTTAGTCTCTTCATTTCACAGCCTCCCTCGTTGTAAGAACATACGCAGAATGTCTGCAGATGGTTTCGTTTTTCAAGGATGAATTGTTTTATTGATTGGATTTGAATGGTATCGATCAAGTTCACATCTTATTCAATTGTATACGGGGAATATCAATCGAATTCACAAAGTTATCGCCATTTCGTGACCTTTGAACCACGAATGAAAACAGATAGTTTGTTAAAGGCATTTGGCGCGACACGGATTACACCTGAATATGCCCGATTCCGCGGAAAAAGTGTCGTTCCAAATTTGATTCTGTCGCGCAGCAAGCACTTCACCAACTAGCAAGTATTCAACACCGATCTGTGTCAGCTTGGTGTCTCTCGTTGCCACCGGGGACAACTAATGCTACAATGGGAGGTAGGATTATCGATTAAAGGAGTGAAGTTTTCATGTGGTTCATTTACATCATGTACGCATTGTTTGCATTTATCCTTGTCGGCACAACATTTGGTCTTGTTAGCACATTCAACAATCATAAGTGATTGTTGAGGTGCTTTTTTAATCCACAAAATAAAGGTGTCCCACGGCCAGAAACGGCAATGGGACACCTTGTTTTATAAATTAAGTTTGAGGGGGTAATATGGTCGGTGGTGCGAAATTGTCTCTGCCTTTTGCGAATGTCTCCATTGCGTCATTAGGTTCTAACGCCATGGCACTTCCTGCTCCAGCAAATGATGCAAACAAAGCTGTCAATAATAGGACCGATACTGTCTTTTTCAAGTTTCTTCGTCTCCTTTGACATAATAGTACAAACTATATTTCTCCATTTTCTCTTCATCCCCAATGGAACGGTAATAGTTTGCCAACTTCCAGGCTGTGCTTCTTGCTTCCTTTATATAACCATGTTTTGAGAGAAAAGGGAATGCTATTTCTTCACAATAGTCAAAAAGCTCTTGTTGGGAAATTTGAGCCTTTCTAAAGTAGGTAGTTAATATGGAAAGATATGCATCGTTTTTCCTAGCTGCAATCACTTCCAATTCCTTCAACAACTCTTCAGTATCAATATCTTCTTCCACTGCCGTGTGCAATAAATGAATTAAGATCGCTTGATAATAATCCGTTCCTTGCACGATAAGCGCGCGCAATTCCATTAACAACTCAAATGCCGACTCGTGCAAGCCTCTACGATTTTGTAGTTCCGAGTAATTGTATAAGGCACCTTGATACAATTCGTCTAGTTCCATCATCTTCGAATTGCGCAGCACAATTTTAAACAGTTCCTCCGCCTGGAGAATCAAGTCACGATTTGTGTAGGTGATTGCTAGTAGTAATTGAGCATGCAGCAATCGGATGTAGTTGCAGTCTTTCTGGAAATGCTCCACGGCGAGTTCTGCAAAATAGGAAGAACGACCGTATTGAGCGCGCGTATGTAAGAGATACGCTTTTTGATAATATAACTCGCCTTCAAACAGGAACGGGATTCGCTCACGATACGCTTCAATTTGCTGGAGTCTTCGTTCAGCTTGCTCGTATTTTTGCGAAAAGATGTCGTACATGAAATAAAGGACTTTAGAAATCCCCTTTTCGTAATCATCAAATGTCGCTTCCAACTTATTTAAGACCGTCATTTGCTGAGTGGCCTTTGGCATATCACGCTTGTACAAATTGTAACGTAACGTATACAATTCATAACGGTTGAGCAGGTCCGTCGACTGTAAGTATTCTTCATTGCCAATTAACTCTTCATAGAGGTTCTCCATCGCTTTCCAATTGTAGTAAATTGAATGCCGAATAAAGTTCTCCAACTTTTCTTTCCATAGCGTATACGTCTGAACTTCCTTTGCCCACTCAACGTTCATCCGTTTGAAAAGCTCGTTCATCGTCTCCGTATGCGGTTCATACTTATTGGACTCGATCTTACTTAAATGGGATACTGAACAAATCCCCTCAGCTAATTCACCTTGCGTCATATTATTTTTCATTCGGAAATACTTCACGATTGACCCAACATACATCCGCATCGCCCCTTAACTATCTAATTATTCAAACACTATCATGTTTACAACTCAATTACATGAGAAAACAGTCCCAGGGGAGTAGAGGACTGTTTTCTCGATTCGGGATTTTAGGGAGGTTGCGCTTTTAGTAGCGCTACCTCCTTTACTATAACAGACATTTCAACTAGATGATATTGGGAAAATTCATTTCCCTAAAGACTCTCAATATTTTATTACATAAGTTAAAAGACCTAAAAAACACCGACCTTATAATTGGTCGGTGTTGATGAAAAATGCATTTCGCTTCAACGTACTTGCATGCTGACAATCTTAGTCCAACAAGGTGTTCAACTTACATTCGAAAATTTACTAACTGACTTACTCTGTAGGTCCATTAAGCCGTGACATCTCGTTTCACAAAAGTCGAATAGCTGATCACTAAAAAGACGATCATATAAACAGCAAGGACTGCGAGTGAGAACGGCATCGTCACATCTTCGATGAGTTTCACACCCGTTTCAAACTGTGTCAAATCCATATGCGTAAATAGTAAGTACTTTGCAATTTCATATCTTGCAAGCAATGCCGTGACCATCGCTCCTGAGAAATAGATAAACAAAGACAAACCGATAGCAAGCGAGCTGGAGCGGAAAACAGAACCGATTGTGAATGCAAACGTTGCAATAACGAAAACGGATCCGAAAGATAAGAGCAACATGTAGAGACTCTTCGCCCAAACGGACACTTCTACGACTTCTTTACCATTCCAGCTCAGTTCCTGTCCCGTTCCTGATTTAAATAAAATCATTGCCAACAAGATGTAGAAGATGTAGCCTATCACCATCAAAAACATGCCGAATAAGTTCACTGTAAGAAATTTAGAGGTAAGGATTTTCCATCGTTTCACAGGGCGTGTTAACAACATTTTAATGGTCCCTTGCGAAAACTCGGACGCCACGATGCCTGCAGCAACGATGACAGTCAATAATAGAACGGTGCCGCCTATCCCTGAAGGATCCATGAGCATTCCTTCTTTGCTAAAAGAATCGACGGGTTCGATGTCATTGTCCAAGCGGTACTCCAATACTTTTGCGTCTGCTTCCAACTCTTTTCGTTCAGCCTTAGACAAAGTGTCATCCGCCAATTGCATTTCCAAGTAGGCTAATTCATCATTCATCGGCCCTTTCCAGCTTGGTGCATTACTTACTTCAGCAGAAGGATTATTCTCTACTTCTGTAAACGTACTTTGCTGGGTGTCAATGAACTTCATTACCCCCATCATTGCACCTGTTAGAAGAAGCATAATACCGATCATGACCCATGTACCTTTTTTATTCCATAATTTCATCCACTCATTTTGCATAAGTTTCAGCAATTTGGCCACCTCCTGTCATTTCTAGGAATTCATCTTCCAATGTTTTTCGGTGAGGCTGCACGGCAAACACTTGCAAGCCTCGGGCAATGAAACGCTCCATAAGTACCGGTATTTGGCTTTGTTCCGCGTTGACAAGTAAGCCATCCTTGAAGCCTTCCACCGCAAATCCTTCCTGTTCAAGCAACTGTTTTGCCTGGTCAATCGGTGTTGCTTCCATATAGTAAAACGATTCTTTCGTCTCGGACATGTCACGAATATCAATCAGTTTACCATTCTGAATGACTGCTATCCGATCACACATCAGCTCAATTTCTGAAAGCATGTGACTTGATACAAAAACAGCGACCCCTTCAGTTTCAGCAATCTTTCGCAAGTATTGACGAAATTCACGAATGCCTGCAGGATCCAAACCATTTGTTGGTTCATCCAAAATCAAGAATTTCGGTCGGTGTAGTAATGCTTGCGCAAGTCCTAGCCGTTGGCGCATTCCAAGGGAGTACGTACTTACTTTTTCATGAATTCGGTTTTGCATGCCGACTTGCTTTACCACTTCGTTAATCCGTTCTTTTGTTACACCTTTATGCATACGCGCGAAATGGACCAAGTTTTTATACCCCGACATGAACTTATACATTTCAGGATTTTCAACGATAACGCCAACTTGTGAAAGGCCCCCTTCAAAATTATCCCGAAGCGAGACACCATCTATGACGACATCCCCTGCACTTTTCTTCATGAGTCCGACCATCATCCGAATCGTCGTTGTCTTCCCGGCACCATTTGGTCCAAGAAAACCGGTAATTGTTCCAGGGTAAATGGCTAAATTCAAGTCATCAATAATCTTCTTCTTCCCTATCGTTTTCGATAGATTCTTCAGTTCTACAACGGGTTTCATTCTCCCAACTCCTTTGTTATTTCCAATAGTCCTATTGCACTTGCGGCTGCTTAAACAGTGACACCATCCAACTTGTTGCATCAATTCCGTAGAAATCGCGTATTTCATCAACCGCTTCATGCGCAATGATTCGCCCACCTTGCATGACGATAATGTCATCAAGCAGTGGCTCAACTTCACGGATTTCATGTGTCGACAGAATTACGGTTTGATTTTCGGGATCTGTAAAACGTATGAGCCCTTTGGCAATATCCTCCCGCACCATCGGATCCAGTCCCGAAAAGGGTTCATCGAGTAAATAGATATCTGCTTCCCTTGCAAGTGTAACAGCGATTTTCACTCGTCCTCGATTCCCTTTAGAAAGATTTCTCATTTTGGCATCCAGCGTAACGTTCAAAAAGCTCATTAATTCCTTTGCTTTAATCAAATCAAAATCCTCGAACTGCGAATCATAGAAGTCCATTAGTTGCCGAACCGTAAAATACGGAAAGAACAAATCTGCATCGGACATATACGCTAAGCGGGAAGCAATTTTTCTTGTAATCGGTTCACCTTCAAAAAAAGCAGTTCCAGCATGGATGGACGATAAACCAGCAATCGCTTTTAGCAATGTCGATTTTCCGCTTCCATTCTCACCAACCAGTCCAATGACTTTTCCTCTAGGAATGGAGAGTGTAACATTGTCCAATGCCCGTTTAGGTCCATACTTTTTGACAACATTCTGTAGTGTAATCATGCTTCATCCCCTCTTTCTTGCAAGCACTTTACAATTTCGTCTGTCGTAAAACCGAATGACGCAACATTTTGAAGGAACGTCGTTACAAGCTGCTCCTTCATTTCATTGCGAAGCGCTAAGATTTTCTCTTCATTCTCCGTCACGAACGACCCTTGCCCCCTTCTCGTTTCGGTGATTTCCATTTGCTCCAACTCCTTATAAACGCGTTGCATCGTATTTGCATTGACGCCCGCTTCCACCGCGTATTCCCGGACGGATGGCAACTTTTGTCCTGTCGACAACGTACCTCGCAGTATATCCCCCATAATCCGATCGATGAGCTGTTGATAAATTGGTTTGTCTGGTAAAAAATCTATGCTCATCTTAGAACCTCACTTTCTTCTCGAGCAACCATGTGCCCCCACTAAAGAACAGAATGGAAAATAGAGCGATAATGGTAAATCCAGTAATGGTCACTATATAATCTTGAAGGAATACGCCGGTTAGCACACCCCATACAAATGCCATGAACAGGATGGGAATCATCACGATGAATCCTGCAAACTTGCCAAACAATCCTTGTAAATAAACAAAGAGACTCCAAGTAAAAAGAACTGCCACCGTGTTGAATACAACATTAATATCTGCTATCACAATGGCTTTTGTAGCAAAAAGAATGGCTGCCTCCAAAGAAACTGACTCAGTCGCACCGAGGAAATAGGCGATGCCAATCATAAGACTCACACAAATCATCGAAACTGTAGCTGTCAATAGAGCCATGATCACTTTCACGCCAATCATTTTCCACATCGGCACGGGTGAATGCAACCATACGTCTGGCCGTTTCCTTTCAGTTTCCAAACTACTCAACAACAGCAATGGTCCTGAAAATAAATGAATCGTTAGCAGCATCTTGTACAGACGATCCGGATCGATATGCTGGAAGTCAAATCGTCCTCCTAAAACAGGTGTCACACTAAAGAAGCAGATAAGTAATGCAGTAAGAAGAAATACAGCCATTTGTAAACGCATCAGTACCCATTCTTTTTTCATCAAACCACGCCATCTCCAAGTCATCGTCACACCCTCACTTTCTTCTCAAACAATGTGACGGCAACGACGAACAACAATACGGTCAACAGCAAGTCGAACAACGTATTCCCGATGGATAACGTCAAATCCATATAAATATACGAGTTTTCATTGATCTCCAACTTCGAATTTTTCAGCTCAAGCAAGTCAAAATTACCGTTGTGAATGAATCGCTCATAAAAAGCAGTGCTCTTTATTTCCCCAAATAAACGTACAGCAAGCACGACTAGGATGCCTGTCGCAACAATGGAAAACCCCTTTAAATACGGTTTTAGCAAACGATCGATTACAATAAAAAACACCGCTGTTGCTAAAATCATTAAAGAAGTAGCGAAAAAAAGCACAATAAACCAACTTCCAAAAAACGCTAACTCATCAAATGTAACGTCTAGATTGTCCGTTATTGCAAAACGGATTGCCAAAACGAGCGCAGGTACAACTAATGCAATCGCTCCAATACATGCGGCTACCACACATTTCACGCCAATTAAAACGTATGCACTCGCCGTCGAATGCAACCAAATATCCGGCTGTTTCATGTCGCGGTTAAACATCGTGGCAAACGTAATTGCAGGAATAATTGCGCCTGTCAAAATGACCATGAAACCGAAAACCATCGTCATCTCAAATACAAATTTCGGATCATCCTTTGTCAGCGGTCCCATTATTGACGGTATCGCAAACAGGCCAATTACCGTAATGCCGATTGCAATGACAATCTGCCACTTCCACAACATCCACTCTTTCGCCATCAACCCATTCCACTGCTTCATTGTTAAATCCCCTTCTGTATTGGTGTATTAGTTACATAGTACACTACTGTATGCTGTTAAGTAAAGGGATTTGAATGATTTATGTAAAATGAATGAAAAGTCCTTGTCAGGAAGTTGCTTTCTAATGTCGCAGTCTTTCTCAGAGAGATTCACCTTGGAATACTATCGATCACTTTGTGAGGTCTATCGTTCATTTTCGAGCTTCTATCGATCACTTCTAAGATTCTATCAATCACTTTCACCATTCTAATGAACATTTTGTATCTAAATACCTACATACTTCAAACACAAACTCACTTCTCGCATTACAAATTCATAACCTCATAAGCAATTGTGATCTCTTTCGTTTCAATTCCAGTCATAGTCTAAATCGCCAAACTACTCTACACTTAAGCTATCAACACAAAGGAGCGATGAACATGACACATTTCCTAACAGGCATCGATCATATTCAAATTGCAGCACCGCCAAACGCCGAAGAACAAGCACGACAATTTTACGGCAAGCTGCTCGGCATGGAGGAAATTCCAAAGCCTGAAAATCTTGCGGCACGTGGCGGCTGCTGGTTCCAGTGCGGTACACAAGAAGTCCATATCGGCATCCAAGCAGACTTCTCACCCGCCAAAAAAGCGCATCCCGGTTTCACTGTGAATGCACTTCCTGCACTAAAGTCCCGTCTTGAACAAGCAGGTTACACGATCTCTGAAGAGCCACCGATCGACGGACGTACGCGTTTCTTCACACACGACCCTTTCGGCAACCGCATAGAATTCCTGGCATTCAACTAACAACAAAGCAGGCGATTAAGACACAATAATCGTCTGCTCCTGCTCATCCAAACGCTTTATTTCTTCAATCGCCTCATCACGTTTACGTTTCAAACGATCTTGCACCCGGCGTACATCACGGAGCACAACATTCAATTTGCTTTTTGCATCGGTAATACGCGAATGCACCATCCAGTCCGAAAAGATGTTATCAAAGAAGATGTCCGTGAATGTGAAAAAGTCATTATGATTCACTTGAAATGACTCCGATGCGACATTTTGAACGTCCATTAATTCCGTCTCGTAATGGCGTAATGCCCGTTGCGCGCGGTGCACCAGATCGTCTGAACTATTCATTTCTGAATACTTTAATGCGGATACGACAAGACCGCCCCCTAAAAAGGTATCCCACATCGACAATCCTTCTGCATTTCCAAGCTTATCGAGCGCTGCATCCAGTGCGCGCACAGCTTTATTCCCCGCTTCCATCGCTTCGTCAATTTCACGCATCAATGAACGAATCCGAATTCGATCGTCCGCTATTTTTTGTAATGTAGCGGTTGCGACAGAGTCGTTCTGCCGAATCCAAGATTCCTTCTCCCGTAAAAAATCTTCCCAATCTTCATCGACATATTGAACATCCGCGTTCTTCGCTTGCTCTTTAAGTCGACTCAACTCGGCTTGCAAATCGGTCACTGTCTTTGCAGCTTCGTTGTACTTCAGTTCTGCTTCCGCCACTTCATTGATTTCCCGCTCCATCTGCTCGTCCCATTTGCCCGTCCATTCCTTTATTTTATTGGCAAACGAGAACTTGCCTAACTTTATGACATCCTGTTGCTCCTTCGTCAACTGACGGTGCAAGGAATCCCTCAATCTCTCTGCTTCCTTGTATTGCGCTTCCGTCCCTTCAAGTCGACGACGGATCCGATTACGCTCATTGCGTCGCAACGTCAACTCCATTTGCCTTTCATGTATATCCGTTCGCATTCATGCCACCCCTTTTTCCAGTTCACTTACTATTCATACGGACAATGGTGTAAAATGGTTTCAAACTGTCAAATCATTCTGTTGTATTTAATGTTAAAAGGGGGTTGCATCACAATGATTCATCTTTTTACGCACGAGGACAAACGTATGCCTGCTACCGAACAAGACATTCTTCAAGTAGAGGAAAAACTTAACCTAAAACTTCCAGAGGACTTCAAACAGCTGTTGCGGATTGAAAATGGAGGCGTGGTGCAGGCTGAAAAACGAGGGTTTCCTGTAGACTTCCCAATTGAAAGTGGAGATCCTTACATTGATGTGGAAGAAATTATGGGAGCAAATGAAGAGGGACTGCTTATGAGTGATTACTTCATACAAGAATGGGGACTTCCTGAACAACTCGTTCTCTTTGCCGGTAGCGGCCACGCATGGGTCGGTTTCAATTACGAAAATCCAGAAACCCCAAATGTTGTTTACGTGGAACCAGACGATGGGAATGGACATAATTTCCATGTCATCGCTCACACCTTCACTGAATTCGTTGAAAAATTAACGTCTATACAGTAAAAGATGAATGGTCAAAACCCATTCGGCGCGACGTATGACTTCAAACACAAAAAAATTCCCACGAGAGGATGCATCACGTAAAACGCATCCTCTCGTAGGAATTATTACTTTCCCTGCACTATTCGTATCGTAACCTTTGTAGCATATGCAGAACGCGGCATAACCGACCGGAACTCAGCATATCCTGCCAAAACGCCGCATAAACACTCAGAACGCAGCATATCCCGTCATATCGCCGCATTACCACCCAGAACTCAGCATATCTCGCCAAAACGCGGCATAACCACCTAGAACTCAGCATATCCCCCAAAAACACCGCATAACCGCTAAGAACTCAGCATATCCCACCAGATCGCCGCATAATCAGTGCTTCATTTCCCTGCGCAACTTTCGGTGTTCTCTACGAGCAGGCCCTGTTTCAATTAGGCGTTTCTCAGCTTCCGTTTCTCCATATACACCTGCAATTTCAACAGGTTTGTTGTCTTCATCCATTGCGACGAACGTTAAAAACGATTCGGTTGTGAGTTTTTTTGCGCCTGTTTCTAAATCCGTCGAATGCACGGATACGAAAATTTCCATTGAAGTTCTACCTGTCGAACTGACGACGGCTTCGAGTTCAAGCACGTCGCCTACCGTCGCAGAAGAGACAAAATCGACTGAGTCGATTGATGCTGTTACGACGGCAGTTTGTGCGTGCTTCATTGCGGTGATGGCCGCTATTTCATCAATGTACGCAAGTACTTTTCCTCCAAATATTGTTTGCATATGATTCGTATCAGGTGGCAATACGAGTTTTGTACTAATGGTCCGTGAGTGGCTCATCGGGCGTTGTTTCATTACGTTCATCTTCCTTTCCATTACATCCAGCTGCTTGGGTACCGTTGCTTTTATTGATAGCCGCTTGCTTCGCATAACAACTCCATGCTAGACAGTCGCTATTCCCTCAACAAGTATACCGCTCCATCCAGTCTCACTCAAACAATCGGCGAGCATACGGATGCGAAAAGTTCCATACGCCGTCCTGCTTCACGCTTTCTTCGACGATGCGACCGCCTTCCATGACATACAAACGGTCGCATAACGATTGGACAACTTTCAAGTCATGGGAAATGAAGAGCATGGCCATACCCATTTCTTCATTTAACTTCCTCAACAGTTCCACAATCTCTTTTTGAATTAATCGATCTAAGCTTGAGACGATTTCGTCGCAAATTAACAGCTTCGGTTGCATGAGGAGGGAACGGAGCAAATTGACGCGTTGTCTTTCTCCGCCACTCAGTTCAGATGGTAATCGCGTCAAATGCTTTTCATTCAGACCGACTTTCCCTAGCATCTCCCGTATATAGGCATCGCGATTACCGTCCATCAAACGAAGAGGTTCGCGTAAACTAGCTTGCACGGTCCAGGAAGGATTTAACGCGGCGGAAGCATTTTGGAAAACAATTTGAAGCGTATCGTAAAACGCACCTTTTTCAGCAACTGTAATCGTTCCTGCATCCATCATTTCCAGTCGCATGAGTAATCGTGCCAACGTACTTTTCCCGCTACCGCTTTCACCGACAAGTCCAGCGAGCTCGCCTTCATTAACCGTTAAATGAATAGCATCCAGTACACACTTTCTGCGCGCGCCACGTCCATAACTTTTAGAAAGTCCTTCAACTTGAAGCATATGCGAATTCCTCCCTTCCTAGAAACGGCTGTCAATTAGTCTTTTCGTGTAGGCGTGCACAGGGTTCGTGAACACTGATTTCACAGAACCTTGCTCAACAACACGGCCATGCTGCATAACGACAAGTGCATCCGCTACGTTCGCCACGCTATCCAGATCATGAGTAATTAACAATACGGTCGTTCCGTTTTTATTCAACGTGCGAAGCCACCCTAAAAACTCCTTTTGCACGATTGCGTCCAGCGCGGATGTTGGCTCATCAGCAATGAGAAGCTCAGGCTGTACGTACATTGCACAGGCGATCATGCATCGTTGCAACATGCCACCTGACAATTCAAACGGATAGTGTTGTAAAATCGCTGATGACAAACGCAATCCTTCTAGAATTCGCGTCATTTTCCGTTCAAATGTTTGCCAATCGTCTCCGATTCGACCGGCTGAAAATGCAAACAGTTGCCGCCCCATCTTTATATGCTCATTAAAACTGTTCGACGCATCTTGTAAAACCGTAAAAATCGACTCTCTACGTAGTTTCACCATATCATCATCGGCTATCGCCAATAAATTCGTACCTTTATACATAATTTCCCCTTCAACTTGAGCATTCTTCGGCAACAAGAGCAAAATACTAGCAACCGTCAAACTCTTCCCACTGCCACTCTCTCCAATTAAAGCCGTAATTTTTTCTTTCTCAACCTTGAAAGAACTGTCATGCACGACACCCACACCATCTAATGCAATCGATAATCGTTTCAGCTCAAGCACGAATTCCCCTCCGTTTCGGTTCCTTCAACGCTTCGCCGATGAAGTTGATGGATAGCACCGTTAAAAAAATGAGTAATCCCGGGAACAAACCGACCCACCATGCACCTATTAATAAATCATTCTGCGCATTGGACAGCATCGTTCCCCAAGACGGCACCGCAGGCGGTATTCCGATCCCAAGAAAACTGAGCGACACTTCAATGAAAACTGCTCCGGCAAAGTTGAAAATCGTCACGACAAATAATGGCGTCAGGCTGTTTCGTAGCAAATGCCCCGTAAAGATTTTCCAACTAGGTGTGCCAAACATCTTGGCCATCTTTACATACTCAGCATCTTTCAGCCTCATAAACTCCGTCCGAACGATACGTGCAGTCGCAAACCATCCCGTCACACCGATAATGAGTGTCATTCCCCACATTCCACCTTGGATGATCGCTTGAACTGCAAGCACCATAATGAGCGAGGGAATTGCGATGAATGCTTCCAACAAACGCATCATGATCGCATCCAACCAGCCTCCAACATACCCGCTAATTCCTCCATAAATGACTCCAATGAGGAAGGAGAGGAACACCGATAGCGCAGCGACGGTCAATGTCACCTTTCCACCGTGCAATAGACGAGTCAAGACATCTCTTCCTAAATGATCCGTCCCGAGTACATGCGCTCCGCCAGGCGATGCATACACTTCATCTAAATTCATTTCATTAACTGCATAGGGTGCCAAAACGTTTGAAAAGATGGTACAGAAAAGAACAAGACTGAGTAGCAAACACGATACAATAACCGTCTTTTTTCTTTTCATGTCCCCAACTCCCCTTTACGCAGCTTTGGATTAAGGACGAACGTTACTACGTCAATAACGACTAAACTGCAAACGACAATGACACCGGTTAGCATAATGCCTCCCATTAAAACGGGATAGTCCTTCACCATGACCGATTTGGCCATCATTTGACCTAGACCTGCCCACGAAAATAACGACTCCACGATGACAGAACCGCCAAAAAAGGAAGGAATGGTCATCGCGAGATAATTCAAATACGGAATGAGTGCATTGCGAATCATCCCTCTTTGCAACTCCCGTTCATCTACACCATTCGCTCTTGCCGCCATGACATAGTAACTTTCTGCCTCCACCTTCACACTATCTTGAAGGAAGCGAGCATAAATGCCGACATGTGTCAGCACGACAACAGCGACTGGCATGATGAGGTGTTGCAATTTATCAATCAACCCACCGTTTCCTCCAATACTTTGCATGCCGGAAGATGGCAGCATGCCGAGTTGGACTGAAAACAAATAAATGAACAGAATGCCGAGCCAAAATGCAGGAATGGAAGATGAAGCAATACTGAACGTCGTCAAGCTTCGATCTAACAACGAACCTGGGTGCATACCCGCCTTCAAACCAAGCCAAATGGAACAACCCACAATGCACACGAGTGATGTGCCAATGAGCAACAGTGTATGCGGCAGGCGTTCACTGAGAATTTCAGCGACTGGCCGACCTTCCTTGGCAGACATCCCTAAATTGCCTTGCACCGTTTCTTTCAACCACGCACCATACTGCACCATTAACGGTCGATCGAGTGCAAACACCTGATTGATGCGTTCTTTTTCGGCAGCGCTTAGCATTTGTGCATTCCCACCATAATAAGCGGTCGCGGAGCTTCCAGGCCCTGCATGCATCATGAAAAAAGAGAGGAAGCTCAAGATGAAGAGGACGAGTATCCCCAACATCATGCGCTTCCCAACCCATTTAACGGTCATTCCACTTCCACTCCTCGACGTTCCATAAAAAGCCGGAACCGTGATGACCAAGTATCCGTTCTTTCACGCCTTCTACCTGTTTATTCATACCATACACTGCATCAGCATAAGCAATAAACGCAAAAGCAGGATCGTTTGCCAATGCTTCTTGGAACGCCTTGTAACTCGCTTCCCTCTCCTCCACATCGGTAGCTAATCGACCTTTTTCAAGCCATTCATCAACGACTGGATTCGCATAACTACCATAATTGTAGCCTGAACTCGTCAATGGTGATTCACTTGAATGGAACAGACTGTACGTATGGTGATCCGCATCATATGGACTTCCCCAACCAATCATGAACGCTTCCGTCTCTTCAATTGTAATAGCAGACCAGTCTAGTGCCGCCACTTCAACTTGTGCACCAATCGCCTTGAAGTCTTCCGCAATGTAATTCGCCATATTTACCCGCACGGCGTCAGATGCAGGGGCTGTAATGGTGAATGCAAGCGTAATGCCCTCTTTTTGCCGCACGCCATCGTCGCCTTTTTTCCAGCCTGCTTCGTCGAGCAAAGCCTCGGCTTTTGCGATGTCGTAGCTGTATTTTTCAATACTTTCATTATGAAATGCGTGTTTTTGAAGAGGTGAGTACGCCTCTTCACCGTATCCTTTTAAAATGCCTTTTACGATTTGTGAACGGTCAATTGCATAACTAAATGCTTGTCGTACCCGTTGATCTTGCCAAAGTGGCTCGTTCATATTAAATAACATGCCCCGATAATCCGCAGTTTCGACATCGTAAATGTTCAAGTGCTCTTTCTTTTCCATTTCAGCCACTTGATTTGGGTCGAGTAAAGCGATATCGACTTCTCCTGATGCCAATTGAAGTGCGCGGACGTTACTATCTGGAATAAATTTAAAAATGACTTTCTCTATCGATGGAGTCGTTCCGTAAAAGTCCGGATACGCTGTTAACGTCAAGCTTGCGCCGCGATTCCACTGCTCGAACTGATACGGTCCCGCGCCTATTGGATGACTAGTAAAGGAAGCCGTTCGCATGTCCTGTCCTTCAAAAGCATGTTTCGGTAAAATCGGGACAGTCAACTTGTCCAAAATCGGTGTGAAAGGCTGTTTGAGTGTCATTTCCACTTCGTACGCACCGATTTCCTTTAGGGAATCCACTTCCGTGAAGTCGGATTTTAAAAAGGATGCATTTTGATCGTCTAAGATGCTTTCGATTGTGAAGATGACGTCTTCTGCGGTCAGCGGTTCACCGTCGTGGAAGGTGATGCCTTCACGTAATTTGAACGTGTAGGTACGCTTATCTTCCGACATCGTGTAGGATTCAGCGATGTCTTTTACTGCTTCATTATTTTCATTGAAGCGGAATAGTCCGCGAAATAAAAGTGCGTCCACATTCGTTTCTTCAAGGACTGGATTTAGACCATCAAATTCAGATTCCGAAGCATAGATAAGCTGATTCTTTTTTACGCCAGCCGCGTTGTCATTCTGTTTCCCACAACCGACAAGGGCAATAGCGATTAGGATGGTGATGATGCCAATAGTTTGTTTCTTCATTGAATCCTCCACAAGTTCTACATACGTGCTGCAAGGTCTGAAAAGACGCGTTTCATTTCTTGTTGCAGCTTCCATTGGTCGACGCCGAGGAAGCGGCAATGGACCGCGTTTCCTGTTAGTCGTGTAATGCCTGCCCGTAAACCTTCTCCGACTTGCATTGCTTCTTGAATCGCACGTAAGTCAAGCTCCTTTGCCGTGTCAGACACGAGCCAAATGGAGCCGATATACAACGCGTCTTCCAACATACCCAGTTGTCCATAATGCATCGTCTCTGGGGTGAAATGAATGGCGTCAAATGCGACAAGTTCTTTTTCATGATAGATCTTCATCGATGATTGCATAGAAGTGAAGTCAAATACTTCCCCTCTCTTTTCTCTGCCTGGTGCTAATATTTCTCCCCAAAGCAGTTTGGAACCTTTGTCTACGTGAATGTTCGTCTCCATTTGAAACTTTGAATCAGCAAATGGAATGATCACTTCAGGCATCCATTCGAGCCGTGCATTTTCTCCAACTTGTACGCGTATAGACTGAATGCACGTTTCTCCTGTATGTGAGCGGTAAATCTTTAACGCCGATTGTTGGATAATTCTCACTGAACTGTCCGGTTTCAATTCGATGGAGATGTCATTCAGATCGGCAGCTACCATTCCGCCAGACGACTCCATAATGTAGACGGTCGCCATCGGATTGTGCCCCTCATACAATTCGCGGCTCGCTTTTAGAGGCGGTTGTTGAAATACGTGGGGCATGCGGGTGAATCCTCTTCTCGGTTCAAACACCATCTCCAGCTTACCGTGGTGATTGATGCGTGAAACTTTACTTACCACTTGTCGCCTCTGCGTTTTCAAGCAACATATGATGTTTAATCCAATTGACGATCTGATCGACGTTTTTCTTTGAACGCACATCCGCAAATACGTAAGGACGACCATTCCGCATGTTCTTCACATCACTGTCCATCACGTCCAAGTCAACACCGACGTGAGGAGCTAGGCTTGTTTTATTAATTAATAATAGATCAGAACGGGTTAAAGCTGGACCGCCTTTACGCGGGATATCTTGTCCTTCCGCCACATCGATGACGTAAATGTAACCATCGACTAACTCCGGGCTGAAGGTTGCTGATAAATTATCGCCGCCACTTTCAACAAAAATAATATCCAAGTCTGGAAAACGCTCTTTTAGTTCGTCGATGGCCGCAAAGTTCATGGACGCATCTTCACGGATAGCCGTATGTGGACATCCGCCTGTTTCTACACCGATAATCCGGTTTTCCTCTAACACGCCGTTGCGCATAAGAAATTGCGCATCTTCACGTGTGTAAATGTCGTTTGTAATGACTGCAACGTTGTAATCTGTATGCATTGCGCGGGTCAACTGATCGACTAGTGATGTTTTCCCTGATCCGACCGGACCCCCGATGCCAATTCGTACTGGTTTCATTCAAAAATCCCTCGCTATCATGATATAAATAATCTCGAAAATAAATATTCGTGCTTCATCGATGCTAACTCGATGCCAAGCGCATTGTTGCATAGATTTGCTTCCGTTAACGTAGAAACAGTTGTTGCTGCTTTGACTACTTCTTCTGCTAGTGCATGCATGGCCTGCACGCCTGTATTTTGACCGAAAGGAACAGCCCGTACAGCATTTTGAATCAGTCCGTTGACGGAGGCGAATAAATAGGAAAGCACTGCATGATGGGCATCTATTGCATTCACTGCACAGTAGATACCATAGAGAATTGCATAATGCCCTTTTATGCCATTCGACTGGATTCGCTCCTTCCATTCATCAAAAAATGGATCATCGACGAGTGGCGCAATTGTTCGGATGAACTGCCTCCCCATATTGACACTTGCATCACGCGACTCCTTTGCGAGCTTGACAGCTCCACAAAGTTGTTCCAAATGAAGAAGACGCTCCGTGTCCCGATTCAGTGCTGCAAAATGGGCTTCTTGAATAAGTAGTGCATCTCCATACACAAGATTTTGGTACAAATATGTTGAGCAATAGGTGATCAATTGTTCTTTTGTCCGAATCAAATCTTCCTGGATGTACGTCTCCATACCGAATGATTGCGTATAGGAACCGATTGGAAATGCGGAGTCATGGATTTGCAGAAGTCGAAGCAGTTGTAAATCAGTGGGCGTGCCCACGGTATTTGAATGGCTGTGTAAATCGACGCTCGGTTGTCTCATAGTCCACACCTACTTCATCTAATAATGGCGCTAACGTGTGATCTGCACGGACAACAATTTCATTTTCACCAATGAGCGCAGGTGTATGACGGTTGCCAAGTTCAAATGCAGTCTTGCCCATTTGCACCATATCTTTTGGACGGATCACAATGACCGGCTCCATCTTCGTGCGAATCGCAATACAACGCTCTTCATCTTCATAGAGGACGTCACCGTATTGCAACGGCTCTTCTTGGTCGATGCGTAATGCGATGTCCGTTCCTGCAGTTGTCTCCGTACGCAAAATCCGCTTGCTCAATTCTTCCCACTCGAGTTCTACCCACTCAAGTTGCTTGCCCGCAATTTCTTCCGTGCGGCCGATATTCCCAATTATTTTTTCGATTAACATGTTGTTCGCCTCTTTTCATGGAGCTGGTACTGAACGCATTTCAGTGAAGGTCATCTTTTAACGAGCTCCCGCTGGAACTGCAACAGTACCGCCTCAATCTTTAATTGTTCATTAAAACAAGAAATACCGCTGTGCCATCGGAAGAACACTTACCGGCTCGCACGTCGCCAACTCACCGTCGATTTTCACTTCATACGTCTCTGAATCGACATCGATGACTGGCATTTCACTGTTCAACTTCATGTCGGCTTTAGAGATATTCCGGCAATTCTTCACCGTACCGATCATCTTCTTCAAGCCGAGTTGTTCAGGTAATCCTTCTTCGACAGCAATTTTAGGCAAGAATGTCATGCCAACATTTTGAGGACCTTGTCCATGGAACCCATACATTCTCCGTCCCATCATTGGTTGTGGTGTCGGAATGGAAGCGTTCGGGTCACCGGTAATTGCATAGACCGCCACGCCGGCTTTAATGACGAGCTCTGATTTCACACCAAAAAATGCAGGATCCCATAAGATGATGTCCGCTAATTTGCCTTCTTCCAAGGAACCGATTTCATGCGCAATCCCTTGGGCAATTGCAGGATTGATCGTATATTTTGCTACGTATCGTTTGACGCGATAGTTATCGTTATCATTGCCTTCGTCTTGCGGAAGTGGACCACGCTGTTGTTTCATTTTATTCGCGGTCTGCCATGTGCGGATCGTTACTTCACCAACACGTCCCATTGCTTGCGAGTCCGATGACATAATACTTAAAATCCCTAAGTCTTGCATAATATCTTCGGCCGCAATTGTTTCAGGACGAATCCGCGAATCGGCAAATGCAACATCCTCTGCTACATCATGTTTTAAATGATGACAAACCATGAGCATGTCCAAATGCTCGTCAATCGTATTCGTCGTAAACGGTTTTGTCGGATTCGTCGATGCCGGCAAAACATTCGGAAGTGACGCCATCTTCAATTGGTCAGGCGCATGTCCACCGCCTGCACCTTCCGTATGGAAAACGTGTATGACACGGTCGCCAATCGCTTCTATCGTACTTTCTACAAAGCCTGCTTCGTTCAATGTATCGGAATGCAACGCCACTTGGATGTCGTACTCATCCGCTACCGTCAAACTTTGATGTAACGCAGAAGGTGTCGCGCCCCAGTCTTCGTGAATCTTCACGCCGATTGCTCCAGCACGCACTTGTTCAACAAGTGGCTCCGGCACGGATGCACTGCCTTTGCCGAAGAGACCGATATTCATCGGAATATCTTCGATCGCCTGTAACATACGATGCAAATGCCACTTGCCCGGTGTCACTGTCGTCGCTCGTGAGCCTGCTGCAGGGCCCGTTCCCCCACCAATGAACGTTGTCGTACCCGCAAACAACGCAGTATCCACTTGTTGCGGACTGATGAAGTGAATATGTGTGTCAATCGCTCCTGCTGTTGCAATTAACCCTTCTCCTGCATACACTTCCGTGCCGACACCGATAATCATCCCTTGGTCGACACCGTCCATCGTATTTGGATTTCCTGCTTTACCAATCCCGACAATTCGTCCGTCCTTTATACCAATATCCGCTTTGACGATTCCTGTATAATCGATAATCATGACGTTCGTAATGACGGAGTCCAACACGCCGTCCTCAGACGTTTTTTGTCCGTTCTGCCCCATTGAGACACGCAATGATTTCCCACCGCCAAAAACGCCTTCATCTCCATACGTCGTATAATCCTTTTCAATTTCAATCCATAGATCGGTATCCGCTAAACGGACTTTATCGCCCACAGTCGGTCCGAACATTTTTGCATATTGTTCATGTGTCACTTTCATTTAACTGTCAGCTCCTTTAAACCCACCATCAGATGCCTTCTCGATAATTTCCGCTTTATGATGCGTTGACCCTTCCGTCAACTGATTTAAGCCGAAGACGTGACGCTTCCCACCAAACTCGACAAGCTCCACTTCCTTCTCTTCACCCGGCTCGAAACGGACAGCAGTACCTGAAGGAATATTTAAGTGCATCCCAACTGCTTGCTCACGATCAAATTCAAGAAATCGATTCACCTCAATGAAATGGAAATGCGATCCTACTTGAATTGGGCGATCCCCCGTGTTTGCCACACGCACCGTCTTCACTTCACGTCCAACATTAATTTCGATGAACCCTTCAGCCGTCTTCACTTCTCCTGGTATCACAAACAAAACCTCCCTTTATTGAATCGGATTATGTACCGTCACAAGTTTTGTACCGTCTGGGAACGTGCACTCGATCTGCACATCGCTGATCATGTCGCCGACACCTTCCATGACATCTTCAACCGTAAGCACTTGCTTCGCCTCACTCATTAACTGCGCAACCGTCTTGCCATCACGCGCACCCTCCATGATGAAATGACTAATAAGCGCTACGGATTCCGGGTAATTTAACTTCACGCCTCGCTCCTTTCGCTTCAACGCAAGCTCTCCCGCAACATGCAGCAACATCTTTTCCTGTTCAACTGGTGATAACTTCAACAACCATCCCTCCAACGTATTATTTTTTGACATTTCAAAAAACCAGAGACACAAGTATGCCTCCTGCGCAAACGTACTATTCATTTTTAAAAGCTTTTTTGTGTTTTGCATGAACATGCAATGTTGGACAGACGTCCGATAGATTGGGACCTGGCTAGGGATGCAGGTCAAAAGAGGTAGTAGAGGAAAATCTCATCACAAGTATTATAAGATATTAAAAATTGGTTGGCAATAGTTATAGAATCTAGCATAGTTCTAAAAAGCTTCCATGCGTGTTTTGATGAATCGCGAATGGACTAATTGCTAGCAATTACCATGCTACCGCATGTACAGACCTAGCCTTCTTTTGGAATTGTCAACATCTTGCCCAATCAAAAAAGCCGCCCTAATTAGTAGGACGACCCGACTGCTACCTTCACGGCATCTGACCGTTTCATCATTTCTGGATCATGTAAATGGCACGCGACAAAATGCCCTTCCTCTTTTTCCAACCAGTTCGGCTTGACGTCGGCACAGATCGACATTGCATACGGACAACGTGTCCGGAATACACAACCAGACGGTGGATCGATTGGACTTGGCAACTCACCTTCCAATAAAATCCGTTCACGTGATTCCTCGATGTCCGGATCTGGTATCGGAATAGCAGAAAGCAATGCTTCTGTATAAGGATGCAACGGTTTATCATAAAGCTGCGAGCTTGTCGTCAGCTCCACCATATGCCCTAAGTACATGACACCAATTCGACTGGAAATGTATTTGACCATCGATAGGTCATGCGCGATAAATAAATACGTCAACCCCTTCTCCTTTTGGAGACGTTGTAGCAATTTGACGACTTGCGCTTGTACCGATACATCCAACGCGGAAATCGGTTCATCCGCAATGATGAATTCAGGATCGAGTGCTAGTGAACGGGCAATACCGATTCGTTGACGCTGCCCACCGGAAAACTCATGCGGATAGCGGTTCGCATGATCGCGGTTCAACCCGACATCTTCCAGCAATTCGATGACACGTTGACGCATTTCCTTCTGCGTCTTGAACATCCCATGGATTTGCATCGGCTCTGCAATAATTTCATAGACGGTTGACCGTGGATTTAGAGACGCATAAGGATCTTGGAAAATCATCTGCATCTCTTTCAAAAACCGTTGTCGCTCTTTATCCGTCATGTCATGGACGCTTTTCCCATCGTATAACACTTCTCCATCGGTTTTATTGTATAAGCCAAGAATCGTTCGACCAGCCGTCGATTTCCCACAGCCTGATTCACCTACAAGCCCGAATGTCTCCCCGCGTAAAATATCAAAACTGATGCCGTCAACTGCCTTCAACGTCTTCCCTTTGCCCATATCGAAATGACGTTTCAAGTTTTTGACGGATAGGATTACATCTGTCATACATCTGCCCCCTCTCTAGTCCCGTACCGGCGAACTGCGCATAACTCCTTCTCCAATTTCGACCCTGCCAACTGGACGACTTCAATGGAGTAACCTGTTGAAGGTGAATGTAACAGCAAATCGTCCCCGTAATAAAACCCGACGTGACGGACATTCCCTTTCCCTTCATCGTTCGCAAAGAACAACAAATCCCCTTTTTCCCAGCGTTCTCGCTCATGAAGGGGCACTTCCTCTCCGTTTACCGCCTGGTCACTCGCATCTCTGGGGATGAAATAGCCGCAAGCTTTCAACATGTTGTACGTAAATCCTGAGCAATCATACCCATACGGTGACATACCACCCCAGAAATACGGCAAGTCCAAATAAGCTAATCCTTCGTCCACAGCTGCTGAAGCTGGACGTTTGTGAAATTGATGGACAGAAGTAGCCCGCACAATGTCTTCTTTCCGAACAAGCGCTTCTCCATCTGGCGTGTCCACGACAAAATGGTCTTCCTGCTCGTCCGTTAGCGGAAGCATCGTGTTGAACGGCACGATTCGTTCAGGCAGCCCATCCAAGCTCCACAATTGCGCTTTCGGCACGGCAATACGGATAAAACCGCCTGCTGCTTCCAGTGGTTCCGCTTTTTTTAATTGTGCAACAGGTACCCATCCTGGATAGCCACGTGGATCTTTTTTAGACGGTTGCCAAACAGCAATGATTTTCGCCCACTCGCAGACAATTTCGTCAACAATGACCGGTTCACCGTATAACAATTGTGTTTGTACTCGGTTGGCATTACATAAATCCAACCGTTGTTCATAGACGAGCTTTTCGAGCCATTTGTTTAATTGAACAGGGTTCGATACCCCTTCTGCGTCCAGTTCCCTTACAGACTCAGGTGATGTCCAAACCGTTGCAACAGAAACTGCGCACGCATACATATTCACCGTCATTTCCGTCATTGTATTTCCTCCTTCCCGATGCAATCCATTTCCGCCTGTAGTAGTCCAAGACCAGCACTTTCTGGCAAGTGGATCCGTCGTCCTTCATAGACGATGCCACCACCCACAATATCCTTTGCAAGCATAAGCGGCGCATCGAAATCGTATCGCGTAATGTTCGGTTGACTCGCCGCTAAATGGGCTGCTGCTGTGATGCCGAGCTTCGTTTCAATCATACTGCCAACCATACATTGCACACCGAAAGATTCAGCGAGTGCATTGATTTTTAACGCCTCATGGATGCCGCCTGATTTCATGAGTTTGATGTTAATCAAATCGGCTGCCCTTCGTTCCAATACGCGTTTTGCATCTTTGGCAGAAAATACACTTTCATCCGCCATAATGGGTGTCAGCGTATGATTTGTCACGTATGTAAGGCCATCGATATCGTCAGCATGTACGGGTTGTTCGATCAATTCGATCGCCAGTCCTGCATCTTCCATCTGACCAATCGCATAGACAGCTTCTTTCGGTTTCCACCCTTGGTTGGCATCTAACCTAATTTTAGGACCATCACCAATACGCGCTCTGATGGCACGGATTCGCGCAATGTCTTCGCTAATGTCACCGATACCTACTTTTACTTTCAAGACATTGAACCCGTTGCTGATGTATCTTTCAGCATCATCAGCCATTTCTGCCGGATCATTGACACTTACTGTGAAATCTGTTTCAAGTTCGTTGCGGAATCCCCCTAGTAGTTGATAGAGCGGCAGTCCTGCAAGTTGACCGAGTAGGTCATGAATGGCCATATCAACGGCGGCTTTCGCACTGGTGTTGCGGACGATAGAACCAGTGAGCAAACGAAAAATCTCCTCGCGATTCCGCAAATCCTTCCCAAGCAGTTGAGGGGTGATCACTTCTTGAATGGCGTATGTGATGCTGCCAAGTGAGTCACCTGTGATGACGTGGGTTGGTGGCGCTTCTCCCCAACCGGTATGGCCGTCGTCCGTTGTCACTTTGACATAGATGGCGTATGCGGTTGTTACGGTTCGGAGTGCTGTTTTGAATGGTTTTGTCAACGGCACGGCGACGGGAATCGTTTCGATGGAATGAATGTGCATTTAGTCCACCCCCGGCAAGATTGTCAACGTTTTCTGATTCGCATCGAGTTGAGCTTGGACGCCTAACGGAACAGCAAAGTGTGGTTCGCAATGACCGATTTTGAAACCTTTCACGACGGGCTTCCCTAAGTCTCCGAGATAGTGGTCAAATAGCGCATCAAGCGATACAGGTGCAGTTTGTTTTTTCGGCTCCGTGTTTGCAAAATCACCAATTACAATGCCTGCAACGTCCGCCAGTTTGCCCGCCATCCGCAGCTGGTTTAAGAGACCGTCTACCCGATACGGTTCTTCTCCGATATCTTCTATGAGTAATAGTTTACCGGACGTTTCAAGCTCGAATTTCGTGCCAAGTGTACTGACGAGTAACGATAAGTTCCCGCCAACGAGTTCGCCTTCCGCAACCCCTCCGCTCACTGTCGTTAATGGAGAAATGTCTTCGGTGTAGTGTAACTCCATTGGTTCAAATAACTGTTGAAACATTTTGCCCGACAGTTCATGGAAGGTGTCTTTACCAACGCAAGATGCAAGCATCGGGCCGTGGAACGTGACGATGTTCGAGTACAGACCGATTGCCGTATGCAAAAACGTAATGTCACTGTACCCCCAGAAAATTTTCGGGTTTTCCGCGATGAGCTGTAAATCGAGCTGATCAGTGAAGCGGGCCGTTCCATAGCCACCTCTTGCACAAATAATGCCTTTGATCGTTGGGTCTGCAAACATGTCTTCCAAGTCTTTGCGGCGGTCGTCATCCGAACCCGCCAAATACCCATCTTTATCGTATACATGCTTGCCAAACTTCCACTGCAAGCCGAGCTGTTCCAAAAATTCCAGCGAACGTTGTAAACTAGCTTCCTCAGATGGACTAGCTGGCGATACAATACCAATCGTATCTCCTTTTTGAAGTCTTTTAGGACGTATTCTCATAACCCTCTCCTTCTTTGGTGACAGGCACCAACACAATTCTGACGATTCTTCACATAAATGACAAAATCGCGGCGCCATGACGGACACCGCGACTGAAGATTACTTCTTATCCGCGTATTTCAAGTCGACGTAGCCAACAGGGTGACGCAGGATTCCGGATACGCCCGGCTTTTCAAGTGTTGTCTGGTTGTAGAAGTATAGTGGGAAAACAGGCATTTCTTCCATTAGAAGTTTGTCTGCTTGTTGTAAGAGCTCCCAACGTTTGTTTTCATCTGTTTCGTTCTTAATATCTGTGATGAGCTTGTCGTAGTCTGGATTTGACCATGTCGTACGGTTCATCGACGAACCCGTGATGAAGCTCTCAAGTGCGTTGACAGGGTCAGCATAGTCATGCAAGAAAGAAGAACGGGACATTTGGTATTTGAATTCCTTTTGCTCAGATAGGAATACCGCACCTTCCACTTGTTGCAATTTCGCATCTACACCTAATACTTCTTTAAATTTCGATTGTAGCGCAATTGCAATGTTTTGGTGAGACTCACTTGTGTTATAAGACAGCGTGATTTCAGGAAGTTCTGTATAGCCTTCTTCTTTCATCCCTTCCTCTAGCAAACGTTTTGCTTCTTCAGGGTCGTAAGAAACAAGGTCACCAACCGATTCACGGAATTCTTTCCCGTCCGGACCGATAAATCCGTACGTGACAAATCCACGAGCTGGTTTTTCACCGTTTTTCGTTACAAAGTTTACGATTTCATCACGATCGACAGCTAGACCGAATGCACGACGGATCTTTTTGTTTTGGAACGGCTCCATTGATGTATTGAAGCGGTAGAAATATAAACCTGCTTGGTCATCAATACGGAGTTCATCGCTATCTTTCAACTGATCTGCCAATTCAGAAGGCACACCGGATACATCCAGCTCGTTTGATTGGTACATTTGGTAAGAGGTTGTTGAATCATTCACCATTGCCCAATGCACTTTATCCAGTTTTACAGCCGCTGCATCCCAATAGTGTTCGTTTTTCTCAAACTCAAAGCTTACATCGTGATCCCATGCAGACAATTTGAACGGTCCATTCCCTACAAATGTAGCCGCTTCTGTATGCCAAGTCGGGTCAGCAGTTGCCACTTTTTCATTGATCGGGAAAAAGCTTGGGTTTGTAATAATGTTCAAGAACGCTTCGTTCGGTGACGTTAGCGTAACAACGAATGTTTTCTCGTCTTTTGCTTCAATTGCAATATCATCTGCTGAACCTTCCCCAGTATTGTATGCTTCAGCTCCATCGATGAAGTATGCCAAGAAAGCTGCAGGTGATGCTGTTTCAGGATTCAACATGTGTTTCCATGCAAAGACGAAATCTCCCGCTACGACTGGATCTCCATTTGACCATTTTGCGTTTTCACGGATTGTGAATGTATACGTCAAGCCATCATCTGAGATATCAATTTTTTCTGCTGTCGCTTCGACCGCTTTATGATCCTCATCCAAACGCGTCAAACCTTCCATGATGTTGTTCAGCGCGCTCCATGATACAGCGTTAAACCCGATGGACGGATCAAATGACGTTGGCTCTTCTCCATTGTTCAAATAGAGGATTTTTTCGCCACTTCCCGTTTCTTCTTTCCCTTCTCCTTCTTCCGTTTCAGGTGCAGGATCTGTCTTTTCATCTGGTTCTTTGCCTGCATCCTTATTGGCAGTACACGCCGCAAGAACAAGCGCGAGCATCGCCATCAGTAAAAACGTTAACCACTTTTTCATTACAAAAGCCCCCTTTGTTTGTCTATGAATAGTTAAGCACGAATGTGCGTGAACCCTAATCAATTCCCTATAGCAAGCCGCTCAAGTCACTACTTCCATCCCAAGTGAATTTCCCTTTTTATCTGTTAGACAGCTTCCTTAGCTGAACACATTTTTCGCCCGTTCATCTTGCAGCCAACAATCGACTTGATGTGTGACAGAGAGCGTAGTCGTTGGTGGATACACCTTATCGCACACTTCCATCGCGAATGGACATCTTGCAGTAAACGGACAACCAACCGGTGGTGCAAACAAATCTGGTGGCGTCCCGTCAATCGGTTGCAATTCCTCTTCTTTTAAATCTAGTCTCGGTACGGAAGCGAGTAATCCTTTTGTATACGGATGTTGTGGAGAATAAAACACTTCTCGCTTTTCCCCAATTTCAATGACCTTTCCTGCATACATGACAGCAATTCGATCGGCGATTTTTGCGACTACCCCAAGATCATGCGTAATGAGAATAATCGATACCCCCGTGCGGCTTTGTATTTCTTCGAACAACTCGAGTATTTGCGCTTGGATTGTTACATCCAATGCAGTTGTCGGCTCATCGGCGATAAGCAACTCCGGTTCACAGATAAGCGCGATGGCGATGACAATTCGCTGTCGCATACCACCTGAAAACTGATGCGGGTATTGCTTCAGCCGTTCTTCAGGATTTGGAATGCCGACAACATCCAACAATTCGATTGCCCGCTTTCGTGCTTCTTCCTTACTTACTTTCTGATGTGTACGTAAGCCCTCCGTTAACTGTTCGCCAATTTGAAGTGTCGGGTTCAATGCAGTCATCGGATCTTGGAAGATCATCGAAATGTCGACTCCTTGCACTTTACGCATGCCCGCTTTGTCCAATTTCGTTATATCGCGGCCTTTAAAGATGACACTACCGTTCTTTATTCTTCCAGCAGGATGAGGGAGTAACCCCATAATTGTGTTCGCTGTTACACTTTTCCCACACCCTGATTCACCGACGATGGCAAGCGTCTCCCCTTTGTATAAATCGAAAGAGACACCGCGTAATGCTTGTACTTCACCGCCGAATGTCTTGAACGACACATATAAATCCTGGACAGACAGCATCGTTTCAGTGAACACTTTCTTTCTCTTCGGTGGCTTTGTCGCCACTGCAGTGGATCCTAGCTTATTTGTTTTTTGTTCAGTCAAATGAATCACCCCCTCAGTTTCGGATCAAGCGCATCTTGCATACCGTCTCCGAGGACGTTAAATGCAAACATTGTCATCGATATGAAAAACGCTGGGAAGAACAATCTCCACCAATGACCGGACAAGATGACCGGCAACGCATCATTCGCCATTACACCCCAGCTGGCAAACGGTGCCGCGATCCCTAGACCGAGGAAGCTCAAAAATGCCTCTGCAAAGATGGCACTCGGAACAGTCAACGTCATTTGGACAATGATCGGCCCCATTGTATTCGGCAATAAATTTTTCCTTATGATTCTTGGCGTTTTCGCACCAAATGATTTGGAGGCCGTTACAAATTCATAGTTTTTAATTTGCAATACTTGCCCCCTAACGATCCTAGCCATCCCTACCCAACCGGTAATTGTGAGAGCGATGATAATCGTCGTCAAACTTGCTCCCATAATGACCATCAACAAAATGACCACTAGCAAATGCGGGAGTCCATATAAAATTTCAATGATTCGCATCATCAACGAATCGGTACGACCGCCTTTATAGCCACTAATGCCCCCGTAAATGATGCCAATAAAAAAATCAATCAACGCTGCGGCTACACCGACAAATAGCGATACGCGTGCGCCGTACCAAGTTCTTGTAAAAACGTCCCACCCTTTCTCGTCGGTTCCAAACCAATGGGTTGCTGATGGTGGCTGATTTTGGTTCGCGTATTGCGTTGTTTCAATATTGTGTGGGGATAAGATCGGTGCAAAAATGGCGAACAAGGTTAATAGAATAAGAAATATTAAACCACCCATCGCCATTTTATTCTTCCGTAATCTTCGCCATGCATCCTTCCAATAGGATAGTGACGGGCGAACAACGGACTCTGCTTGCTCCTTATCCGTTTCCTTCGGTTTGAACCACTCATCTGGCACATGCATAGGTTGCTGATGATTGACCATTATGCCTCCCCCTCTTTCTTATGCAACTTGATGCGAGGGTCGAGAAACCCATACACAATATCGACGAGAAATAGCATGAACACAAGAAAAGCACTATAGAACACTGTCGTCCCCATAATGACCGGATAATCCCGGTTATTAATGCTATCTACAAAGTATTTTCCCATACCCGGAATTGCAAAGATTTTTTCAATAACGAACGTTCCTGTCAAAATTCCCGCTAGCATCGTTCCCATAATCGTTACGACAGGCATTAATGCGTTCCGCAGTGCGTGTCTAATAACAATTCGTGCAGGAGACAACCCTTTTGCTCTCGCCATTTTCATATAATCCTGCGTTAGCACTTCTAGCATGCTGGAGCGGGTGAGACGAGCGATAATAGCTGTTGGCCCCGTGGCAAGTGCCAATGTTGGAAGCACCATATGCAACGGACTGCTCCACGTGGCAGGTGGAAGCAACTCCCATGTGACAGCAAGTTGTTGAATTAATAACGTCGCCAAAACGAAGTTCGGAACAGAAATTCCGACTACCGCAAAGGCCATTGCAATATAATCGATAATGTCATTATGGCGAAGTGCTGCTAATGTGCCTAATGTGACCCCTGACAATACGGCTACTAATATCGTAATTAAACCGAGTTCAGCAGAAATCGGGAACCCCCTTGCAAGCAAACTATTCACCGTTTCATTTGGTTTTTTGATGGATGGTCCAAAGTCAAATGTAGCGACAGACTTTAAGTAATGTCCGTATTGAACGATGACCGGCTCATCCAGCTTATAAAACTTCTCTAAATTTGCTTGAATCGTAGGATTCGATGTACGTTCTTCGTCAAATGGTGAGCCTGGAATCGCGTGCATTAGGAAGAACGTCAACGTTGCAATAATAAATATGGTAGCGACCATCATGGCAAATCGCTTAACGATGTAAATCCCCATTCAACTTCCCCCTTAGCAGAACTTCGTTTGTAAAGCCAGTTCGATCATGACGAGCATCGCACGATAAGCTTCCAAAATATCTTTCGCTTCAAATTTCACAATCGTCGTACCCGGTTCAATTTCACATCCTGGCATAAGTGCAGCCCATTCTGCTTGCCCGTAGTTTGTGAACTCAATGCGCAATGTCGGATTGGCTGGAGGGACAAGTGGTTGGATTGTTGACCGTTTCGCAATTGCTTCTGCTGTCTTCGCTTCTAGTAAGGCGTGCGCCTTTTTAGGATGAAGCGTCTTCACCGCAGATCGCGTAATCGACTCTTTGACGGCCGCAGTAACAACGCCCGGGATTAACGCCTCTGCTTCTTTGCATGCACAATCATCACCTGCAACCAGTATGACAGGTACCCCAAAATGACCTGCTACATACGCATTGAATCCGAGTTCCCCTATTTCTACATCATTTATGTACATCGTGCGAACGCCAAAAATCATAGAGTGACTCATAACACCTGGTTGACCAGCTCTGGCATGGTATCCAGCAAAAATAGCCCCGTCAAATGATGCTTCCATCGCCTCTACCATCGAAAGCGCTTTCATTCCACCAGTTATTAACTCAGCATCCGGATGCAATTCCTCTACTAGTAAATTGTTCATCTTCGAATGACTGTCATTAACAAGTACACTCTTGGCGCCCTCACCGATCGCCGCACGCACAATTGCATTTGCTTCCTCCGTCATAATCCGCCTTGCCCGCTCGTAATTATGTTGACTTGAATCAACGAACGTATAATCTGGCAGTCCCGTAATGCCTTCCATATCAACAGATACGTATATTTTCATCTTCATTCCCCCATGTTGAATTCCCTTTGTAGCGTTAGGTGTATGACTAATTGATAAGTTCAATTCTATCAAATTTTTGAGAATATTTCAATATGATAGTAGAAAAATAAAACCGCCATCCTGTTTTCCGGATGACGGTTTTGTAATACGAGTATCTAAGAATTACTTAGATACGCCCCATTTCCATGGACGTGCGTTTTCAGCACCTGGTTGGATTGAGTAGTTAACAACGCGGTCGCTAACACCCATTAAGTAGTAACGGTATAGAGTTGGAGCAACCGGTACTTCTTCAACCATCAATTCTTGCCATTGCTTGTAAATATCTTTACGGAAATCAGCATCGAATGCATCTAATGATGTACCCGCTTTTAGAAGCTCATCGTTCTTTTCGCTTGTGTAACGCGTGTAGTTGAATGCTGCTGTTCTACCATATAGGCCAGATGGATCTGGGTCAGAACCAGTTCCCCAAGCACCTTGGTAAATGTCGATTTTCGGATCGTCAGCTTCTACCATATCGTAGAAAGAGTTGAACTCATGTAGACGCCCGTCAAGAAGTTGAACTTTAATACCTACATCGCCCCATTGTTGAATGTAGTACTGTGCAAGTGGTTCAGCAATTTCTCCACCTGACATAGAAGCGAAGTTAAGAACAAATGGTTCACCTTTATCGTTTTCACGGAAACCATCGCCATCTACATCCACATATCCAGCTTCGTCAAGAAGAGCGATTGCTTTTTCTTTATCGTAGCTTGGCGCTTCAATACTTGAATCATGGAAACTAGAGAATACTGGGATAATTAGCGTTGTCGCTGGGAAACGAAGACCGTGGTACAATTCTTTCGCTACTGTTTCGTTATCCATTGCATACCACATTGCTTGACGAACAAGTTTGTTAGCCAACTTAGCATTAGGATCTGTTACACTTTCCTTCTTTTCATCGTCCCACTTACCAAGTTTGAATCCAATGTACGTGTAAGCAGTGTCAATATCTGCAAGAAGTTCGATATTGCCGATTTCTTTTGCTTTTTCGTATTGATCAACTGGAATTGAAGCTAAATCCACATCGCCTTTTTTCAACGCTTCAAGAATTGCTGCAGAGTTTACTACTTTTAGTACCAATTGTTTAAGAGCTGGTTTACCTCTCCAGTAGTCGTCGAAACGCTCATAAAGAACAGATTCACCTGGAACAATTTTAGCTACTTTGTAAGGACCGAAACCGATTGGGTTAACACGGATTTTATCTGAAGTAACGATTTCTTCCATTGTCACTTCACCAGTTGTTACGTCACCAATGTGATGTCTTGGTGTTGGAGCTGCCCAAATACCGGACATAACAGAAGGAGTTGCTTCTGTATACGTGATGGAGATTTCTTTATCATCTTCGGATACTTTAATACCGGAAATTTCTGTTGTTTCACCGTTATGGTATGCAGGCATACCTTCAACGTTTTCAATCATGAATGTATAACGAGTTCCTGTGTATTCAGGGTGACCAAGTAGTTGGTAAGAGTAAAGAAGGTCACTTGCTTTTACAGGCTCGCCATCGTGCCATTTCACACCGTCTTTAATTTTCAATGTAATTGTTTTGTTATCTTCTGAAAGTTCATATTCAGCTGCACCGTCGTTAGTGATTAAATAGTCACCATCTGTCGCTAGAAGACTTTCGTCAAAATAGCTAATGATTTCAGCGTCAAATGTTCCTTTATAGAACACACGGCTAAGCGTTCCTTCGAATGGAGTGTCAGTTACCATAGCAACTGTCATTTCTCCATCTTCCATTGCTTCGGCTTTGTTAGAAACCTCTAATGGGAAATCTAGACCTGCGTTTGGATTTTCTTCTGCTGGCTCGTCATCGCCGCCATCTGTTTCTTCTGTGTCTGGTTTTGCTGGCTCTTTTTCTCCAGCACCGTCTTTCTCGTCTTTACCCGTACATGCAGCTAAAAATACGCTGAGCACTAGTAAGAGACTTGCAAGTAGCAAAAACTGCTTCTTTGCCATTTGTATTACCTCCCCTTTTTTTTAGGCTAATCTTTGCCTTGCATCAGACGCACGTTTCACCGCTTGCCCGATGTAATTTATACACAGCATCATTACTAAAATCAGCAATGCTGCAGGTAACCATACCCACCACTTATTTTGCACAACATCTGGAGTTCTCGCGTACGCAATAAGCGTTCCTAGCGAAGATGTACCAGTAGGTAAACCGAAACCTAAGAACGTAAGGCCCGTCTCCAACCCGATATTGTTTGCAAGCGTAAGTGTCATATTGACAATGACGAGTGAACTTAAGTTTGGAAACATTTCAAAAAACATAATTTTCCAACTCGGTGTTCCCAACGTCTTGGAAGCATTGATGTAGTCAAGCTCCCTTTCAGATAATGCCCTGGAACGGATTAACCTTGCTTTTCCAAACCAAGCGAATGCACCCATAATGAGGATGAATGAAAATACCGTATAATTCGGTACAATTACTACGAAAACAATAATGAACATTAATGATGGTAGAACCATTAAAAACTCCAAAATTCGCATCAATATATTATCGATCTTACCACCGTAATAGCCTGCGACTAGTCCATATGTCAGACCAAAAACTCCAGAAATTAATGTTACAAAAATCGCGATTGTAAATGAGTTACGTGTACCTAACAACAATTGCCCGAATACATCCCGTCCTCCATCATCCGTACCAAGCCAATGTTCTGCGGAAGGCGGTTTCCATGTAGCTAGGAAATTCACTCGCTTCAATTGCAACTGGTCAATGAATAAGGGTGATATATAAGCAGTTAGTACAATAATTGTTAATATTATTAATGAACCTAATGCCATTTTGTCATTTTTTATTTCACGCCAAATCGTCTTCAGCAATGAAGGATTATTTAGCTTCTCTCTCGCTATGAGTTGTTTTTCGTCTAAGACGACTGTATCTTTCATATCCATTCCCCTCCTCTTCCTTCTTTTCCATTATTCAATACGAATTCGCGGATCGACAATGCTTAAAATAATATCCGATAGCATCGTTCCGATAATAACAGCAGCTCCCGAAATCATTACAAGTGCTGTTACAACGGTGAAATCACGCGTCGAAATTGACTGAATGAAAAGATATCCAAGTCCAGGGTAACTATAGATCGTTTCAATAAAGACCGATCCAGATATTAAACCAGTAATTTCAAAACCTAAAAATGCTGCGATCGGTAAAAGTGAGTTACGTAAAATATGTCGTGTATACACCTTGCCTTCAGGCACACCTTTTGCACGGGCTGTTTTCACGTAATCTTTCAATTTTTGATCGATAATGTCATTTCTCAAATATTGAATTGTGCTATAAGTTAATAAGATTGAACCGGATAATACTGGTAGCACTAGATGCTTCGCTTTACTGACATAATAATCCCACGTACCCGCCTCTAATCGTACGTCAACACTATTTCCGTACGGAAGCCAATCCAAAACGAAACTGAAAAAGAACATCATTAGCAATGCAAAGACGAACAGTGGCGTTGCAAACGCAAAATAGTTATACGTAACAATTGCTTTATCCGCCCAAGAATCTGTCCAACGACCTGCCACTATGCCAAGCGGAATGGCAATTAAATAAGTAACAATTAATGTGAAGGTAGCAAGCAGCAACGTATTTTCCACTTTCCCTGCGAGCAAATGCGTCACTTTTTGCGAGTGAACGTATGACATACCGAAATCACCCGTCACCGCATTACCAAGCCATCTTCCATATTGTTCGTACCAAGGATCATTTAGCCCCGCTTTTTCACGTAGTTTTTCTAAATGTTCTTGCGAAACATCCGGATTTCCTTGGAATGATCCTGTAAGCGCATCACCCGGCATCATTTTCGCCAGCATGAAGATGATAATACTGAGAAGGATGAGTTGCGGGATCATGAGCAATGTTCTACGTAATATAAACTTTAACATTTCACTTCATCCCCCTTACTGCATGGCGACCGAATGTGAATCTGAAATCTTCTTCAAATCGAACATCCGTCCATCATTATCAAAGTAACTGCTATATTCAGTTTGGTATTCTTGGTTGATTGCTTGACGCAAGTGCATCTTTTCAAAACGTTTTTCAGGATTCATCTCCGGAATCGCTGCAATGAGTCGTTTCGTATACACATGTTGAGGGTTGTTGTAAATATCAGATGCGGTCCCTTCTTCAACGAAACGTCCGCGATACATAATACCGATTCGGTCACACATATGTTGGATAATTCCTAAGTCATGCGAGATGAATAAGTACGTCAAGTTAAATTCATCTTGAATTTCTTGCATGAAATTCAATACTTGAGCTTGTACAGAAACATCCAATGCTGAAACGGGCTCATCCGCAATGATTAATTTTGGATTTAACGCCAAAGCACGTGCAATTCCGATACGCTGACGTTGTCCGCCCGAAAACTGATGCGGGTATTTGTAAATGGACTCAGGTGCCAATCCGACTCGTGCCACTAGTTCTTGTACGCGTAGCAACTCTTCTTTTGGCGATAACCGTTCAAAATTTCGTAACGGTTCTGCAATCGTACTCAAGATATTCTTCCGACCATTCAAAGACGAATACGGATCTTGGAAGATCATTTGAATATCCTTCGTATATTTACGGCGTTCCGAACGTCCCATCTGGGCCAAATCTTTCCCTTCGAAAAGCATTTCACCAGCTGTCACTTCGTTCAAGCCGATAATCGCTCTACCTGAAGTGGTTTTTCCACAGCCCGACTCTCCTACTAGGCCATACGTTTCACCTGGTTGTAATTCAAAACTAATACCATCGACTGCTTTTACGTGATCGACGACACGACGGAAAAAACCGCCTCTAATCGGGTAATGAATTTTTAAATCATTCACTTTCAGTAGCGACATATTCTCTCTCTCCTACTCTGTCCTCCGGAAAGTAGAACGTTTTGTAACATGAGCATCTCACAAAATGATTCGGCTTCGCTTCATGCATTTCCGGTCTTTCTTCATGTGCATCTTCAGGAATCCAGGCAATCCTTGGCGCAAAACGGCAACCTGTACGGTCAAGGTTTTGAATGGATGGAACGATTCCGTCGATGACATGCAATTTCTCTTTCGACTCCAAATTGGAAGGAATTGAGTTTAATAGCGATCGCGTATACGGATGTAATGGATTTGAGAACAATTCCTTTACGTCAGCGATTTCGACAACTTCCCCTGCATACATGACGACAACACGGTCCGCCATCTCAGCAACGACGCCTAAGTCATGGGTAATGAGGATGATGCCTGTTTTCATTTGGTTCTGGAGCTCTTTCATCAAGTCCATAATTTGAGCTTGAATTGTAACGTCCAAGGCAGTCGTCGGCTCATCCGCGAGAAGTAATACAGGGTCACAAGCAAGTGCGATGGCGATGACGACACGTTGTCTCATCCCTCCTGATAATTCATGCGGATATTGCTCATAGACGCGTTGTTCGTTTTTAATACCCACTCGACGAAGAAGTTCAAGTGTGCGCTTTTTCTTATCTGCAGCAGATAGTTTCATATGGTAATCCATAGGTTCTTCTATCTGTCTACCAATTGTTGCAAGCGGATTCAAAGCGGTCATCGGGTCTTGGAAAATCATCCCGACGTCTTTACCTCTCACCTTATCCATAGCAGAACGGGAGAGCGACAGGAGATTGCGGCCTCCAAAATTAACTTCGCCTTCTAGCTTTGTATTTTTAAGGTTATGTAACCCCATTATTGAAAGTGCCAGTGCACTCTTTCCACAACCCGATTCCCCTACAATTGCAACAACTTCATTTTCGTGAACTGTTATGGAAACATCGTCAACCGCCGCATAGTAATCACCTTTGATGCTAAATGATGTACGGAGATTTTTTATTTCCAATACCGGGTTTTTCAATGAACTTCCTCCTTACAATTAAACACAGTTGCGAATAACCAATTTTCAGATTTAATCAACAGTTATTGAACCTAATATACTACAACAGAATCGTGCTGACAATACTGTTTTTTTAGAATATCAAAATCTTATTTTATTTCCAATGTATCAAACTCGTTATAATCGTTGATATGTAAGCGTTTTCTAATAGGTTTATTGGAACAAAACTTTTTCACTAATTTACCTTTTTCCCAATTAAAAACAGGAAGAAAAGCCGTTAGCCAAACTAACGACCTACCTCCTGTTCAATGACAGTGCTTCTTCAATTATCCGTTGGACGAACTTGCAGCAGAAGATGCCGCAACAGCAGCCACTGTCGTCGCCATAACGGCCTGTTGTGCTTGCAAGATCATTTCGATCGAAGCTGCTAGACTAATGCTCATTTGTTGGGGATCTTCGGTCAATTGATGGGTCACATGACCGATTGCTACCGATAGCGCCATTTCCCGGTTCCATTTGAAACGCTTCGACTGCTCCAATTGTTTCGCCAGCATAACAATTTCTTGTAGTTTTTCATCTTGTACTTCAAACACTGTCAGAAACCCGATCATCGGATAATGAACCGGTTTTGCTTTTAACTGTTTACGAAGCGTTTCAAATAAGGTGCTTGCTCTGTCCACGCGAAGCGGATCGAACTGGATATCCATATACGTCATCACTTGCGATAACCATTGCAGTTCATTCCCCGCTTTAAAGCCTTTCTCACGAAGTGCATCATAATAGTCCCGCATCGCCTGTGCATGTAATTCGGGACTTTCCTTTTTCTTGCCGAGCAGCATTGCATACGCATAATCATCATCGGACGTGAGAAAGAAGTGCTGTTTTTTCATCGCGTCATATAATTGCTTTGCCCGTTCGGCTTCTTCCGCAAATGTCGACGGCTCATTGTCCATCAGTAGGGCGGCTAAGTAAGAATGGATTGTATTACGGAAGCCTGCTTGCTTCAACACACGTTGTTTTTCCATCAACCGGTCGGCCTCTTCTTCTATGGACGGACCCGATTGAGCTAAAAATGCCGCCATCATCGGCAAGAGATTCCCACGCAATGGCGAAAACCAACCCGCTCTCGACTTTAACGCTTCAAGTGCACAGCTGAAATTGATTGCATTGAATTCTCTACCCACAGTCACGTAATAAGACGTAATTGTTAACACCACATTCTTATCAACACTCCATCCCGCCAAGGATTTCACTTTGTCATAGGTCGTTTCCACTTCATGCCGAATCATCTCCATGTTCATGCCGCACAACTCCTTTGCTATATGTACGTGGCAAAGGCATCTAAAGTTTCAATTCGGACTATTACGTTTATGTTACAAACAGTCAAGACAGCGAACGAATTGAAGTACTGGATTGTACAAGCTCTTTTATGAATTGCTCGTCGCCTCTATGAAACGCCTCTACGATCGCACTTCCGACGATGACGCCATCGGTACAAGCACCGAATGCTTCAATTTGGCGAGCAGTTGAAATGCCAAATCCGGCAAGTACCGGCACAGGACTTGACGCTTTCAATTGTTGTAAATGTTGAACTAACGTTTCATCGTACGCATTGCGGATACCCGTAATGCCGTTTACGGTCACTGCATACACAAACCCTTCTGCCTGTGAAACGATGTTCGCGATCCGATCCGCAGAACTCGTGAGGGAAACAAGGGGAATCAATGCAATATCCGTTTCGTTCAACTCATTCACAAACGGAACGTTCTCTTCCAACGGTAAATCCGGAATAATTAATCCTTTAATGCCAACCTCGCTACATCGAGCGATAAATTCTCGGATTCCATATGCCAAAATTGGATTCAAATACGTCATGATGACAAGAGGAACGTGCACATCGTGAGACCGGGTTTCTAATGTATCCAACACCTTCCGCAACGTGACCCCATTTGCAAGCGCACGCTCTCCTGCCTGCTGAATCGTCTCGCCATCAGCAACCGGATCTGAAAACGGAATGCCGATTTCAATCGCCGTCACACCCGCTTCTTGTAGGAAGAGTAGGCGATCATTCAACACATTCAATCCACCATCACCCGCCATCATATAGGGCACGAACGCTTTATTGCCTTGTTGCACAGTTGTGCGAATCCGCTTTTCTAACGTCTTCATTTTGCTACACCCCCTAATGCTTCACGCACTGTTTGCATATCTTTATCGCCTCTGCCCGACAAACAAATGACGACAATTTCATCGTTAGACATTCCTTCGGCTAGACCAATCGCAAACTGTACCGCATGTGCACTTTCTAGCGCAGGAATAATCCCTTCAGTTTTCGCCAATGTTTGTAAGCCTTCCAAAGCTTCTACGTCCGTTACAGCTGAATACGTTACGCGTCCTCTGTCATGCAAATGACAATGCTCCGGTCCAACCGCAGGATAGTCGAGCCCCGCTGAAATCGAATGCGCCTCCTGGATAAACCCATCGTCGTCTTGAAGCACGTACATATACGCCCCATGCAGTACGCCTTCCTTTCCATCTGCAATGGCAGCCGCATGCATACCACTCGTAATACCGCTTCCTGCAGCTTCCACTCCGTACAGCGCAACTTCCTCATCGTCAATAAACGGATGGAACATGCCAATTGCATTACTGCCGCCTCCGATGCATGCGACAACAGCATCTGGCAACCTCCCTTCCTTCTCGACAATTTGCTTTCGTGTCTCAACGCCGATCACTCGTTGGAAGTCACGGACAATTTCAGGAAACGGATGTGGACCAAGCGCAGACCCTAATATATAATGCGTATCCTCAACATGTGCTACCCAATAGCGAAGCGCTTCATTGACCGCATCCTTCAACGTTCCTGCTCCTTTGTCGACCGATACGACCTTCGCCCCGAGCAACTCCATTCGAAAGACATTTAACGCTTGTCGCCGAATATCTTCCTTTCCCATGAACACGACACAATCCAAGCCAAAGAGCGCACACGCAGTCGCAGTTGCCACCCCGTGCTGACCTGCCCCCGTTTCTGCAACGATTTTCTTTTTACCCATGCGGATTGCTAGCAATGCTTGCCCAAGCGAATTGTTGATTTTGTGAGCACCCGTATGGTTCAAATCCTCACGCTTCAAGAAAATTTTTGCACCTCCGACCAATTTTGTCAGACGTTCCGCAAAATACAATGGGTTTTCGCGTCCAACGAAATCGCGTAAATAACCGTCTAACTCCTTTTGGAACCGTGGATCTTTCTTCGCATCCTCATACGCTTCCTCCAGTTCGAGCAAAGCCGTCATCAACGTCTCCGGTACATACTGCCCGCCAAACTTTCCATATCTGCCTTTCCTCATCTCCATTACCATCCTCAACTCTCCTCCTCTTTCACTACACGAATAAACTCGCGTATCAAAGATGCATCTTTTCGTCCGTCCTTCTCCACTCCACTTGACACATCCACCATGAAAGGTCGCACTTGCCGAATTGCATCCCGGACATTGCCCGCATGTAAACCGCCCGCCACAATCATACGTTCCTTCGGCAACTCACCTTTCAACAAGCTCCAGTCAAACACCTTACCGCTACCGCCTTTGAACTCTATACCCGGCGCATCCACCAACACAAAATCCGTTTTAGCTTCCCTCACATCCATCACATCATCAGCACCACGCACTGCTACTACTTTAATAGAAGGAAGTCCTACACGTTGGATAAATTCGGCAGATTCTTCCCCGTGATATTGCACAATATCCAAAGGAACCTCTCGATACGCAAACACCAACTCTTCCACGGTCGCATTCACAAAAACACCGATTTTCAACACATGCTCAGGGACCGATCTTGCCAGTTCTTTTGCTTGCGCAATCGCGACACGGCGTCTGCTTGGTGCAAACACGAATCCGACCGCATCCACACCCGCTTCAACCGCCGCTTCAACATGCTCAGTTTCCATCAATCCGCAAATTTTCACTTTCGTCATGACAGCACACCTACTTTCGGTACTTGCAACGACTGGATGGATGCATGAACAGACGCACTGCGCATTAACGATTCACCCACTAGAACTGCACATGCACCTGCTGTTGCCACGCGTCTCGCATCTTCCTCGTTAAAGATGCCACTCTCACTAATGAACACCCGATCTTCATCGAACGGAAACTGTTTTGCCACTTCTTCCGTCCTTGCTAAATCTACTTCAAATGTCCGCAAATCACGGTTATTAACGCCAATAATTTTTGCGTCTATCGCAAGCGCTCGTTGCAACTCCTGCACATCATGTACTTCGACTAACACGTCGAGTCCTCCTTCTGTCGCATAACGGTGGAGACGTTGTAACGTCACATCGTCAAGTGCAGCGACAATGAGCAAAACGACTGATGCGCCTGCTTGAATTGCTCGGTCGATTTGTACTTCATGAATGATAAAATCTTTGCAAAGCAGTGGTAGTCTAACCGTTTCAGCAACTGCAGCCAGGTCGTTCATAGAACCTTTAAAGAACGTTGAATCGGTGAGTACTGAAATACAAGCAGCGCCTGCCTTTTCATACAAATTCGCTTGTGCTACTGGATTCGCCCCTTCCGCTATGAGACCTTTCGACGGGGAAGCGCGTTTAATTTCTGCAATGACTTGAAGTTTTTTTGCGTCTTTTAATGCGTTAAAGAGGGAGGGTCTCTTCAAAATTGTTTCACGGGAAACATCCTGTTCATTCATCAACAATTGCTTTACCTCAAGCCGCTTCACGCTCAATATTTCGTCTAATATCGTCATCACACGGACACCTCCCGTCCGATTTGTTCGCTATATGCAACGACTGCTTCCAGTTTCCGTCGTGCATGACCACTGACAATGCTATCTGTCGCTACGTCCACCCCTTCACGGATTGTGTCTGTTAACCCATTTGCAAAAAGACCTAAACCTGCGTTCAATACGACTGTGTCAAATCGCGGCCCGCGTTCCCCATTTAATATGGAGCGGATCATCGCTGCATTTTCATCAGCGGTTCCTCCGCGAATCGCAGAAGGATGTGCGTATTTCAACCCAACCTCCTCTGCGGTTAAAGAAAAAGGAATTAAATCGCCTTTATCCAACAGGACAAACGAATTTTGCCCGGCAAGTGAAGCTTCATCCATCCCACCTGCACCTGACATGACAATTGCTCGTTCCCTGCCAAGCATGCGCAGTACAGACGCATAGTCCATTATGAAGTCTGGTCGGTTAATGCCTGTGAATTGTGTCGGTAGCGAAACCGGATTTGTCAGCGGGCCGACGAGATTAAAAATCGTTGGCTTGCCAATTCGTCTTCGAATTTCACCGATCCGTTTCATCTTCGGGTGGACAACCGGGGCAAATAAAAACGTAATTCCTTCCGCTTCAAGCAAGTCCGCCATCTCTGTTGTGTTAAAACGCGCGTGAATGCCTAACGCATCGAGCACATCATGACTGCCCGCCGCACTGGAAATCTTACGGTTGCCATGCTTCGCGACTTTTACGCCAGCACCCGCTAGAACGAACGCTGCTGTTGTACTAATGTTAAATGAGTTCGAACCGTCGCCTCCCGTTCCACAATTGTCCAAATACCGCGCTTGCGGCACGTCAACTGGCAATGCATGAGACGTCATGACCGTCGCAAGTGCCGCCACTTCCGATGCCGTTTCTCCTTTGTTCGCTAATCCTACAAGAAAGCGGGTCATATCCTCATCAGTTGCTTCTCCACTAAATAGTTGTTGCGCCGCTTCTATCATCTCGCCGTATAGTAAGTTTCGACCTTCATTTACTATTTCTATATACTTTTTCACACTCATCTCTCCTCTGCTTTTCTAAACTGGACTCATCATTTCTTTAAGACTTTTCTTTATTCATTTTCATGCAGATTTTCGATCAAAGAACTGTCATCGACCTGTTCCTATACGAATTGTGTTCCCTTTGTTCATTTCACTACTTCCAACAGCGAACGGGCTTTATTCACGGTTTCTTTATACTCCAATGAAGGAATTGACGCTTCCACGATACCTGCTCCAGCTTGCACAAACGCTTTCTTGTCTTTGACGAGCATCGTCCGAATTGTCAACGCAAAATCAATATTGCCGTTTAAACCAATGTAGCCGATAGCCCCTCCATAAATGCCACGCGGTTCCTCTTCCAATTGTGAAATAATATTCATCGCAAGCTTTTTCGGCGAACCTGTCACCGTTCCTGCCGGCAATGTCGCCTTCAGGGCATCGAGTGCGTGACGCCCAGGTGCTAATGTGCCCTCCACTTCCGACACGAGGTGCATGACATGTTCATACCGGACCGTTTGCAAGTAGTTGGATACGTCGACACTTGCAGGATCACAAATTGTCTGCAATTCCTTTTCACTGACTGCGACTAACATGTCATGCTCGGACAACTCTTTCGGATCGTTCCGTAACTCCTCTTCAAGTGCAATATCTTCCTCTGTAGTCCGTCCACGCCTCCGGGTCCCTGCAATCGGGTTCGTCACCACTTGATCATTCGTCACCTTCACAAGACTTTCGGGCGATGCGCCGATGACGACATGATCATCAAATTCCATGTAATACATATATGGCGAAGGATTTTGCTTTCGTAACTTACGATAGAGCGCGAATGGATCGCCTTCGATATCTGCTTCCAACTTGCGCGACAATACAACTTGTTCAACCGTTCCCGCAGCGATATACGCTTGCACTTGACGGACGCGATCCTCAAATTGCTGTTGAGACAGGGTGTACCGATAATCCGACACCGAAACCCCTCTTTCTTCCTCTACGTCGCCCGTCGTAATCAATTTCTCGAGCGCTTCTAAATCCGTCTGGCCATATTCAGCATGAATTTCCGTATGCAGCAATGTCACGTCATTTAACAAATGATCAAAGATGATGACCGTGTCGTAAACATTGAAATTTACATCCGGCAACTCCCCACGAACTGCATCCACCTCTTGTGCCGCGCCATACCCGACATAACCAACAGCCCCGCCCGTAAATGGATAGTCACCCTCTTCCGCAATCCGCGGCATCAACCGTTTGAGCATCGTATACAAATCCCCTTCATGCGTATACGTCCTCCCCGTCGCATACACAACCTCCTCTAGCTTCACAGCCGAACCACGATACGCCTTCACCGGATCAACCCCAATAAACGAATACCGCCCCGCCCCCTCATGCTGCGAAGAACTCTCCAACAAAAACCGGCAACGCCCCTTCAACCGCCTAAAAATCAACACCGGCGTCAACGAATCCCCCTCAACCTTCCGCCTCTTTACCCTCAAACTCATCTGCTCCATCCTCATCTCTCCTCTTCTCCTATTTTTGGTGTCAGTCCCCATCACAGCAGGGCTTCGCACTCGAAAACGACTGCTATCGATCATTTCCCAGGTTCTATCAATCATTTCCGGGAGTCTATCGATCACTTTCACAATTCTAATGACCATTTTAGGTCCTTCCACCCACGTTATCGGTGCCAGTCCCCCACACAATTCACACACAATTCCCCAATGCAAACGGGGCGACTCTACCGTTGCTCTAAACGCAAAAAAGTCCTCTGCAATTGGACAGATTAGTCCAATTGCAGAGGACGAAGACCGGAGTCCCGCGTTGCCACCTCAATTTGAAGCCATACGAAAATAAGCTTCCACTCGGCGCGTCTAAAAAAGACGCTTCCCGTAACGCGGGAACAGCGTCCACCTGGAAACAGAAATTTCCAAGCAGCTCTCATAAGTCCATTCACATCGGCCGCGAATCAGTTTGCACCACCCACTGACTCTCTAAATACGCGTATCCGATGCTACTCCTCTTATTCAACAATTTTCTCAGCTATGCTCTTCTCAACTCGGCTCATCTGTTCTTAGGCGGCACCGCTCCCGGCACCTCTACCTATCCCGAACAAAAAAGTTGTATTTATTTTACTATTCACGCAGTCACTTGTCAACCACCCAATAAGATATGCAATGCCCCGACTTTGTATAACCCCTCTGCAAGCGGTACAATATAGAAAATGAATCTTGAAAAAGGTGACAATCTATGCGAATTAATAAATACTTAAGCGAAGCCGGTATCGTGTCAAGACGTGGTGCCGATAAATGGATCGAAGACGGACGTGTGACAATTAATGGTCAACCCGCAGAACTCGGCAGCCGAGTGGAACAGGGAGACACAGTGCATGTGGATGGCAAGCTCGTCAAAACTGAGGAGCAACTTGTCTACATCGCGCTCAACAAACCCGTTGGCATCACAAGCACGACGGAGCGCCATATCGAAGGAAACGTCGTCGATTTTGTGAATCACCCACTTCGCATCTTCCATATCGGCCGTCTCGACAAAGATTCTGACGGACTATTACTTCTCACGAATGACGGCGACATTGTGAATGAAATCTTGCGCGAGGAACACGGTCATGAAAAAGAATATATCGTCACTGTCGACCGTCCACTTACAAAGGAATTCATTCAACAGATGGAAGCTGGCGTAGAAATCTTAGATACCAGAACAAAACCATGCAAAGTAAAACAATTAGGGCCGCGCAAATTTAACATCACACTAACACAAGGCTTAAATCGCCAAATCCGCCGCATGTGCTCGGCTCTCGGCTACAACGTCAGACGCTTGCAACGTACGCGCATTATGAATATTCACTTGGGCAATTTGCCTGTCGGTCAATGGCGTGACTTAACCACTCAAGAACGACAAGAAATGTTCCAAATGCTTGATTATGAACCGAAGCGGTAACGTACGGCTCTACTTACTGTAGAAACTGATTTCCGGGGAAATTGACATTAGCAGGATTGCTTACACGTGATCCACGTATGAAAGCATGTAAAAAATAAGATTTTAAAGGCGCGCATCGTGCAACTCAGTTCTCGAACGTTACTCTTGAATGATTGCAAAGCCCTTTCCCACCTGTGTTGGGAAGGGCTTTTTTGCGTTTATTGTCGCTATTGCTTTATGGAATGAAGTATTTCGCTCTACTAGTGGATTCATCTATGAAAAGAAAGCTATCGTTCGGATAACATGTTTTTAAGGCACGCGTATGTTAATGACGTGCAAAATAAAAACATAAGAGATTCGCATAAACCTCCATCATATAAACCTTTAGTTTCATATCTTTTTCCCCTAAACAGTTGTTTAGTTTTATAATTACGACTATAGACCAATTCTTGCTAACTAGTTCATAAGGTATAATTGCTACTAATCAACTAGAAGAGGTGTGCAACTTGAAGACGTTTATAAGATTAGACAGCATTCGAAAGAAAATCCTATTTGGTTTTGCAGTTTCCATTATTTTCACTGCAATCTATAGCTCTTTCATTTACTATACGAATAAAAAAGTAAATAAAGAGATTGAGCAAATGGTGAACGAGGAATTGCAGCTATTAACCGCATACGATAAAGTATCGGCTTCATTTCCAATACGACTTGGAGCAGTGAGAGGCTATTTATTATCCGGAAGTGCTCCCCTCAAAGGCGTTTTCGAGGACTATACTACTCTTGCAATGGGGTATGAAGAGACGATTCGAAGTATTGATTCAAATGAAGAATTCGAGGCATTGATTAAGCGGACAGAAGCTTGGCGCAACAGCATTAAAACAGATGTCTTTGATGTGTATGACAAAGGAAAAAAACAATTAGCCATACAGAACTCAATTGCACTGAGTAATGAAAGCAAAGAAATACACGCCGGTTTTGAAAAACTTTCGAATGATAGCCATGAAGCAATGAAAAAAAAGAGTGACCAAATCATTTCTGAAGGATCAGCGGCAATACGCAATGGTGTTATTTTTTCCTGTATTGTTACTGTTATTTCCATCCTAATTGCTCTATTCACAGCACGTGTCATTTCAAAACCGATTAACTTCGTCGCTGATCGAATGAATTTAATTGCAAATGGTGACATTAGCCAAGAACTTCTCGTTACCAAGTCAGAAGATGAAGTGGGGCAACTTGTCCAAGCCACGAATGATATGCAAGTAAAAATGCATACAATTCTTAACCGAATTCATGAAGTGTCTAACACCGTGTTGGCACATAGTGAAGAATTGACACAGTCATCTAACGAAGTGAAAGCCGGTTCCAATCAAATTGTGATGACGATGCAAGAGCTCGCTACAGGAACGGAAACACAGGCAACGAGTACGAGTAATCTTGTTTCCATTATGGACACATTTGCAGCGAAAGTGACAGAAACTAACGAGAACGGTACTGCTGTTCAGAAGTATTCTACTGACGTCATCCATATGACAACTGATGGTGCAGAAAAAATGGCTTCATCTGCAACCCAAATGGCGAAAATCAATCAACTCGTTCAAGAATCCGTTCAAAAGGTAGAAGGATTAGATGTCCAATCACAAGAAATCACTAAATTAGTGACCGTCATCAATGACATTGCAGCGCAAACGAACTTGCTAGCATTAAATGCAGCCATCGAGGCAGCAAGAGCTGGTGAACACGGACGTGGATTCGCAGTCGTTGCGGATGAAGTACGGAGTTTAGCGGAGCAAGTCTCCCACTCGGTAACCGACATTTCAAGTATTGTCGATCGCATTCAAGGTGAAACAAGAAGCGTATCGAGCGGACTTGCCGAGGGCTATAAAGAAGTTGAACAAGGGACAGAACAGATTAAGTCGACAGAAGAGACGTTCAATCAAATTCGTGCAGCCGTTTCTGAGATGGACGCCAACATTAAGTCGGTCGGTCACAACTTGAATGAAATCGTCGGAAGCACAACTGTTATTAATACAACCATAGACGAAATCGCTGCGGTTTCTGAAGAATCAGCCGCTGGCGTGGAACAAACTTCCGCTTCTGTTCAACAATCTGCAAGCTCAATGGAAGAAGTAGCAAACAGCTCAGCCCAACTCGCTAAACTATCGGAAGAGCTTAACAGTTTGGTACGTCAATTTAAGTTGTAACGAACTACGATAGCAAAACGTATAAACCGCATGCAAAGAGTGTTTTTCTCACTCGTTTGCATGCGGTTTCCTATTTTTGTAATAATTATGAATACTTCACTGGCGGCGTTATTAATTGAAAAGTAGCCTCCTCTCATGTAATAGGAAGCTGGTTTGTTACTTTTATCACCGAACAATTCATAATGACGTACATATATATGCTATAATTATGTCACAATACCACAAGAAAGGATGGGAACCTATGCCTGAAATCAGACCCATTAAAGACTTACGAAATACAACGGAGATTTCTGAACTATGTCACTCCATTCAAGAACCTGTATTCATTACAAAAAACGGATATGGTGATCTAGTCATCATGAGCATGGATACGTATGAACAACAACTCAATCGGATTGGCGTACATCAAAAACTTTTAGAGGCCGAGATAGAAATTCAAAACGGAGAGCCTCTACAATGCGCGGAAAATGTATTCTCCAAGTTGAGAAATAAGCATGCGCTATGATGTAAAAATCACAAAGAAAGCTACTGCTGATTTAGACGCTATTTATTATTATATCTCCAGTGAACTCGTTGCAAATAAAGCAGCCATTGATTTGCTTAACAGAATTGAAAGTTTAATACTTGGCCTACAAGACTTTCCATATGCGTACAGTCTTGTTAAGGAAGAACTACTTCAACTAAAAGGCTACAGGAAGCTAGTTGTGGGAAGCTATAGCATCTTTTATACTGTTATTGAAAAAGATAAGAGAGTCATTGTGATGCGAATACTTTATTCACGAAGAAACTACAACGAATTTTTATGAATGAAAAGCAGCCTCCCCTCTTTAAATAGGAAGCTGCTTTTGTCATTCTGTTCGTTTACACATTCACCATCTCTAAAAACTGTTTCGTTCGCTCATTTGTGGAACGATTAAAGAACGTATCAGGATCGGCATCTTCAATGATTCGTCCTTCATCGAGCATAATAATCCGGTCAGCGACTTCTTTGGCAAATTTCATCTCATGCGTCACGACGACCATTGTCATGCCTTCGTCTGCAAGGTCTTTCATTACCTGAAGCACTTCCCCGACCAATTCTGGATCGAGTGCGGACGTCGGTTCATCAAATAGAAGTGCCTTTGGCTCCATCGCAAGTGCCCGTGCGATAGCAACACGTTGCTTCTGTCCACCGGATAATTTGCTCGGATAGACATTCGCCTTGTCGGACAGCCCGACTTTTTCCAGCAACTCAAGCGCCAGTTGCTTCGCTTTTGCCTTACTTTCATTTTTAACAATTAACGGCGCTTCCATAATATTCTCAAGTACCGTCTTATGCGGGAACAAATTAAAATGCTGGAATACCATCCCGACTTCTGCACGCACTTTTGACAAATCATCCTTCTTCCTATCAATTGCACGGCCGTCAATCGTTATCGTCCCTGTTTCCGCCACTTCAAGGAAATTCAAGCAGCGGAGCAACGTACTTTTCCCGGAACCGCTGACCCCAACGAGGACGACCACTTCTCCTCGTTGAATGTCCACATCGATTCCCTTCAACACTTCCAATCTATCAAAAGACTTATGCAAATCCGTCGTTTTAATCATCTGAATTCCTCCCCATTACGATCCATCCACATTCAACTTGTTCTCGTACAATCGCAATAGCCATGTGAAAATGAGGACGAGGACAAGATAGTACATACCGACAACAAGGAATGTCTCAAACTGCATGAAATTAGAAGCGGCAGCCCTGTTAGCCCGTCCGAACAGTTCGGAAACCCCGATCAAATACACTAACGACGAATCTTTCAATGTAATGATGAATTGGTTTCCGAGCGGTGGAATTGCGCGACGCAACGCTTGCGGAAAAATGATCCGCCGCATCGCTTGTGTCCGATTCATACCAAGTGCGAGACTTGCTTCACGTTGCCCGCGATCGATGCCTTGAATGGCACCTCTGAAAATCTCGGCAATGTACGCACCATTATGAACCCCTAGCGCAATTGCTCCCGCCCAGAAATTCGACAGAACGACAATTGACGTAATCCCGAAATATAAAAACATGATCTGCACAATCAGCGGCGTACCACGGATTATCGTAATATACAAATTGGCAATCGTCTGCAAGATTTTAGACTTCGAAATCTTCATTAACGCAAAGACGATCCCAAACAGCGTACCCAACACAACCGCAACAGCTGTAATTTCCAACGTAACGAGTACCGCTTTTAAGAAACCTTCATACGTACTCATGAACACATCAGTTAATCTTACAAATATGTCAGGCACTCGGCATTCCCTCTTCCTCTACCAGAATCCACACTCATTCTAACAACTCCGCATCTTCCAAATCGATGTCCAATAGATTGCGATCGAACCACTTTTTCGAGATTTCATCATAAGTACCGTCATCGATAATTTCTTGAAGCGCTTTGTCAATCGCGTCACGGAGCTTTTCGTTATCCTTCTTCACCGCAATCGATGGTTGTTCTACCCACAGCGGATTTCCAACTTCCTTAATCGCAAATCCATTGTCGATTGCCTCAAAACCAACGATATCTGCTGTAATGACTGCATCTAAACGGTTTTCAATCGTCAAATCTTGCAACGCGACAACATCACTTGCGTAGTATTGGATGTCATCGGATAACGTCTTTGCAGGCTCTTCATACGTAGATTGAGAGACAACACCGATCTTCTTTCCCTTCAAATCCTCTGGTGATTTGATATCGTTATTATCTTTCGCGACCCAGATCATGCCACCTGAATAGTAGTAGGGTTCCGTAAATGCCGCTTGTTTGGCACGTTCCTTCGTATAAGCCATCGACCCGATAATCGCGTCGTATTTATTGGCCACGAGTCCTTGAAGAATCGTTTCGAATGGGTTGGTCACCGGATTCGGTTCAAGCCCCATCTTTTCAGCAATTGCTGCCCCGATTTCCATATCAAAACCCGTCAATTCACCATTCTCTTCAAAGTTGAACGGCTTATATACACCACTTGCCGCGTAAGTCAATTTTCCTTTCTTCACAAGCCCGTATTCATTGTCACCTGCAGCATTATTCTTGTCCTCCCCACATGCTGCCAACACGAGCATCGTTGCCATTAGTAAGAATAATAGCGTTTTCAATTTTCCCATCTAACAAACTCCCTTTCCCAGCCGGCTTTCACCCCAACTTTTTTTTGGCTCACTAACTCACTTACCCTGCTTTTTCTTCAATAAACATAATTTTTCTAAAAGAATCTTATTTCGTTTGTATCTAGGAATCTAGGGAATAAGGAGAAAGCAAGTTGTTAATTGTATGTGAAATTCTTGATTTGTATGTAAAAGGCGGTGACTTTTATCCTTATGGAACGTGCAAAAAACGAAGAACAAATTTTACGAGCAATCATCCATACAGTAAAAGAAGGACAACCGGATACGTTAAAAAAAATCATTCAGGAGCTTTCCCCTTATGAACTAGCCATGCATTACAGAGCACTCCCGAAAAAACGCAAGCCCCTGTTTTTAGAATGGTTGCACATCGATGAACTCGTTGCACTGCTTGAAAACTTATCAAAAACTGCGCAACTTGAAGTATTAAAAATCATCGGCCCTTTGCGCGCTACGGAACTGTTGGATGTTATGAAAAGTGATGATGTGGCATTGTTACTAACGGACTTGCCTGAAAAGGAAGTGGAGCGGTTAATCGCTGAAATGCGAGCTGAAGGAAAGAAAGCAATCCGGAAAAAGATGAAGTATCCGAAGAAATCCGCAGGACGGGCAATGATTGACCAATACGTTTGGGTTCACCAGTCCTATTCAGTAGAAAAGACGATTGCCAAGTTGAAGCATTTCAAGAAATACGCTGATTTCTTGAATTATGTCTATGTCATTGATGATCAGAAGCGTTTGATTGGCGTTGCTTCGTACCGCGATTTGCTGTTATGCGATTTGCCCTGTTCGATTGCCGATGTAATGACAACAGATATATATAAAGTCCACGAATTGACGAAACAGAGTGAAGTTGCAAAGATGATCGGCAGCCACGATTTTCTATCTGTCCCCGTCGTCAACGATGAGGGGATTCTTGTCGGTATCATCACTGCTGACGACGTACTTGACATTGTCATGCGCGAAGCAAACGAGGACATTGAAATGCTTTTCGCTTCAGGGAAGGAAATCGACTTCCATACAAAACCGTTCGTCGCAACTTATAAACGATTACCATGGCTTGTGCTACTGCTCTTTATCGGACTTGTTTCCGGCAGTATCATCGCTAAATTCGAAGCGACACTTGAAGCAGTCGTCGCACTTGCCTTTTTCATGCCGATGATTGCAGGAATGACCGGCAATACCGGCACCCAATCACTCGCCGTCGTCGTACGCGGGCTTGTGAAAGAGGAGCTGACTACGAAAAAGACCGTCAAGCTCATACTCCGGGAGCTCCTCGTCGGCATCATGCTCGGTATTATTTGCGGTGCCGTCATTTCCATCATCGCCTACATTTGGCAAGGCAGCTTCACACTCGGACTCGTCGTCGGCGCATCACTTATCGCAACATTAATCATCGGCACACTCGCCGGTACAATCATTCCGTTAATCCTAAACCGATTCAACGTCGACCCGGCCGTCGCATCAGGCCCCCTCATTACGACGATTAATGACATCCTATCCCTACTCATCTATTTCGGCATCGCCACCCTCTTCATCGAAAAACTCATGTAAAAAGGACAGGCACCGACACAATTCCGAATTAGCGGAATTGTGCAGGTGCCTGTCCCCATTTTTCCGGTTTTCCGGAATTCCTTGTATTTTTATCGAGTTTCTACTTTTTGAAGCATTGTGCCGTGTTGTTGGAGGTTTGTGTGCCATGCGAACGCTTTTTCAAGAACGTGTGGCGTGTGGCCGCCTCTCTCCAATGCTTCATGGTAGTAGGCCCATAACTGTTCGCGGTACATCGGGTGTGCACAGTTACCGATGATAAGTCCGACGCGTTCCCTTGGCGCAAGTCCGCGTAAGTCTGCATAGCCATGTTCCGTGACAATTACGTCGACATCATGCTCGGTATGGTCTACGTGTGAGACAAAAGGAACGACACTGGAAATATCACCGTTTTTGGCAACCGATTTCGTGACGAAAATTGCTAGGCGGGCATTTCTGGCAAAGTCACCTGAACCGCCAATCCCGTTCATCATTTTTGTACCCGTGACATGTGTCGAATTGACATTGCCATAAATATCGAGTTCCAATGCTGTATTAATTGAAATTAAACCGAGACGACGAATAATTTCCGGATGGTTGGAAATTTCTTGTGGTCGCATAATTAATTTATCACGATACCGGTCTAAGTTATTGAACACCTTTTCCATTTTCTCCTGCGACAATGTAATCGATGCACAAGACGCGGATCGGATTTTCCCTGCGTCAATTAAGTCAAAAACGGCGTCTTGCAACACTTCCGAATACACTTCGAGGTCTTCGAATTCCGAATTCAATAAACCGTGAAGCACAGCATTCGCTTGCGAGCCGATGCCTGATTGAAGAGGCGCCAAATGATTCGTTAATCTCCCTACTTCCACTTCTGAGCGTAGGAAGGACAGTAAATGCTCGGCCATCACTTCCGTGTCATGATCCGGTTGTGTAATGGTAGAGGCAGAATCTTGTTGGTGCGTAAATACGATCCCCTTTACCTTAGCGACATCGATTGGGATACCAATTGTACCGATACGATCATCCACTTTTGTGAGCGGAATCGGATAACGTTCACCTTGTACGCCCGGGTCGTAAAGGTCATGCACACCTTCCCATTGCGTCGTATGTGCTGTATTTATTTCAATAATAATATTTTTTGCGTGCTTCGCAAACGAGTAAGAGTTCCCGACAGACGTTGAAGGAATGATCATACCATCCTCTGTAACTGAAACCGCTTCCAAAATCGCAAAGTCAATCGAGTCCGTTACACCCGTACGAATCCATTCAGCTGTATGTGATAAATGATGATCGACGAACAGGAGACCGCCGTTATTAATCTCGTTACGCATCGCTTTTTCTGCCTGGAACGGCAATCGCTTATTGATGATGCCAGCTTCCGCGAACAATTTATCGATATCTGAGCCTAATGAAGCGCCAGTAAATACATTCACTTTGAATTTCTCAGTTTCTGCACGTTTCACGAGCGCAATTGGAACCGCTTTCGCGTCGCCCGCACGTGTGAAGCCACTTAGACCTAGCGTCATACCGTCTTTAATCCAAGACGCAGCCTCTTCAGGAGACACGACGACATCTCTTAGCTTTTCAATCCTGATGCGATTCATATCTGTACCCATTCAACAACTACCCCTTTTCATAACTTTTAGATAATCGTATCGCATCCAGCAGCATGAAAGGGGGTTTATTGAATACAACAGAAGATTTTTGATTGGAACGGTTCATGCAATGGTTAAAGCAGAAGATTTTCGATTACTAGAAACCTAATAGCTTTCGAAAGTAGCTCGAGTAGGACTGACTAACTGGAATTTTCGTCCCGTCGTTCATTGATAGCATGAACGTCGAATGCGTATCTGGGTAAATTGCCGAGATATGATTGACATTTACAATGAAAGACCGATGACATCGAATGAACTGCTCATGCGGCAGTACAAACTCGAAGTTTTGTAACGAATTTTTATGGGTACCAGTTATACGATCAGACACAACAACTGTTTTGCGATCTCGGACTTCCATGTATTTCACTTCGGAGAACGGAATCGGTATCCATCCGTCCATTGTTTTTACGGTGACGACTGACTTCCCTTCCGTATATGCAGGGTAAATGGCAACGACACAACCATCGAGTACCCCATCGTCATAAAATGGAACCGCCATGCCGTGATAAGGCACCCCAAATACATCACGGTGAATAAATTCGGATACTTTCTGCCCTTCCGACAACGCTTTGTGCGCAATCGTACCTTCTTTTACGGGATCACCCGGCTTGATTTTCAAATCAATCCGCTTGCTCGGACGGTAATACATATATTCTTTCGTGTTCGACACGACAATTGAAATTTCATCTGCAAACAATTCTCCAACGACATTTAATAGAGAATCTAGATTTAACATAACGAATACTACTCCTTTTTGATGAATAACTACTATCCAAATAAACACATTTTTGTACGTAAACGTTTCTAGAAGAAGTTTTCATGTACTTCTATTAACTTTTCCATTATAATGAAAGTCAATTCAATACAAAATATTATAACAACACTGAAATTCCAGTTAATGAGGGGGAGTTACAATGCACATTCGAGATTTAATCGTAGAAAGATTAGCAGTAGCAACCGTAAAGGCCGATCAAAGCGTAGCTGAAACGCTCGCTAAAATTAACGAAACGGGTTTTCGTTGCATCCCTGCGGTAGATGATGAAGACAACTACAAAGGGATGATTTATAAAGTCGACCTGTTGTCGTACCTGTATGAAGAAAAAGGGGACGACTCCCATTCTATCAACCATTTGCTGAAACACCAAGACATCTATCTTGCCGAAGATGCTTCTTTCTTAAGCGCATTGTTGAAGATTAAAGCATTGCCATTCATTAGCGTTGTGGAGAACGGGAAATTACTCGGCATCATTACACATAACAAGATTGAAAGTGTACTAGAAGATGCGTTTGGATTAAAAACTGGTGGCATCAATATCACCCTCGCGTCAACGGAAGCACGTGGAATGATCCGCAAACTGACAACAACGTTAAAAGATGAAAATATTGAAGGGATGCTGACATTGGATAACGGGTCAGCACTCGCAAGAAGGGTCGTCCTCACGTTAGAAGACGGAAAATCCGATGAAGAGATGAAAAAAATGCGCGACAAACTAGAAAAGAACGGCTTCCGTATTTTGCAAATGCACCGAATTGGTTCTAAGTAATGGAGAAGACTGTTTCCGATTGACTCGGAAGCAGTTTTTTTAGGTTAATATCGTGAATAAAACGCAGGAGAGAATGCAATGCAATTTTATCAGAAACCACGAATCGCCTTTCTCATCAATGACTTAACTGCCGTTGATGAGCACGATCAGGAACGAATTTATTTTTTTGAAAAAGGTTATGTAAAAGTACTTGGTGAATTTGAAAATGAAAAATATAGTGGAGGAAAAGCTTATATCATTTTTAATGATGAGGACGTACTGTCTGTAGCAACAAATGTATTACGTTTTACGGATAAGGAAGTACATTAATAAATTACATATGTGGTTGGGACAAAACCGTTGCTTAAAGCGCTTGAACCAACGAAATTTCGTCCCAACCTATCAAGACTATTAATTTCTACCTTAAACCAGTTGACTCTCTGGTTTAGGTACCATTCGAAGTAATAGTCCACCGATGATGAACAGGATAACGAGACTGAATACCCCGTATGCGGAACTTCCCGTCATTTGTGCTGTAACCCCTACTAATAACGGTCCCATTACAGACGCAAACTTACCAAAAATGTGATAAAACCCGAAGAACTCGTTCGATTTCTCTTTTGGTACGAGTTGTGCAAAATAAGATCGGCTTAGTGCTTGAATACCCCCTTGCGAAGTTGCAACGAGCATAGCGAGAATCCAGAAATCTAGCGTTGTCGATAAGAAAAACGCGTAAATACAAATGGCGATATACACAATAATCCCAACATACAACATCGCTTTTATTGAAAACTTATGTGCCAACTTCCCGTAAATAATGGAAAATGGTGCAGCCACTATTTGCGTCACCAATAAAACAATTAATAAATCTGTCGCCCCAATACCTAAATCTGACCCATATGCAGTGGACATGCTAATAATTGTTCCTACGCCATCAATATAAAAGAAATAAGCGAGGAGGAAAATAAAGACTGTACGATGTTTCCTAATTTCCTTAAATGTATTGCCTAAACGTCTAAAACTCCCTGCAATTATATTCGGTTCACGCTCAATCGCATACACTTGTACTACATTTCTCAACATTGGAATGGTGAATGTAAACCACCATATCCCTGTAATGACAAATGCCAGTTTAGTAGCAATAGCCATCGGAAGAGGGATCACACCTTTTTCCGACAATATAATAATCGCGATACTAATGACGAATGGAATGACACTACCGATGTACCCTAATCCGAATCCACGTGCAGATACTTCATTCATCTTCTCTTCTGATGTAACGTCAACTAAAAAGGCATCATAGAAAATATTTGCCCCATGGAAACCGATAGATGTAATTACATAAATAATTAATAACGGCAACCAGGAACCTTCTGGTACAAAAGCTAGCGACACGGTAGAAGCTGATCCAATAAAGAAAAATGCGAAGAAAAATTTCTTCTTCAATCCTCTGTAATCCGCAATCGTCCCTAAAATCGGCCCAATCATCGCCAAAATGAATGTTGCGATTGCCACCGTATACCCTAAATAAGCAGTGGACATATTCGCCTCAATGCCCGCGTCCGTTGCAACAGATTTAAAGAATATCGGGAATATAGCCGTCGTAATAATGATTGAATACGCAGAGTTCCCCCAGTCGTAAAACATCCAGCTATTTTCCGTTTTCGTATACTTCCTCTTTTTCACTCAACCCACCCCTTTCTCTCTTACTAGTAAGTGTACAATTATTCTCACAGAAACAGTAGTGAAACTTGCAAATTATTACTATTCGTTAACATAGAGGGGTGGGCGTTGTGTTACGGCGCGAGCGTTGCGATGCGACCGCTTTGTGTTGTGTTACGAAACACTTACGTTGTGTTGCGAACCGGTTATGTTGTGATGCGGACCGAGCATTGCGATGCGACTGCTTTATGTTGTGATACGAAACGCTTACGTTGTGTTGCGATCCGGTTATGTTGTGATGCGGACCGAGAATTGCGATACGACCGCTTTATGTTGTGATACAAGACGATTATGTTGTCTTGCAATCCGCTTACGTTGTGTTGCCGCCCACACCCCCTCACCATCACACCGCCATCATCTTCCTTTTCCCTCCATTTTATGTTATAGTTGCGCGTAAATTAGGTTCGTTGGTCGGATGGGGGAGATTGGGTGGAGGCGAAGAAAATGCGGTTGTCGGTGACGATGTTGGCAGGGTTTCAGTGGTTGTTTTTTCTGTTTGCCAATACGGTAGTCATTCCGATATCGGTCGGCGCAGCGTTTGAAATGGATCAGGTTGAAATTGTTTCTGCCATTCAGCGCTCCTTTATTGTGACGGGCGTTGCGTGTATTTTACAAGGCTTCATCGGTCATCGGCTTGCTTTAATGGAAGGGCAATCTGGTTTATGGTGGGGCGTCATTTTAAGTTTAGCGAGTACGGCGAGTGCAATGGGACTTGAGCTGACGGCTGTTGGAGGAAGTATTGCTGTTGGAGCGATGCTTTCCGGAGCGCTCGTTGCGGTTTTCGGGTTGCTCGGCATTGCAGAGATATTGAAAAAGTGGTTCACACCTGCCGTCATGTTCGTCTTTCTCTTACTGTTAGCCAATCAATTAATCTCGATTTTCTTAAAAGGCATGGTTGGACTTAGTACAGGGGACGTCATTGATTTACGCATGACGATCTTTTCATTCACTTTAGCCGCGTTCACGATCCTCGTTCATGTGAAAGGGAACCGTATTTTAAGCAGTATGAATCTACTGATTGGTATGGTGGTCGGTTGGTGCGCCGCCGCGCTGCTGTTCCCTGGAGAAACTGTCGAGGCGATTCACACAACGCCATTCCGCTCTTGGTTTCCGTTGGGAAATCCGACGCTTGAATGGGGCATAGTTATTACGGTGACGGTGACCGGGCTGTTAAATACGACGAATTCAGTCGCTACGTTAAAAGGTGCGGAGGATATCTTTGAGAAGGAGACGACGCGGTTTCAATACCGTTCTTCCTTTTTCATCACAGGTATCTTCACGATAATCGCAGGGATGCTTGGACTCGTACCTTACGCACCATACGCGTCATCGTTAGGGTTTCTGCAATCGACAGGTATTCGTGAGCGGGCACCGTTTTTCATAGGATCGGCATTGTTCGTTTTCCTTGGTCTCATGCCCGACTTGACCGCATTTTTCTCGACAATTCCACCAAGCGTGGGCAATACGGTTTTGTTCGTCGCGTACTTGCAGTTATTCCGCTCAGCTTTGCGTAATGTCGAGGGGCTTTCGTTTGATCCGAAGACAATATACCGAGTTGCATTGCCGAGTTTAGTCGGCTTATCGATTATGATGATGCCAATAGAAGTCTTTTCTGAACTCCCTGAGCTCCTGCAACCGTTGCTCTCCAACGGCTTACTAATGGGCATACTGGCGGTACTCATCCTGGAATTGTTCTATTGGTTCGGCCCGCGAATTCCTCGCTTGGCAATAAAGAAATAAATTGAGGTGCACTATGTACAAAACAATCGGAGTTGTGGCGCACGTCGATGCGGGTAAAACAACATTTTCGGAACAACTTCTTTTTCATACACAAAGCATTCGAAAACGGGGTCGTGTCGATCATCAAGATGCGTTCCTTGATAGTCATGCAATCGAGCGAACTCGTGGCATTACGGTGTTTGCAGACCAAGCGAACTTCTCGTTCAATGGGACGACGTATACCCTTATCGATACGCCAGGGCACGTCGATTTCTCTCCTGAGATGGAACGCGCCATCCAAGTGATGGATTATGCAATTATCATCATTAGTGCAGCAGATGGCGTCGAGGGGCATACGGAAACGGTGTGGCAACTGTTGCAAAAACATCGTGTGCCAACGTTCTTCTTTTTGAATAAAATTGACCGTGAAAGTGTCGATGTAGCCGCAGTTGTGAATGAAATGAAAGGCAGTTTATCTGACAACATTTTCGATGTAGCTGAACTGACAGCAGACGACATGACGGAAACACTCATAGAATTTATTGCGGAACGCGATGAAGCATTGCTTGAACGCTATATGGAAGGTGCATATGATTTTGATGTTTGGCTGGATGCATTGACACGGATGATTCGCGACTGTGAAGTCTTTCCCTATGGATTGGGATCAGCATTGAAGGATATTGGCGTGATGGAGTTTCTCGAACGCTTCGATCGACTTTCAACGACGATGTACGCGAATAACGATGAATTTGCAGCACGTGTCTACAAAATCAGGCATGATGAGAACGGGCATCGGATCACGTTTGTAAAGGTTTTGCAAGGCGAGTTGCGCGTCCGCGATGAAGTGACGTATGGAGATACGGTCGAGAAGGTTACGCAAATTCGCTCTTACAATGGCACGAAATATGACTCGAGAGATTCAGCACAAGCAGGCGAGATTGTTGCGGTGATGGGGATATCCGAAGCAGCTGCAGGAAATCCAATTGGTGCACTGACGGAGAAATCGACGTTCGACTTACTACCAACGTTGAAGGCAAAGGTGATTTTCGATTCTTCAATCCATGTAAAAGAAGTACTTCGTAGCTTTATGATGCTTGATGCAGAGGACCCTTCGCTACATGTGGGTTGGGATGAGCACGTTCAAGAAATCCACGTGCATGTAATGGGCGTCATTCAACTTGAAGTGCTGAAGCAAATTGTCATGGATCGCTTCCAATTCGATGTTTCTTTCGGTGACCCGAAAATCTTGTACAAAGAGACGATCCGTTCAACGGTTACGGGTTACGGGCATTTCGAGCCGTTGAAGCATTACGCAGAAGTCCATCTGAAAATGGAGCCCGGGATGCGAAATAGCGGCATTGCTTTTGTGAATGCTTGTCATGCAAATGATTTATCCATCGGGCATCAGAATTTAGTACGAAGTCATTTGTTTGAACGGCCACATCACGGTTTATTGACCGGCTCGGCGTTAACGGATGTGACATTTACTTTGCTGACAGGTAGAGGTCACCATGAACATACGTCTGGCGGGGATTTTAGAGAAGCGACATTCCGCGCGCTTCGTCAAGGACTCGAAAAGGCCGATAACATTCTGCTTGAGCCGTATTATGATGTGAAGATTAAAGTGGATACGGAGCATATTGGTCGCATCCTTTCAGATATCCAGCAAGCGTCAGGCAGTTTTGAACCGCCTGAGATGATCGGTGCGAAAACCGTCATTACTGGGCGCGTTCCTGTTGCAACGTTCATGAACTACAGCACGACGTTCGCCTCCTTCACAAACGGAAAAGGCGCGTTGACGCTACAATTTGGCGGGTATGACGAGTGTCATAATACGGAAGAAGTCATTGAAGCGATCGGGTATAACAAAGACGCCGATCCTGAATATACGTCAACCTCAATTTTTTGCGCGAAAGGCAAAGGCTACCCTGTGCCGTGGGATGAGGCAGAAGCAGCAATGCACTTGTTGTAAAAAGGAAGTCTCCTCGGAGGCTTCTTTTTTTAGGTGAGAACGCGGAGAGTGTGTGTCGGTCTAAAGCGCTAAAATGGTTGATAGAATTGTGAAAGTGATTGATAGAACTCGTGAAATGATCGATAGATGCGAGAAAGTGATTGATAGAAGTACAAAAATGAAAGAGTGCTTCGTTTGGGGCGATCGGGTGTGGGCGCGGGACGTAACGCTTTTGGCACGAGAAGAACTGCTTCGAGCCCGGAGCGAACCGCTATACGCGATTCATTCTCCTAACCGATAGATTAAAAAGCGTTCGTTTTCGTTCTTCTCATACAGTTGACGGACGCGTACTTCCTTCCATAACGTAAACGGGGTTTGGTGTTCAATGAACTGGACGTATTCGCTTGTCGGGTAATACAGAATGACATCGACGCCTCGTTCATTCCGCTCAGCTGACAGCAGAATATTTCCGATTACTTTCATAAAGATTTGAATGGAAAATGGATTGAAAAAGTAGAAGCGATTTTCAGTCGCACTTATGTCATAGGCTTCTGCGTAGCAGCGTTCAAAACGGATTGAACCGCCACTTCGTTTGTTTTTTCGTCGATAGTGGACGAGGTTTTCAATAGCATCCTGGTACAGTTGGCCATTCATCTCGATGCCGGTTACGGATGCTTGAAAGTGATGATGGACGTAAAAGGAAACTATTGCTTTTCCACAGCCAAAATCGACAAATCCGTCTGTCGATTGTATTGTATACTCGGTAAAGAGTTCGTCTAAAGCTTCATAGGGCGTTGCTTCATAGCGATTATAATGAGGGGATTGGTTCAATAACTCCAATGTACCTGCTGTTTTTATGCGGAGTAAATTGTCGCATGTTTTCTCTGTCACCGGTATTCCTCCGTTCTGTTGTTGCTCTATTGTACGTGAGTAGATGTGCGAAAAACAAGCATAAAAAAACACGGTTTTCCCAATGTGAACAAGGAAAACCGTGTGGATTGTCTTACAGAACTTCTGCCAAGAAATCAAGGAAGTCTTGACGATTCAAATAACCGATATAGGTTTTAACGACTTCCCCTTTATTGAACAAATATAAAGAAGGAAAAGCACTAATATCGTATTTAATTTGCACTGGATTTGATTTCGCTTCGTAGTCTTCGTATGTTACCCAATGTTTTACGAACTTTATTTTACCTTCTAATTCCTCAGCAACGTCTTCAAGAACTGGTTCGAATGCTTGGCATGGACCGCACTCATCTGTGAAGAAATCGACGAATACTGGTAGTTCACATTCTAACACTTCTTTTTGGAAATCATCTTTAGTAACTGTTTGTACGAATGACATTTCGTTTTCCCCCTTAAAGTAGAGCTTGCTAACGTAGAGGCATCCCTAACTATTCGGAATTCTCTAGTCTCACTTTATCTTGATTGATTGCAATCAACAAGAGGTTGCGTCAAAGGCGTCCTTTTTCATGATTATTTTGAACCGGACATTTCAAGTTTCGGCTTTCGAATTGCCACACGCCTTCTTGCTTTTAACGATTCACGTACTTTATCCGATTTTGAGAACAAACGATAGACAGCCGGTATCAGCAATAGCGTGATGAACGTTGCAAACAGCAAACCGGAAATCAACACGGTTGCCAAAGGTGCTTGATAATTCCCGGAGACTCCAGAAGCCAATGCTAACGGCAACATCCCACCGACCGTCGTAAGTGTTGTCATGAAAATCGGTCGGATTCTATGTCTCCCCGCCTCTACGAGCGCTTCTTCTAGACGCATCCCTTCGCTGCGTAATTGGTTCGTTCGGTCAATCAATAGAATTGCGTTGTTCAAGACGATACCGATGAGCATAATGATTCCCATGCCAGACAACAGATTCAGTTCCATTTGTGTAATATACAAACCAACAATCACTCCGATAATCGCCATCGGAATAACGGACATAACGAGTATTGGGTGGCCAAGATGGTTGAATTGAACCGCCATGACAAAATAGACGAGGAACAAGGCAATCGCTAGCACAAAAATCATTTCCAGTAGTAATTGTTGTTGTTGTTCAATATCGCCGGCCACGTCGATTGCATATCCTGTCGGCACAGTAAATTCGTCAATGATTTTTTGCACGTCTCGATTGATAGCTCCCAAATCACGACCTTCCATGTCTGCAGAAACGACGACATATCGCTCGCCCGCGTCATGCGTGATGACATTTGGTGTTTGAACTGTTTCTAATTGAATGAATGTAGACAACGCTTTGTCTACATTGGGTGTCGGAATCATCGCATTCAGCAGGGTTTCTTCTGTATCCGTTATGGCCGCCCAACTAACCGTAAGAGGAACCGTCTTGCCTTGAATCACAACATCTCCAACCGGCCTATTCATAAATGTTTCTTCAACGAAATGCTTTACGGAAGCTTGCGTCAATCCTGCCTCGTCCATTGCCTGTTGGTTTACGACAATCTGTTTTTGCTCAGTCGTTCGTTCCATCGAATTGGTTACACCTACTACACCATCGACTGTCTTCAGTTTGTTCGCAAACTCCTTGCTCAGTGAACGCAACTCATCAAAATCTTCCCCTTTAATGAGCACTTGTACAGGAGAACCACTAGCACCATCCGTCATACTTTGTACCGATTTAATCGGTTTCGTCTGTTGTAGTTCGCGTAACGACCTCATAATTTCTTCATTTACAACTTTTTGTTCTTGCTGAATGGCGTTCCCTTTCGTCATGTTGATAATCGCTACTAAGTAGCTGCCACTATCCAGTACATAATTGGACTCCACATCTTTAATACGAGCGAGCTTGTCATTCATTAATATAGAAAGTTGTTCTTTCTCGTGTGCATCAACACCTTGTTCAAGTTCGACAAGGACTTCACTATACCGATTGAACATATCCGGCATAACGGACATCGGTATTTTATTCACCAAAAACAAGGAACCGACGAATAGGGCGATAAATAAGACGATAACGGATGCACTTCGTCGACGCTTCTGAACGATCCATGCAATCATCGCACTATAACGAGAAACAACTTTTCCTCTTTTCTTCGGGTCCACCGTTTTTCGATAACGTAAAAATTTCTCAGATAATGCTGGAATTAATGTAAAGCCAATAACAACTGAGCTCATTAATGTAATGGCAACGACAATGGATAAAATAATCATGAATTGACCAAGGTCCCCACCGATAAAACCGATTGGTAAGAACACAACAATGGTCGTTAGCATGGAAGCAATTACAGCGCCCGCTACTTCTTTTGTTCCAACGAGAGCAGCATCCAAAGGATTAAGTCCTAATTCCCTTTGCCGGTAGATTGATTCCAAGATGACAATTGAAGAGTCAACCATCATCCCAATGCCAAGGCCGAGCCCGATGAGGGTTAATAAATTCAGACTATATCCTAAACCATATACGGTTAAAAATGTGAGCAGCACTGACGTTGGAATTGCTACACCAATGATCAACGTCGCTCGCACATTGCGAAGGAATAACAGTAAGATGGCGATTGCTACGATACTACCGATAAGAATGTTCCCAGTTACGCCGTTAATGGATTCTTCCACAAAGTCTGCCTGTGCGACCATTTCATTCAACGTGAACCCATCGATTAGTCCTTCATCTCTCATTTGTTGGATTTCTGCTCGGACTGCATTCGCCATATCGATTTGATTAACACGATTGGCACGCCCTACTTGCACAAACACTAAATCTTTCGTCCCGTTTTTCCAAACAAACGCAGAGCTTTCCATTGGAGCAAGTGAAACAGTGGCGATTTCCTCTAACGGGACAGATCCACTAGCTGTAGGAATTTCAATTTGCTTTACAGATTGCAAATCTTCCAATTTCGTCGTCCATCGCAATATGGATGTTGCTTGCCCATTGTGCAACTCCCCGATTGTCGTTTCGGAATTCGCTTGCGCAATGAAACCCATTACTTGTGTGCTGTCTAAACCGTTCTTTACAAGTTCATCACGTTTTAACTTAACGGTCACTTCTTGTTCCAGCACACCTGACAAATGAACATCTCGAACTTCTTTCAACGCTTCTAGCCTCGGTTCAAGTACTTCCTTTGCAAAGGTGGTCATCTCTTCTATGTCACCGCCGGAAATATCCATGTAAAATTCATATCCTTGCCGCACACCGTATTGACCGGACACGACTTCACGAATCGCTGGATGTTGTGTCTGTATCGAATTTGCAGCACGTTCAATTTCCTTGAATAATTCTTCTCCACGGCCCCGTGCGACGATTACATCGACAGCACTACTCCCGATCGTCGTAGTTGACTTCACCTCTTCAACGCCATCGATTGCTTGAAGCTTTTGTTCTAACGGCGTTGTGATGAAACGTTCCACATCAATAGCCGCCATATCCCCTGCGTCGACGGATACATATGCACCGTCCATACCAACTGATGGCATAAGCTCCTTGTCTAACTTGATGACAGCGAAACACCCCAATGCAACAATCAACACTGTCAGTAAACCGATTAACACCTTTTTCTTAATAATAAATTCTATACCTTTCACGACTACACCCCTTTCACACTACCATTAGCATAGCAACGATTCCCATTATGTATAACAATCCCCAGCCGCATTTTATCTCAGCCTTGCGATGTAGTTAGGAGAATTTAAAGGAAAGTGATATACTTTGATTAATCTGAAATATGTTGGAGGGATAGGAATTGGGGAACATTACAAAAATCGGACAAGTCAGTGTACCTGTAAAAGATCTTGAACGCTCGGTCAATTTTTACAAGGAGCTACTAGGGCTGGAGCTTTTATTCCAAACCGACTCGATGGCTTTTTTCGATTGCAATGGCTTGCGCTTGTTAGTAAGTTTGCCAGAGAAAGAAGACTTTGCTCACGCCAGTTCGGTGTTTTATTTTCACGTGGAACATATTAAAGAAGCCTATGAATTCTTCAAAGCGAAAGGTGTCGTCTTTATCGATGAGCCACATATGGTCGCTAAAATGGGCCAAACCGAGACGTGGATGGTGTTTTTTGAAGATACGGAAGGCAATACGCATGCATTAATGAGCGAAGTACAAGTTTGATAGAGGAATACATGATTAGGAGGTGTTCGCATGGGCAGATGTACGATTGATCATTCGGTGGAAGACGTAGTGCGCAAATTAAACGAACAGCAGGCTTTCATTCCAAAAAAGATCTATGAAGACGGGATGCGCTTTCTAGACGGAACAGTCGAACAAGACACGCTCAATGAGGTATTTCACTTGCTGAAGAAATATGATTTAGTGGAAGCGGATGAGCGTGAACGTAGAAATGAAGAACTACGGAAAATCGTTAGGTAAGTAAAAAAGTGGAGAAAGGCACACCCTCTCCACTTCCTTATACAGTTTCAGGCAACGCGTTTTTTCGTCCTACTAACAAAGCGAATGCAATGAACGCGACTACGACAACACCCATTAGTAACAAATACATATAGCTGTAACCCATTGTTGTGGCGATATTCCCTAAAAAGTACGGGCCGAATCCAAATCCAAAATCTAGGAAAATATAAAATGTTGACGTTGCCACACCAATTCGTTCTACTGGAATTCCTTTTAGTGCAATTGCCTGTGCACATGATTGAAAGTTCCCGAAACCAAGTCCAATTAACGCACCCGCCACAAGTAACATGACACCACTATGGACCCCACTTAATACAAACATCCCGACAGCAAAAATGAGTAAAGCTGGATACACAATGACGTTCGCACCTTTTTCATCCAATAAACGACCTGAAAACGGTCTTGATAACAAGACGACAACTGCATATACAAGGAAGAAGAAACTTGCCGCTTTCACAACATGCACTTCAATCGCGTAAAACGAAAGGAACGACAGGACACCTGAATACGCAATCCCTGCAAGCAATGTAATGAACGCAATCGGTAAAGCTTTCACTTCGATGTAATTTGATACAGTAAAGCTTCTTTTTATAGTGTCTTCCACAACAGGTTCAACTACTTTTTCATTGCCATTTACAAAGAAAAACAGGATTAATCCAACGATTGCTAAAGCAAGGCAAAGCATGAAAAGAATCGTAAACTCAAAATGTTGGCTCATATAAATGCCAAGAAACGGTCCGACTGCTGTCGCTAAAACCGTACTCATACTGAAATAACCAATTCCTTCTCCTCTTCGGGATTGTGGAATAATTTGCGCCACCATCGTACCCGTAGCCGTCGACGCAATGCCAAGTCCCATCCCGTGAAAAAGACGATTTGCAAGCAATAATGGCATCGTCCCTGCCGCAAAATAAAAAGCCGTCGCAAAGGAAGACACGACAAGGCCGATGAATAGAATCTTCTTACTTCCGACTTTCCCAATAATACGCCCCGTTGCAATCCGCGCAATCAACGTCCCGATGATGAAAATCCCTGATACAAGACCCGCCATACTTGTGGAAGCCCCATATTCATTCACTGCAAACGGCGCAATGGTCACAATGAGCAAGTACATCACGAGCATTAAAAAGAAATTGATAACCGATATGAAAATAAAGTCCTTCGTCCATAAATTTTGCTGTTGTTCATCCATATGTCCACCCTCTTATTTTGATAAATTTTCATACACACGTTCCATGAGACGAATCGCAGTTTGCAAATCCTCTATCGATGCACCTTGCAACAAATTCTCATACAACCGATTTAATTGTTCTGTAACTTTCAAAAAAATAGCTTCACCAGAATCCGTCAAACGAATCCACTTCTCACGCTTGTCCTTCCCTGGCGTCACTTCTATATAGTCCAACTCAGCCAACCGTTGTAAGATTTTTGTAATGCTCGGCTTCTCCACTCGCTGCCGAATCGCAATTTCAGCTGGCGTCATCGCCCCTTCACTTTTAAGCAACTTCATAATCGTCCATTGTGAATGCGACAAACCAAATTGCCCAAGTTCAGCGTTAAGCTCATTCAAAAGCGGACGATAGATTTTGGCATACTGGCTAATGAATTCTTGGTGGATCGTCATTGTGATGACCTCTTTCTTTTTAGTTAGTTAGGTTAATTAACTAATTTAAGTTTAGAACGTTTCCTATTTTTTGTCAAGGGACAAGGTTTTAGTTTTACTACGCAACTTTATTTCTGCCTATGACGCAGGTAAAAGGTCACTTTTGGGTGATATCTTTTGTTATACGATTGATAACTTCGTGTATTCAATCGATAACTCGAGCTATTCAATCGAATACGTTGTGAACTCAATCGATAACTCCTACCTTCGCAGAAAATTTCAGTTGCAAACGACAGCTAAAAACCCGCGTCAGTCCACTTCTCGACTGGCGCGGATTTTTTGATTAATAAACAGCTCTCTAAGTGGTGCTTAGATTCCTTTTTCTTCTCATAAGCACAACCCCTAAAGCTGTCGGAACGATAAAAACAACAAAGAAACTCCATTCTATTAACACGTCTATATATTCAGCATCAACAGTATAATAAGTCCTTATGACACTTACCAAAAACAGTAACATAATAGTTCCTATTGTCAACGTGACGGGTTTAATAGAGTTCTTCGAGAAAACAATCATGGACAATAGCATAAGGGTCGTCAAAACAAGTAACACGATATAGAATTTTGCTTCTCCCTCACTATAGGCAATTGGAATATCTGCTGTAATAAGCAGCCGGAAAAACACCGTGAACATGAAAAGAAAAATAGCGAACCACGTACTAATTACAAACAATACGATATTCCCTATACTTGTCTTCATCATACCATGCACCCCTTACATGACGTCATCGTTCACTAAACAATTCCTTATACGCTAGCGCCTTTAACGCAAGCATTTCTTCTTCGGTGAGTTTGCTTTCGATTTTATTAAAAAGTGCCTGCTGTTCTTCGGGTGTCATGCCTTGCCTTGCTTGAATTTGGATGTCGTTAATTTCACTGAGGTCAAACTTTTTCAGCAAAACGCGGGTCGCTTCCTCTTTTGTCTGGAAAGGAAGTTTCGTTGGATCTGCGTTTTTCCCTTCTTCAATGAATGCGCGTAACTGAGGATCATTTTGGATTTCACGTTTGATGTTTTCCAGTTCACCGCTGGCATCTAGTTCCGCTGCCACTTGGCCCATCACTTCGTCAGCAATAAATTTCGTGCCAAAATGATAGACTGCAAATCCAATTGCGACAACGATGACAACTGCGCCAAACAACACTTTTAACGCTTTCATTTCAATCACTCCTTCCCTGTCAGTTTCATCCATTAAAATAACTCTTATACAATATGACCCTCATCTATCCGCAATAGTTCCCGAATATCCTCTTCCGTCAACGCATTTATCGCCGAATCATCAGCGTCAATCACTTCTCCTATCAAATTCCGCTTCTTCTCTTGCAGCTCATTCATCTTCTCATCAATTGTTCCACGTGCAACAAGTTTAATCACTTGTACAACTTGCTGCTGGCCGATACGGTGCGCACGATCCGCCGCTTGTTCCTCAACTGCAGGATTCCACCACAAATCATATAAAATGACCGTGTCGGCTCCCGTCAAGTTTAGCCCCGTTCCACCGGCTTTCAAAGAAATTAAAAACAAGTCCCGCTCCCCTGCATTAAATCGGTTGCAGAATGCCAACCGTTCGTCTGCAGGTGTCTCGCCGTCCAGATAAAAAAATGGCGTCCCATTCATCGCTAAATCTCTGCCAATAATTCCAAGCATCTTCGTAAATTGCGAGAAAATCAATACCCTTCTCCCCGCTCGCTTCGACTCTTCAATCAATTGCTTCAACTGCTCAAACTTTGCTGAGCTACCTTCATAACCGTCTACAAACAATGCCGGGTGGCAACAGATTTGACGCAACCGCGTGAGACCAGCCAATATACGAATTTTATTCTTCCGTATTGTATCCTTATCCAAATGCTTCAACGTATCATGCCGCAACTTTGCTAAATAGGCCGCATACAGCTCTTTCTGTTCCGGTAACAGTTCCGAGGATGCCATTGACTCGATTTTCCCCGGAAGTTCAATGAGCACATCTTCTTTCATTCGACGTAACAGAAACGGTCGGATACGCCGTGCGATTGTTTTCTGTGAAAGTTCACTATATTCCCGTAACCCCATGAACAATTCCGGAAACACAACGTGAAATATCGCCCATAACTCTTCCAATGAATTCTCGATTGGTGTGCCCGTCAACGCAAACCGATGATCGGCCACTATTTTTTTCACTGCCCGCGCTGTCTGTGTATACGGATTTTTAAACGCCTGCGCCTCGTCAAAGAACACCGCATGGAAATGCTGTTTCTCAAACCACTGAACATCACGACGAAGTAACGGATAAGAAGTGATTACCACATCTTGACCGCCTATTTCACGTTGGCGCATAACCCGCTCCTTCTTCGATCCATCGAGTACACATGCCTGTATGTCCGGCGCAAATTTTGCCAATTCACTTAACCAGTTATACGTGACAGAAGACGGACAAACGATCAGTACCGGTGTACTTCCTTTACGAATGACCGCTAGCTCCGACACAATGAACGCAATGCTTTGCAACGTTTTGCCAAGCCCCATATCATCCGCAAGTACACCCCCGAGCCCATAACTAGCAAGCGTCTTCAGCCATTTAAACCCTTCTTTTTGGTAATCGCGTAAAACGGACGCCAACTGTTGGGGTACGTCAATTTCCAAGCTCGCTGGTTCACGGAGACGCTCAAAGAATCGGCGAGCCGATTCTTCCATCGTAATCATTTCATCGTCTTCTGCCGCATCCAAAAAGCGAAGCCCTTGAACGACTGGAACGGTTAACCCTTTTTCCAACGCATCCAAGTCGCCAGGCACTTCATTCAGAAAACGTTGAATCTCTTCAAATTCCTTTGTTTCCAACGACAGCAATGCGCCATCCTTCAGACGATAATATTTCCTTTTTTCCTCCAACGCTTCTAAAATGCCTCGAATTTGGTTGTCCGGTATACCATCCATTGTAAATTTAAATTCTAGCCAATTTGTCCGCTCTTCCTGCGTCTTCACGCGGATGCGCGGACGGGCGTTCCCTCTGAACACTCGGTTTCGAATGGCTGTTGTCGCATACACGCGGACAAGCTTTTGAAGTTTTGGAAGAATACGATGCAGAAATTCATATTCCAATTCCTCGTTTTGCAACCAATACCCTTCATCTGTTTGCGCAAATGCTCCCTCATCCATTAGCTGAAGAATCGTTTTCTCTTTTTCAAAATCACGAACGAGCATTGAACCAGCCGGTAATTGCTGGTCAACTAACGGATTGATGACAAGATGATCATAGTGAAATTCCAAACTCGCAAGCAGGCGATTATGGACTCGATCCACATACAACTTTGCTTGTAACGGCGATTGCACAAGCTCGTCTTTTACCGTTTCATCAAGATACACTTCGCCGATTTTCCGCAAGCCAGGAACGACCTTTTCGAGAAAAAAGCCGATTTGTTCATTTGCAATCGGAATGTTGTTCGTACCCGATGATTGCACCATTTGTTGCAGATCTGCCAAACGTTTGCAGTCTTCGTCTTGGACTAAATAGAGGCGATTAGCGTACATGACGGTTCGATATTGTTGGAAAACCTGGACTTCTTGCAACCCTTCAATTTTTAGGAAATGTCCCTTCCCTTCTCTTTTTCCAAATGAAAATTGGATTGGTAAATTCCCTTCGATGAACGGCAGCCCGTTAACGCAAGACGTACTTTGCAAGAGGGGAACGAGCTTGTCCCAAGTCGTTGGTGAAATGGTAACTGTTCCTAGGTCACTGCCCTTAACAAGTTCAATAGATTGTTGTTTTCCTTGAATGAGTTGCTGTAAAATGCCATCCGCTTCCCGTGTAAAACAGTGACTACGAGGATCATAAAAACAGTTTGCAGACAGTTGCACACTTCGTCCTTCATGTACATATTTCAAAAATTGCCCAACATTTTTTATCGCATGCCCATCGACCTGGATTGCAATGGCAAGCATATCCTTCCCTCTCCCTACAGGCACAGGTTGTACAGTGAACGTGAGCGATAAAACTTTTCGATTTTCAAAATGAAGCTGATGGCCACTTGACCTCGGGCGTTCATTAAAAAGAGAGAGAAACCCGTCAGATAAGGCCCCGTCATCAGTTGTTTGTTCAATGATCGCTAACAAAACAGCTGCGATATGCTGACATTTATGCGGATAAAAAGGCAGCGTCGGACAACTACATGTTGTTTCTAAACTACCTGTTTCATCATAACGAACAGTGACATGGAAGTTTTCAGTACCTGCCACAACCGCTTCGCATTGCACAGAATCCATCTGTTCAATCTTCACCTTACCTGCACGGTTATACGCTTCTCCTCGCTTCAATGAGGCAGTTCCACACATCTCCTCGATTTGCTTCCGTGAAATAGCTGTGAGCACGTTACTTCCCCTCCCTGTCCTTTGCTTTCATTATACCGAATACGCGTTCTTTTCCCAACTCTTCACGATAGAAAATGCTCAGCTTCCTCGCATCTCAACGTAAAACGGTCGTATCGCAATAATCAGCTGACGTATCACAACTTAAACGGTTCTCAACGCAATCCTTGACTATCGATTTAGAATAATTCAGTAAATTAATTGTCAACTACGTATAAATTGTAAAAAACCGCAAACTACTATCCACATAGTAAAGATGGTGTCAGTCGCGCAAACCGCTAAATCGTTACTTGTCGTCTATGTTTATACTGCAGGTACATGGAGGTAAATAACAAATAGATGCGCTCATGGCTTCGACAAAGTGCGGACTTGCGCCTTCTAACAGGCAAATGCAAATTATTGTGCAAAGCTATTGACAACCCTATTAATGTTTATTATCTTTAAGTAACGGATAAAGTTTCCCTCGAGAAACTTTCACTCGTTTCTTAAAATAACATTAGCAAATTAACCGCCGTAGTCGTTCAACTTATCACCAAGACTACATAACGAACATATAGTAAATGCAATTACGTTTTATGTGCGATGGCATTTTTTTAAATAGGATATAGGGATTTTGATTTTTTTTACACATTTTGTTGCACGAGGGAAACACTCGAAATTGATAGATATCTACTTTTAGGAGGAAATGAGAAATGAAAAAGAGATTTACCCAATTGTTCTTGTATACTCTACTCTCGTCATTGTTGCTGTTAGGGGCATGTGCAGAGACGAAATCTGATGTAGACAAGAATGGCAAAGTGCACATCGTTACGACAATTGCACAAATTGCTGAACCAATGTCAATTATCGGCGGCGAGCATGTCGTTGTGGAAAGCTTGATGGGACCAGGCGTTGACCCACACTTGTATAAAGCGACACAAGGCGATATTGCAAAACTGCAGAGTAGCGATATCGTGCTATATAGCGGTTTAAATTTAGAAGGAAATATGATTGAAGCCTTTGAGAAGATTGGTACTAAGAAACCTGTTAATGGAATTTCAGAGTCCATTCCTAAAGAGCAGCTTCTACAAGATGAAGACGGTGCAATTGATCCACACGTATGGTTTGATATCGATTTGTGGAAAATTTCATTAGATACAGCTACTGAAGAATTAAAGAAATTCGCACCTGACCATGCAGAAGAGTTTGATGCGAATAAAGAAAAATACTTTGCTGAATTAGATGCTTTATTAGCGGAATCTAAAGATAAACTCACACAAATTCCTGATGAAAAACGTGTACTCGTTACAGCACATGATGCGTTTGGTTACTTTGGTCGTGCTTATGACATGACAGTTGTTGGACTACAAGGACTCAGTACTGAAGATGAAATTGGTATTTCTGATATTGACGACACGATTTCCATTTTAATGGATTATAAAATTCCTGCTGTTTTTGTCGAGAGTAGTATTAATCAGAACTCCATCAAAGCGGTTATCCAAGGTGCTGAAAAGAAAGGCCTGAGTGTTAAACTAGGTGGCGAACTCTATTCAGATGCGATGGGTGACGCAGGAACAGAAGAAGGAACGTATATTGGTATGTACAAACATAATGTTAAAACGATTTTTGATTCACTTTCTGAGGAGGCTAAATAATGTCTGTCTTAAAGGTCGATAACTTATCGGCTTCATATAGAAAAAACAAAGTATTATATGATGTGAATTTTGATGTGAAACCTGGTTCGCTCACGGGGATTGTCGGGCCCAATGGTGCTGGTAAGTCGACGTTATTAAAAGTCATGTTGGAATTGCATCCGAAGCTATCCGGAAATGTATCTTTTTTCGGGTCAACGCTTGCTAAAACGAAAACAAAAGTTGGTTATGTACCGCAACGTGGATCGGTCGACTGGGATTTCCCGACGAATGCATTGGACGTTGTATTAATGGGACTGTACGGAAAAATCGGTTGGTTTAAGTGGCCCAATAAAAAAGACAAAGACTTAGCGATGCAGTCGTTGGAAAAAATGGGGATGGCAGACTATGCTGACCGACAAATTAGTCAGTTGTCTGGTGGACAGCAACAACGTGTTTTCTTGGCTCGTGCGCTCGTTCAAAATGCGGATCTCTATTTCATGGATGAACCACTTGTCGGCGTCGATGCTGCTACTGAAACTGCTATTATGGCAACGTTGAAACAACTAAAAGCCGATGGGAAAACAGTGATGGTCGTTCACCACGATTTATTAACTGTTGAAGATTACTTTGACCATGTCATGCTGTTAAATAAAACAATCATTGATTACGGGAAAACGGAAGACGTATTTACAAAAGAACAGGTACAACGAACATATGGCGGATCGTTACGCTGGATGAAGGAGGCGTAAAGCATGCTGGACGTTTTCTTATCACCAAACGCACAATGGGTTCTCTTCAGCACATTAATTTTAGGAACAGCATCCGGTATGATTGGTTGTCTCGCTTACTGGAAACGCCAAAGTCTTATGAGTGACGCGTTATCCCATGCTGCTTTGCCCGGGGTCGTCATCGCCTTTTCGCTATTAGGGTATAAGAACTTGCCGGTCATGATTCTTGGTGCAGCAATCAGTTCCTTTATTGGTGCATGGCTCATTCAATGGATACGTTCGTCCAGTAGGGTGAAGGAAGATGCAGCGATGGGCATTATCCTATCTGTGTTTTTCGGATTAGGCGTCATGCTCCTTACAGTCGTCAGTCGACATGGCGGAGGCAATCAAGCCGGACTTGATAATTTCATATTTGGGCAAGCGGCATCCATGGTCCGTACCGATGTGTATACGATGCTAATTGTCGCGATCCTTCTTATAGTAGTTGTTATCGTCGGCTTTAAAGAATGGAAACTGTTTTTGTTTGACCCTAATTTTGCAAAAGGGCTTGGCTTATCCACCCGTTTCATGAACGGCGTCTATTTGGCAATGCTCGTACTTGTCATTGTTATTGGTATTCAAGCAGTCGGTGTTATCCTGATGGCTGCTCTACTAATCATACCAGCCGTCAGTGCCCATTACTGGACGCATTCCTTTAAACGAATGCTCATCCTCTCAGCGATTTTCGGAGGGTGTTCAGGTATGGTTGGTACGTTAATTAGTACGATGGGCAAAGGCTGGCCAACAGGTCCATTCATCGTCATTGCATCAGCTGGCATTTTCATTATTTCCATGGTGTTCGGTGCACAACGCGGGTTATTAATTCGTGCGATTCAATTCAAAATGCAACGTAAATACCATCAAGCAACAGTGGAGCACACAGTGAAGGAGGAATTACAATGAGTTATGAAGGTTGGATCCTCCTGACCGCTTCATTAGTCGGTCTTTCCTGTGGCATCATGGGTACTTTCCTTATTCTCAGAAGAATGGCCATGATGGCAGACGCAATCAGCCATACAGTATTACTCGGAATCGTCACAGCGTATTTAATTACACGTGAATTAAGCGGTATGCACATGCTTGTCGGTGCAATCATTGCTGGTTTATTGACAGCTGTTTTAGTGCAATGGCTCCATTCACTCGGAGTCCAGCAAGACGCTTCCATCGGTGTCGTTTTCACAACACTATTTGCTGTTGGTGTCATTTTAATTGCAACGAAAGTCGGAAATGTGCATTTAGACGTACAGCACGCACTTATGGGAGAGATTACGTTCGTACCTTGGAACACAATCACTTTGCCTTTGTTGGGTGAAGTTCCACAAGCGACGTTCATACTATTCATCGTCCTTGTTGTCGTGCTCATCATGATTTTGGCGTTTTACAAAGAATGGAAAATCACAACATTCGATGCGGCACTCGCTGCCAGCATCGGAATTCCAGTGCTGTTCATGCACTATTTGTTCATGACACTCGTTTCCATTACAACGGTCGCTTCCTTTGACGCGGTCGGCGCAATCATGGTTGTCGCCATGCTCATTACACCTGCGTCCGCTGCCTATTTATGGACAGATCGCCTCTCCATCATGCTTGTTTTAAGCGCATTGTTTGGCGTCTTGTCTGCAATTAGCGGCTACTACATCGCCCTTTGGATCGACACATCCATATCAGGCTCCATGGCATTCGCAACAGGAATTCTATTCCTCGCAAGCTTCATCGGCTCACCGAAACACGGCTTGCTTTCCCGCTATGCCCGCCCTTTCACAGTGGCGAAAGAATAACTGAACCAAAAGAGGCAACGACTAGCAAATCGCTAGCGCCGCCTCTTTTTTAATTAGTCATTCTCAGCATAATTCTTCAAAACGCCGCATAAGTTCCGCAAACGCGGCATACGCTCTTCAAACGCCGCATAAACTCCTCAAACGCGGCATATTCTCCCCAATCGCCGCATAAACTCCTCAAACGCGGCATAACCCTGCAAAACGCCGCATACTCTCCCCAATCGCCGCATAACCCGACCGATTTTCTCAGCATGAAAGTACGCACTTACCCTCGCCGAAACACCATTCGCCAACCGATAAAATTTGTAACAACTAACAAAGCCAAGTAAAAATAAATACCACCCGTAATTGAATTTGCAATTAAATGCACTACAACAAACAAGACCGCTAATAAATTCAATAAAAACATCAGTAACGAGCTTTCACTTTGAACCTTCTCTGACGAATTCATAAACGGGAAGGGGTCTGTACTCATCATTCTATACGTAATGACAGTTTGCAAAAAGGCTCCTAACAGGACTGCCAACAGGTGAGGAACAATCCGAACACCAAAAATTGATACAAAAATAATCGATAAGAGAAGAAAAACAGGTATATACAGCTTTACGAAGAAAGCCTTTAATGTTCCGCTATATGCTGCCTTCGGATGTCGAATGGGCGACGCCTTGAAAATCCAGCTTCCTTTGTAATTTGCTGAATAACGAAGCATATTTACAATAACAGGAATCATCAAAGCTGAAAAATAAATTAAAAAGAACATATTCCCTCTTGAAATTTCAGCGAGCGACCGTGTTTGTAACTCTGTGAATATGAAGATAAACGGTAGAATAAATGAAAAACCTAATGCCGGGTACACTTTCAACTTAAATTCACGCTCTTGTTTCATCATTAATGCTGAAAATCGAAAAAACACTTTTTCTTCTCGATTTCGGCACAACAGCTTCAGCCAAAACGTATCCAGTTTATCTGATTTTTGCTTCTTACTTTTTGTTGCGCTCATCAATTTTTCCATATTCCGTTCAAACGAAGGTATCATTCGAACGTAAACAATCATTGCGAGAATAGGAATTAGGAGTGCCATTACAGCTAATAAAAGCACGCTCCCGTTGAAGTCTTTATTCAACAAGACATCAAATGGTGCGCCAAACCACATCGGCGGTAACAAAAGATGCCACCAACTAAACGAGTACGTCAATTCAAAGTCGATGATTTGAAAGGAACGAATGACAAGTTGATAGCCAATAACAACGCCGACTGTTAATAAAATTTGCACGTAATTGATGATATCTTTCAGTTTTTCTCCATCGAAAAATCTTAAGATCGTAATATACACTAGAGATGTGAACACAATGATGAACATTAGCATGAATAGCAACTCGATGAGGAAAATAAGTGTGAAAACAATACCATTCGTAAATAAACTGACCATGAATGGAATTGCAATAAAGGCGCTCGTTACAAAAAACATATAAATTAAAATGTGAATCGTCTTTGCAGCTGCGATCGTTCGACTACTAATCGGTTTTGTTTGCAAGACGGTCCTATCACGTACATCGAGCAATACGACTGAAAAATCCGAAACCATCGTCGTTGTGAGTATAAACATCGTAATCCCGAAAACCACACTCATTTGGAATATATATTGCTCAATATTGAATAAGAAAGGCAGCAACATTAAACCATACAAGCCATATATCCAAAGGGATTTCAAAAACTGATTGCCTTCCTTTTTCTTTTTCACTTCATTGAAAATTGTTGGCACTCTTCTACCATCCATCGTCAACTTCATGCGCAAAATTGTTTCCATAGCCGTATAATCTATCCCCATTTTACGAAACAACCAGTTGAACTTGGAAATGAAGGCAAGTGTACGAAACTCATTCACCTACTTCCCCACCTTCCACTATTGCGAGAATCCGTTCAGCACGGTTTGCATGATCTGTGAAGCCGGTTAGCTGATTAAAGATGTCCGAAAGCGATCCCTTCTCACTCATTTTCTGCAACTCTTCAAAACTGCCATCCGCCACAACTTCCCCGTTAACAAGCAACACAATACGATTGCTGATTTTCTCGACAACGTCCATAATATGTGAGGAATAAAAAATAGTTTTACCTTGCTCCGCCAATTGAGCAAGCATTTCTCGGATAATCATCATACTGTTGGCATCCAAACCACTCAACGGTTCATCAAAAAACAACAAATCGGGATCATGCAGCAGACTTGAAATAATGAGTACTTTTTGTTTCATCCCTTTTGAAAATGAGGAAATCCGTGAATGAAGAACATCACTTAGCTCAAACTCCGCCATAAGCTTCTGCGCCTTTTCCTCCGCATTCTTGCGATCCAACCCATACAATTCCCCTGTAAATAACAAATACTCCATTGCGGTCAAGTTCTCGTACAAGTCTGCTTGCTCCGGCACATAACCGATTCGACGTTTATAAGCAACATCCCCGGAAGCAATATCTTCCCCGAATATTTCTACTTGCCCTCTATAACCTTGTACCAATCCGAGCATAATTTTCACCGTCGTACTTTTCCCTGCCCCATTCGGACCGATGTAACCGATGATCTGTCCACGCTCGACATCTAAATTCACCCCATTCAATACACGTTGCGTACCATACATCATCGTTAAATCCCTTATACTCAGCACCTTATCTGTCAAAACCACTCCAACACCCCCACATGTTTCTTACTACTACTCTATCATGAAATGATCCTAACCTTTCATTTTATTGACAATTAATTGGTTTTATCACAAAGTGATTGAAGAAGAATTAGACTTCAGTTGTCGAAGCAATAAACACACAAACAGCCGCATCCCTCTAACGGAATACGACTGTTTATATTTCATCTTTCAACAACATACTCATCTTTCAACAACGCATACATATACACATCATCAAACAATCCATTCGTTCTCTCATATTTCCGTAATAGTCCCTCTTGCAGAAAACCAAGCTTCTCAAAAAGTTTCTGCGAAGCAATATTCTCTGGTTCAATGAGCGCTTGCATCCGCATAAGGTCTAGATGCGTAAATCCATATTGTATGACAGCTGCCAAAGCTTCCGTCATCAATCCACTTCGCCAATAATCCTTGGAAAGCTCCAATCCCACTTCCGTCCGGGCATGTCGACTTGAATACTCAAGGAACCCGCAACTTCCAATGACTTCATCCGTCCCTTTCAACGTAATCCCCCAACGAATGCCCGTCCCTTCGTCAAAAATGCGACGATACCAATCAATCTCCTCTATCGCTTCACGCACTTCAACCATCGGCACCATGCCATAATACTTCATCACTTCAGGGTCTGAAAGATAATGAAACACACTTCCAGCATCCTCTTCCTTCACTTCCCGCAACACTAACCGTTCCGTTTCTAACCTCGGAAACACCTTCCCCGTCATCTTCCTTCCCCCTCACCACTGCCATCCTTTTCGCCGCGCAGTATAATTGTAATTGTTTTCATTTGAATCGCAAACAAGCAACAAGGACCAGCTCTTTCATAGAAACGTTGACATACTTCCGCAAACTAGTCCGCTTCACACTATACAAAACGGAATACCTTCGCCTGCGTCCATTCCAAACACGTGCAGTAATTAGAAAATTGCTCGTTCTATACATTTATTATACTACGGTTAGAAGTTTACTAACTTAACGATCCATACTACTCACATCTATACAAGTATCACAAGCTAATTACTTCGCATCGAAATACAAGACGACACTTAATTAATAAAATCCTAAATAACCCTTCAATGGTAACAGTTCCCTTAGTAAACGATGAGAGAATTCTTATCAATCTCTCATTTTTTTCACAGAGTTCTTTAAAAAAGGGAGCGTAAGATGAAATCATACCAAAACAAAGGAGAGGAAAAACATGAACAAATTTTTCGCAACTACATTGAGCGCAGTACTATTAACAACTGGTGGCATTGGAGCAGCAAACGTTCTTCACCCGGACAAAGTAGAGGCAGCACAAGCGAAATATGAATCTTCCTACTCAAACTACGGATCGAATTACCAATTGAACATTGCAGCTGAAGCATTAACGCAACTTCCTGAGTATGCTACAGTTGCATCAAAAATTAACATGGACGGTTTAACAGCTAAAGTAACTGAAGACAACACGAACAAACGAATTATCGTATTCAGCAAGGCAAATGGACAAGGTCAATACAAATCCATCTTTGTCAAAGCGACAGAAAGCTTGAAAATTGTTGACTTCCGTGGCGGTCAAATTTTCTACGGTACAATTTCAACTGAAGATGCGACTCCAGAAAAACCGGCACAACCTGAAGAGAAACCTGCAACAGATGCGATTAGCGCACTTCCTGAGTATGCAACGCTTGCTTCTGTTGTCAATGTAGACAACTACAAACTTCAAGTCGTTGAAGACAATACAAACAAAAGAGTAATCACTTTATCAGATGACTTTGGTCGCCTACAATACAAATCAATTTTTGTTAAAAACACAAACAGCTTGAAAGTCATTGATACAAGAGGCGGACAAATCTTCTACGGTGTCGTTTCATCTGAAACAAACACAACCGCTTCACCAGCACCTGAAAAAGCAACTGCAGTAAAAGCGGAAGCGACAGCAAAAACAACGGCAACTTCAAGCAATAGCACTCTTCCCGAGTATGCAACACTTGCTTCTGTTGTCGATGTGAACAGCTTTAACCTACAAGTTGTTGAGGATAATTACAATAAACGCATCGTTCTACTAAAAGATGCAAACGGTCGTCCACACTACAAGTCCATCTTTGTTAAACGCACAAACCACTTGAAAGTAATTGACTTAAAAGGCGGCTTACTCTTTAACGGTACAGTACGCTAACCTTTGAAAAAAAGCACGTTATCAACGGAGAAACTCCGGGATAACGTGCTTTTTATTCGTATCATTACAGCTGCTGATAGTCTTTCATGAATCGGCCGCTCTCTTTCACTTCGGCATGGTACAAAGCTTTAAGTGCAAAACTCTTTTCCAAGTCGTGCTCTTTCATAATTTGCTTCAGACGTTGCGTCAGTTCAGGTGTATTTTTAACGAGCATTTCCATCTTCGGTTTCGAATATTGCATGACGGGCTCCTCCTTGTACCTTTTTGCTCAGTTTACCATAACATGCATCATTTTTATGCATTGGCGTTTTTGTGATTTTGACTAATTATTGTACGGTTACGTCCCGAGCGCTTCGCTTCATAAAGGCTCTCATCCGCCGCTTCCAATATCACTTTAGGATGTGTTCCATTATGCGGAGATGTCGCAATTCCTAATGAGACGGTTACGACTTCACCGCAAGGACTGACCGTATTTTCCATTTTCTTACGCAATCTTTCAGCTACTTGGAATGCAATTTCTTCTGTTGCTTCCGGTAAGACAATTACAAATTCCTCGCCTCCAAAACGGCAGCAACGATCTTGTTCCCTCGTCACATCTTGCATAACCTTAGCTAGAAATTTTAACACATCATCACCAACCGCATGTCCGTACGTATCATTTACACGCTTGAAACGGTCAATATCCAAAATTACAACCGCGTAAGCTTTTTCCTGGTCAGTCAGCTCTTTTAAGAACTCATCCATTGCTCGACGATTCCATAGCTTCGTCAATGGATCGGTCGTCGATTGGTGAAGATAGAAGTTCACTCTGTCTTGGAAGAAATTCATACTGTAGTGTAACGCTTTTTTTAATTGAATAGCTTCATAATACCACGTTCGAATTGTTGAGATTTTCTTTTCCTGATTGCTTTCCGTACTTGACTCGGCGTAAGTGGCCAACTTTTGGAGTGGGAGCGCAATCTGTTTTGAGAAATACCAAATGATCAAGATGGAGATGAATAAAAACGGCAATGCTTTGACAATCATCTCTTTCATCATATTATTGACGGGCACTAAAGTGGCTTCTGTCGATCGTTGCGTTACGATGCCCCACTCTGCATTCGGAAGATAAGCATATCCGGCTAACATATCAATCTCTTTTGAGTTTGTCAGGCGCATTGCTCCACTATTCCCTTTTATCACATCCTGAATGACAGGGTTTTCAGGCGCAAAATCATTTATACGCTCTTTATCTTGGTGATAAATGATTCGACCCGTTTTGTCCACCACATAGACATACGAACCATCTTGGTAGAAATGTTCACCAAGCACTTCTTGCAAAATATTCTCCTCTTTTAAGTAAATTGTGCCACCAATTATCCCTAAATAATTATTATTTTCATCAAACACGGGATGAGAAATGAAAATGATTAATCGACCTGTCAAAGCGATGTACGGCTCAGAAATGAAAGGCTTTTGCGCTTCTAATGCTTGCATGCCGCCTTTAGACGTGAGCATTTTCCCCCTCAACTCCAATGTTTGTGGAGAGGTCGCCAAAATCTCCCCGCCCTTTTCAACTATGGCAATGGAGTTAAACGTATTCGTCTGGTTCTTCACACGATCAGCTTCCGGGATTAAAAAGCTATCCGCCTCTTCCTTCCGCATATGCGGCGCAAGCGTTTTTGCACTTACTTCCAATGTTTGCAGTGTCATTTCCAAATAAGACTCTGTCGTACTGGAGAGCTTTTCAGCATACGCTCGATTCGTCTCCAATGTATTGTCGATTAGTGATTGCTTTTGGACCCGATAGCCTGATGTAATACTACTTACTAATGTAAGAACCAACGACAACATCGCAACCCCAAGAATCAAGTATTTTAACGATAGTCTCATAAACAGAACCTATCTCCTTCAATGATTAATTTACACACTCTTTCCATGATACCATTTAGTTTCCTACTACGCAGTACGATTTGCGACAAGAGTTTGTATATTTTCCTTTAAAACGGTTGACGTTTATTGAAATATCTTGTACATTACTAAAGTACGAACATTAATTATAAATAAGCGATTAATATTCGCCTTTTAGGAGTGTGTACAAATGGATACAGTTTTTGATTATGAAGATATTCAATTAATTCCTGCCAAATGTATCGTTACAAGTCGTTCAGAGTGTGATACGTCTGTCACGTTAGGTAAACATAAATTTGTTCTTCCAGTCGTTCCTGCAAATATGCAAACAATTATTGATGAAAAAATTGCAGTGCAATTAGCTGAAAACGGTTACTTTTATATTATGCATCGCTTCGATCCTGAAAAACGTGTCGATTTCATTAAAGACATGCAAGGTCGTGGGTTGATTGCTTCAATCAGCGTCGGTGTAAAAGAAGAGGAGTATGGTTTTGTTGAGCAACTGGCTGCAGACCAACTCGTTCCAGATTACATTACAATCGATATTGCGCATGGTCATTCAAACGCGGTCATCAGCATGATTCAACATATTAAAAAGCATTTACCTGAGTCATTTGTTATTGCTGGTAACGTCGGTACACCTGAAGCCGTTCGTGAACTTGAAAATGCGGGTGCTGATGCAACGAAAGTCGGTATCGGACCTGGTAAAGTATGCATTACAAAAATTAAAACAGGCTTCGGTACAGGTGGATGGCAACTTGCTGCAGTCCGCTGGTGTGCGCGAGCAGCGACAAAGCCGATCATTGCAGACGGCGGGATTCGTACAAACGGAGACATTGCAAAATCTGTACGTTTTGGTGCTTCCATGGTCATGATCGGATCACTATTTGCCGGCCACGAAGAGTCACCTGGCCAAACGGTTGAGAAGGACGGCAATGTGTACAAAGAGTATTTTGGTTCCGCTTCAGAGTTCCAAAAAGGTGAAAAGAAGAACGTCGAAGGTAAGAAAATGTATGTAGAATACAAAGGAAAGCTTCAAGATACGTTGACAGAGATGCAGCAAGATCTACAATCATCGATTTCGTATGCAGGAGGCACGACGTTAGAGGCGATTCGTAAAGTTGACTACGTCGTTGTGAAAAACTCCATTTTTAATGGCGATAAAGTGTATTAATATAAAAAGGACTGGCTACCCATTGCTGGTCCTTTTTCTTATTTCAAAAAACAATGAAACTATAAAATGATTTCTTCGTAGAGTAAAGTAATAGAATCGTTAAAACACAGAGAGGAGGGGTTCCTTTGCGAAGTCTTCGTTTTCTACTTTGCATGCTACTCTTATCTATTGCATTCCCTGTTCATCACGCACAAGCCAAATCATTTTCGATAGATGACGTGCAAATTCAGGCGTATGTTATGGATAACGGAGATTTATATGTCGAAGAACTTTACACATACAATTTCTCGGGCACGTATAACGGAACCACGCGAATAATCGGTGACGACAATCATAAAGGTGTTAAATACTTTGAAGGGTATCTTGCACCAATGGATACGGACCTTTCCCAATATGATAACAGTACCTTTACACGGTTGGAAGTGGAGCGGGAAGGACGTACATTTAAGATCCATACACCTTCTGAGAATGAAAAGAAGAAAGTGTTCTATCGGTATTTGATTCGCGGAGCTGCACAAAAATATAGTGATACGGGGCAATTGTATTGGCGCTTTTTTGATGAGTTGAACGAGACTGATTTGCACAATGTTCGTTTACGTCTCATTTTATCCGGCGATAAAGATGCGACGTTAGCCGGGGAGGCGTATTTGCATAGTACCGCAGGAGAGTTGAAGAAATCGATGGACTACGGTTTCCTCTACGCAGCAGACCTATTGGAAGCGTATGAAACATTGGAAATTCGTTTTCTTTTCCCTGAAACCTTTCTGCAAAATGCGCCTTATGATGAAGAAAAAGCGATGTTAGCGGAGTTTGAAGAAGAGGAAGCTGCTTATGTAAAATGGCTAGAAAAAAAAGAGTCTGCCATGCCTACAGTGGAACTTATTAATATCATCTTATTTTTCAGCACCATCCTATTATTCATTGTCACGATTTTATATCCTCGACGGTTAATCAGACTTTTCACCTCTACGCCTCGGCTTCGACAATTGGAAGACATTGATCCGTTTCTTTTAGGGTTAATAGAACGAAAAGGAAAAATTGAACCGAACGCCATTTCGGCTGCGTTATTGAGACTGCGGCAAAAAGGAATTGTCATTATGGAAAAAGTGCCTGCGAATGCGGTCTATCGCAGTGATGAGAATGCGCCAGACTACACGTTTCGCTTTACGTTAGTGAAACAACTTAGTACGTTAAGTGAATTTGAACAGGACTTGATCGATTGGTTATTCGAACGGAATGCTGCAGGAGACATCTGTTTTTCACTGGATCAGTTCCCTTACATGTCAAAACAACAACGCGAGCAACATTGGCGGTTGGAAAGTGAATATGCACAAATGTCTAAACGATTGACGAAACGATTTAAGAAATGGAAGGAAATCGGGCGGAAAGATCCTGAAGTGAAACAGTATTGTGTCCTAAATCCAATACGCAAATGGCTCGTTCGCATCGGAATCCCTCTATGGATTGTAGTTGCCATCTTGAACATATGGATGACGACCGCAGACATACAAGACGTTGTCGTGTTGACCATCCTTTTGTGGTTTGCGTACGTGTTATTATTGTTTAATTTATCTTGGCGTGCCGCTTTGCCCATATTTTTCGCATTTTGCTTCATATGGACTTGGGAACGTTCCATGGAAGGCTTCTATAGTTTGTTCACAATGAGTTCAGTTCTGTTTTTTGTGGCTGGCTTGCTGTTACCCCTCATGAATATAAAAAAGAAAGCTGCACCTTATTACAAGGCGGCGAAAGCGTTCAAAAAAGCCATACGATCTGGGTCGTTTGATCGTTTAAACGGTCTCTCTGAAGAGAAATGGCAAGCGCATGCAATTGCCCTTCGTCTCTTTGTTCCTTTACGGTTGAAATATGAAAAAACAATTCCTGAAAACTTGGCTTCATTGCCACCATTGACGATCCGTTTCACAGAAATGTTGACATCGTTCCACTATACACATCGGGTCTATTACTCTCACATGTCATCTTCTAGTTCTGGCGGTGGATCTGGAAGTAGCAGCGGATCTGGTGGCGGAGGTGGAGCCGGAGCCTTTTAATTGCATACAAACAGCCATCTATCGCGAAGATTTAGATAGATGGCTGTTCTCATTTCGTACGTTGAATCGTGAAAGGATACTCAACGATTTCCCCTTGCTGCAGCTCGACAGTTGGATGGGCGATGCCTGGTTCACCATCATCCGGTATAGCAAGTATGAAAAATTCATCTTCTACACGATGTTCCACTTGGACAGCGGACGTTTTTACTCGCACTTTCGCAACCTCACTATTTTGCACAGCTCCTAGGATGTAATCAAATCCTCCAATTGTAAATAAGCTATAGTCGAAGTAGACACCTGTATGATTTTGGTAGAGTGGGGAATGCGTAGTTTTCTTGGTCGTCAAGAATTTCTTTTCTTTTACTACAGGAAGATAACTAGCGTCTTCTTTATAAATTTCCAATGTTACATTATCCGAGATCTTGAACGTTCGGACTGGTTCTTCTTGTGCTCCATAACGGACTAGAAAACTGCTGAATGCAATAAGGAAAAAGAGTATAAGGCCGACCTTTTGCCATCCTTTCATGATACACCTCCTCGAATTGTTACTCGACTGTTAGTTCCACCTTCATATCCAGATCACTCATCTTATAAAAGTTTACGAGTCTTCTTTCTAGTGAAGCACGACATTCCTCCGCAAGTTCATCTGGAATCGCTTTCTGATACAGTAGTTCAATGCCACAAAAGCAATCCTCCACGGGGTTTAGCACAACGCCTTCCCCACCTTCTCCTTTACTACCGACGAACAGTGCACTTGTCATAGCCACTAGGTTCATCGTCGCGACTTGTAAGATCTTTTGGTTTTGCTCATCCAATGTAGAAGTGTTGTCATACACTTTGACTCGAATTATCTGTTTCAAGAAATCATCTCCAATTCCAAATCTACTAACTAGTATATCGTTTTACACAATAATCGCAAACAATTTTGTAAATTATTGAGAACACTAATTACGTGGCTAACTTTCTAGGAAAAGGGTATGTAAGAATTACAAAAAGATTATGGTGTGCAAGAGGAGAGGAATGTCAGTGTATAAACTAAAAATGCGGCATACGCGAAGGTTTCAAGAAATCATTAACACATTTTTACGTCACGGGCTTAGCCATGTGTTATTCCGCCTCGGCCTCACTTCTCGCAAGTCATCTAAAGCGGATGCCGGCGGGATGAACATGCAAGATGTCGGGGTTAAACTCCGTCATGCATTACAAGATTTAGGACCGACTTTCATTAAACTCGGACAAGTTGCGAGCTCACGCCGAGATTTAGTGCCGGAGGAAATTGCGAAGGAACTTGAGAAATTGCAAGATCATGTCTCCACTGTACCTTTTGAAACGATAAAAGCGATCTTGGAAGAGGAGCTGGACGGTCAGCTAGACCAGTTTTTCATGCATGTTGATGAAGAGCCGTTAGCTGCAGCATCCATCGGGCAAGTGCACGTTGCTCAACTCCATTCTGGAGAACAAGTTGCAGTAAAAGTTCAACGTCCAAACATTGAAACGAATGTCGAAAAAGATCTATCCATTATACGGGATATTGCATCGTATTTAGAAGAGAATACGACATGGGCAAGCACGTACAGACTTTGTGATTTGTTTGATGAATTTTCACGATCGATGCGGGAAGAGCTGGATTATCGTGTGGAAGGAAGAAATTGTGAGCGAATTGGAAAGCAGTTTGAAGACTGTACAACGGTTTATATTCCAAATGTCTTATGGGAGTACTCTACAGAAAAAGTGTTAACGATGGAAATGGTTACAGGCATTAAAGCAAACCATTTTTCCTCGTTGGACGAAGCGGGTTATGATCGGAAATTGATTGCCGGACGCATTGTTAACTCCATGTTCCATCAAATATTAGAAGAGGGATTTTTCCACGGAGATCCACACCCTGGAAATATTCATATTCTACCGGGCAACGTCGTCTCTTATTTAGATTTCGGGATGGTTGGCCGAATTTCGGATGACATGAAGTATCATTTTGCCTCTTTGCTCATTGATTTACGGAAAGGGCATACAAAAGGGTTAATTAAAACGTTTACTGCAATGGGCATCTTAACAGACGACACAGATATGCGATTATTTACACGCGACGTGGAAGATTTGCAAAGTCGCTATTATGAGGTCGCATTAAACGAGATTAGTTTAGGCAATATCTTTATGGAATTGTTCAAAGTCGCTTATCGTCATCATATTCAAGTACCGATGGAATTAACAATCTTATCAAAAGCCATTCTTACGCTTGAAGGACTCATTACGAAGTTGGATCCTGAGTTGAGTATTATGAAAGCGATTGAACCGTATGGCAAAAAGCTCGTAATGGAACGCTATGATCCACGAAACGTATTGAAAAAGTCGTGGAACGAAACGGTGGAGAACCTTGAAATCCTCTCCCAACTGCCAAAGGATTTCAAAGCCATCGCAACAACTGTACGTAAAGGAAAGCTGCAATTGGATATTAACGTCCAACAAGCACAGATTTTCCTACGCAGACTCGATCGAATCAGCAACCGACTCTCATTTAGTATCATCCTTTTATCATTCAGCATACTCATGGTAGGGCTCATCGTCGGCGCATCCATCGCCGGCCAAACGAACATGCTATGGCGCTTCCCCATCATCGAAGTCGGCTCCATCGTCGCCTCTCTCATGTTCCTCTACCTCATCATCACCATCTTCAAATCCGGTAGAATGTAACCATTTTCCAGGTGCCAGTCCCCAAAACAATTCGGAATTGTTTCGGGGACTGGCACCGTATTTTTTTGCCGTTTTTGCGCACCCTATGGATAGTTTTTTATCGTACATATCTTATAGGAGGGGTTCCATTGAATGATGCAGGAAGTAAGTTATCCGTTTTTTCCTTAGGAGGCATTAACGAGATTGGGAAGAACATGTATGTGTTGCAGTATGGGGAGGATATGATTGTCATTGATTGTGGGTCTTCGTTTCCTGATGAAAATTTGCTAGGCGTCGACTTGATCATCCAAGACATCTCGTATTTACTAGAAAATCAGGACAAAGTGCGTGCACTCGTTGTTACGCATGGCCACGAGGATCACATTGGCGGTATCCCATATTTCTTAAAGCAATTGAATGTACCGATTTATGCAACACGGCTGACGCTTGGTTTAATTGAGTTAAAATTAAAAGAGCATGGCCTCCTTCGAGATACGGAGTTGAACTTAATTCACCCTGACGAGGCGATTGAACTAGGCAGCATTCGCACCTCGTTCTTCAGAGCCAGTCATAGTATACCCGACTGTGTCGGGATTGCATTCGAAACTCCAGAAGGAATTGTTGTCCATACCGGTGACTTTAAATTCGATTTGACGCCAGTTAATGAAGAATATGCGGATCTTCATAAAATGGCGGACATCGGGAAAAAAGGTGTGCTGCTTTTATTGTCAGAGAGCACGAATGCCGAGAGACCAGGATTTACACAGTCCGAACGTGTCGTTGGAGACAACATCGCAGACGCGTTCCGGAAAGCAACCGGGAAAATCTTCATCTCCACTTTCGCATCAAACGTCCACCGCATCCAGCAAATCATTGACGCAGCACAGATGACGAATCGCCATGTTGCGCTGCTTGGCCGAAGCATGGTCAATGTCGTTTCCGTTGCGGAGGAACTTGGATACGTCCACCTACCTGAAGGGATGCTCATAGATGCACAACAAGTGAATGTGTTGGAACCCGAAAAGGTCGTCATCATTTGTACAGGTAGCCAAGGAGAGCCTATGGCAGCCCTCTCCCGGTTATCGACGAACACATTCCGCCAAGTGTCCGTCCTGCCTGGCGATACAGTCATTCTTGCGTCCAGTCCGATACCAGGCAATGAAAAGAGTGTTTCACGCATTGTCGATAATTTGTTTCAACTCGGTGCTACAGTCATTTATGGTTCCGGTAGCGCATCCGGCATGCACGTTTCAGGACACGCATTCCAAGAGGAACTGAAACTCATGCTTACGTTAATGAAACCGACATACTTCATCCCGATTCATGGTGAATATCGCATGTTGCAACTCCACAAAAAGTTAGCAGAATCGGTCGGTGTGGACGGTAAAAATATTTTTATCTTAAACAACGGTGATGTCGTCGATATTCAGAACGGGGTTGCTAGCCAGACAAGGCGCGTCGATGCAGGAAGTGTATTTTTAGATGGATTGGGCATCGGTGACGTAGGAAAAGTCGTCTTGCGAGATCGCAAAGTGCTCGCCGAAGAAGGCATGCTTATCATTGTGATTTCACTCAGCAAAGCAGATAACCGATTGCTGTCCGCTCCTGACACCATCTCTCGAGGATTTGTCTACGAACGTGAAGCGGAAGACTTATACAAAGAAGTAAACCAGCTTGTCGTTTCGACCATCAAAGAAGCGAAACCTTCTACGCGGTACCGTCGCAACGATTTGAAGCACGCCGTCCGGAAATCGGTTGAAAAACTCCTCTACACGCGCACAAAAAGACGCCCGATGATCATCCCCTTCATCATCGAAATCTAAGCAAAAAATGGTGCCAGTCCCCAAAACAATTTTGAATTGTTTGGGGGACTGGCACCAAAAATATGCCCCATTTGAACTAGTTGGTGTTGCATATACTACATAGATGGGATTGGTGAATAGAGAGGGGGGAGAGGTAATGGGGAAAACGTTGTTGAAGATTTCAGTTGTCTATTTCATGATTGGCATTTCGTTCGGATTATTCATGTCGTTTACGCATGTATTTAACATGGCGACGGTGCATGATCACTTGAATTTGGTCGGCTGGGTATCTTTGGCGTTAGCAGGGATTTTCTATCATCTATATCCTAGTTTAGAAAAGTCCAGGCTGGCAAAAGCGCACTTTTGGCTTCATAACATCGGTTTGCCGGTGATGATGATAAGTATTGCGGCAGCGATTATGGGCGGCCCGCCGATATTGTTCATGTTGGCGACTGCAGGTGGTGCAATGACTGTGCTAGGTGTTCTTTGCTTTGGCATGAATGTCCTAACAGGATTAGACAGGAAGTAGTCTTTCAGTGAACAGCATGAACAGATGATGGCACACTCTCCCTTCGTCTGTTCGTGCATGTGCGAGCTGTTCTATCGATTTTGCCAATCTTCTTTGACTAAGCCAAATACATAATGATCGACGAACTTGTCCGACAGCCATTCCGCCTGTTTCAGACAGCCTTCTTTTGTAAAGCCGAGCCTTTGTGGAATGGCCATGCTCTTGTAGTTTTCTGTAGCTGTACGAATTTCAACACGATTCAACTGTAAATCTGTAAAACAATAAGCAATGACTGCTTCACAAGCTTTTGTCATAAGTCCTTTGCCTTCAAAACCTCGTCCAAGCCAGTAACCAATCGACGTCGACTTGTTGGACCAATTAATGCCGTGCAGGCCGACCACACCCGCCAGTTCCCCTTTATACCAAATGCCCGCCTCAAAACCATCATTACGCGCGAATTTCTGCATCGTTCCGGCAATAAAGTTCTTCGAATCTTCTACCGACGTTGTATAGTCAACCCACGGAAGCCATTCTCGCAAACTGTCTTTTGAAATGTCTGTCACCGTAAATAACCGATCAGCATCTCTAATTTCCAATAAACGTATCACCGTATCTTCGTCAATTTGATGTGTAAACATTTTCATACCCCTTCCCATTTAGCTTCCTATCAACTTACCACAAGTTCCACAAATTTAGTAGAGGCGGGTGAAAGGGGCACACTTTTTAATGAACAGACCCCGATACTTCGATGAGGTATTTCTTCTTTCAACTGCACTTCATGTAGAATTCCTCTGTCTAAATACTCCTCCGTAAACTCCCTTGTGACACAGGCAATTCCCATATTAATGCGCGCAAATTCTACAACGAGATCATGTGACCCCAATTCAAATTCAGGTGCAATCTTCACACCTTTTGAAAACAAAAATTCTTCGACATATTTGCGAGAATTTGAACTCGGCTCTAAAAAAATGAGGGGCAACTTTGCAAGGTCATGGAAGTCGATCGGTTTCGCAAGAAGTTTACGGTATTTGTCGCCATACACAAATGTGTCATGGATATCAAAACAAGGCCGTACATCCAACGTGGCATCATTAACAGGTAAATTACAAATTCCTAAATCCACTTCACCCGATTTGAGGAATGAAATCAGTACATCCGTCGTGCCATTCTCGATTTTCAGTTTAATGTTTGGGTAACGATTCCGGAATGCTTCCAGCTGTGGCAATAAAAAATACTTTGAAATCGTATCGCCCACTCCGATTCGCAGCTCGCCAGTCGTCAAGTTTTTAAATTCCGCAATTTTTTCTTCACCGATTTCGATTAAATTGATGGCAGAATTAACATACTCCAACAGAAGGCTTCCTTCCGTTGTCGGTGTCACACCTTTTGGCGTCCGGTTAAATAGACGTGTTTCCAATTCCCGCTCAAGCTGCATGACCGCCTGACTAACTGCCGGTTGCGTCATAAATAGCGCTTTTGCGGCTTTTGAAAAGCTTTCATTTTTCCCAACGACACTGAAAACCCTATATAAATCCAGTTTACTTACCATATAAGCACCCCTTATACCCATTATTAGAAGTATTAATTTTACTTATACCATGTAAAGAGCGTATAGTACAAGTAGTTAGTGAATAAAAAAGCGTTAGGAGCGATTCATGTGGAAAGAGTAGTTGGAACGGTTGTCAGAGGTCTTCGTTGCCCAATTATCAATAAAGGGGACAATATTGAAGAAATCGTTGTAGACAGCGTATTAAAAGCTTCAGAAGTTGAAGGCATTACAATTAATGACAGAGATATCGTGACCGTCACTGAATCCATCGTTGCACGCGCTCAAGGAAATTACGCAACAATTGATCATATAGCAAAAGATGTTCAATCGAAATTTGGCGAAGATACAATTGGTGTCATTTTCCCAATCTTAAGCCGAAATCGTTTTGCGATCTGTCTGCGCGGAATCGCGAAAGGCGCAGCAAAGAAAATTGTCTTAATGCTAAGCTACCCATCCGATGAAGTCGGCAATCACTTAGTAGATATTGATACACTTGACGAAAAAGGCGTTAACCCTTGGACAGATGTGTTGAATGAACAACAATTCCGCGAGCACTTCGGTTACAATAAACATACATTTACAGGTGTTGATTACATCGACTACTATAAATCCATCATTGAAGAGTATGGCGTTGAATGTGAAGTCATCTTCTCCAATAATGCGAAAACGATTTTAGATTATACGAACAACGTACTTACATGTGACATCCATACACGTTTCAGAACGAAGCGCATTCTAAAAGCAAATGGCGGCGAAAAAATCTACAGCCTTGACAACATTCTTTCTGAATCTGTTGACGGCAGTGGATATAACGAAGCGTATGGCTTACTCGGTTCAAACAAAGCAACAGAAGATAGCGTCAAACTTTTCCCGCACAACTGCCAACCGGTTGTTGACAAGATCCAAGCGATGTTGCAAGAAAAAACGGGTAAAACTGTGGAAGTTATGATTTACGGTGATGGCGCGTTCAAAGACCCTGTAGGTAAAATTTGGGAACTTGCGGATCCAGTCGTTTCTCCAGCTTATACAGCAGGTCTTGACGGTACGCCAAATGAAATCAAGCTGAAATACTTGGCAGATAACAACTTCGCTGATCTCCGTGGCGACGATTTGAAGAAAGCGATTAATGATTTCATCCAAAACAAAGAGGAAGACCTTGTAGGTGCGATGGAAGCTCAAGGGACAACTCCTCGTAAACTGACTGACCTTATCGGTTCTCTTTCCGATTTGACATCAGGTAGTGGTGATAAAGGAACACCAATCGTGTTCATTCAAGGCTATTTTGATAACTATACGAAGTAATTGAGTAGGAGCTGTCCGGAAAGTCAGTAGCAACTGATTTTCTGCGACAGCTTCTTTTTGCTTTGGCGATTTGTGTGGGTTTCATGGGCTCAAGTGGACGATTGGGTGTGCGACGGACAGCTTTGCGCGGATAAAATGCAGCTGTACGGTTTTTAGAGCACGACGAACTATATTCACTGAAAGCAATTTCCTTATTCACAACGTGTTTATGAACCTGTAAAATCTCTAAACTTTGAGTATCGATTACTGCCCGTAAAAAATACCGCACTTTTCTATATTATCAAGGAGGATATAGTAGAGATTCACAGGATTTTATATGGAAGAAGGGATTTCACCCAGCACGTTAAATAACACCATTAGATATGCGTATGAACCAATCTCCATGCGTCTTTCTATCACTGTAACCGAAACAAAATAGATCTTTAGAGAAACTTATAATCTTTTTCAAATGAAAAAAGCCACCCATTTTGTACATACAAATGGAATGGCCCTCTTTTAATTTTTATTCAAACGCCGGAATGGCTGTTTCATCATAATTCTCTTCTAGAAACTTGCGTACTTCAGGACTAGTCATTGCTTTTGCCAACTTTTGAATTGGTTCCCAGTCTTTATTATCTTCGCGTGCAATTAACGTAATCGCGAAGTCGTTTTCAACACCTTCCGTAAGAAGGGCATCACTTTTCGGCGTCAATCCGAGTGGAGCAGCATACGCAGGTGTCATAATGACTGCATCTGCGTCATCGTACATGCGGGCAAGCATCAGCAAATCTACTTCTTCGAACGTATAGTTTTTTGGATTGTCCGTAATGTCCGCTTTTGTATAATAGGTATCCGTTTTCTCTTTTAACGTAATGACACCTTGTTGCGCTAACAACGCCAAAGAACGATCTATATTCGAAACGTCATTTGCCATTGCGATGACAGCACCTTCAGGAAGTTCATCCATGGAAGAATAGTCTTTTGCATACACACCGTAATTTGCAAAATAAATTGGTGTAATCGGGACGAGATTCGCATCGTTGTTACGGTTGAATTCTTCCATGTACGGTACGTGTTGGAAGAAGTTCGCGTCCACTTCTTTAGCGGCTAACGCAGTGTTCGGCTGCACATTATCGCCAAGAACGACCATTTCGAGGTCAATGCCTTCTTCAGCTAATTGTGGTTTCACTAACTCAAGAATTTCTGTCATCGGTGGAATTAATGAAGCGACTTTCAATGTCACTTTTTCATCTGTACCTTCTGTTTTTGGTGCCTCATTCGTATCTTTTTCCTTGCCACAAGCTGCTAATACCAACATCAACATTGCAGCAAGCAATACTAATTTCTTCATGTCATTTCCTCCTATTATCGTTTGTCAATCCATCGTGCGACAGTTGTTCCTGTAAATTGGATACACTGCACAAGGATGACCATAATGAGTATCATATAGAGCATTAAATCCGTCTTGAATTGTTGGTAACCGTATCGAATGGCGAAGTCTCCGATTCCCCCTCCTCCAACCACTCCCATGATCGTTGAGTACGAAATGAAACTGATTGTGGACGTCGTCAATCCGAGGACAAGCCCAGAACGAGCTTCTACAAACAGAAACCGAAACACCAAATCCCGAACAGAAGCCCCCATTGAAATTGCTGCTTCCAACACACCTCTTGGCACGTCTAACAACGATTGTTCAACCAAACGTGCATAATGTGCAATCGCAATGATGGATAATGGAACCGTGGCAGCAGCTGTACCGATTGCCGTACCAATTACCATTCGCGTAAAGGGAATTAAGAACACGACTAACAATAAAAACGGGAACGAGCGAATGATATTTACAAGTAAATTCACGACTGAAAAGACGAGCTGATTCTCAAAGATTTGTCCTCTTCTACAAAAGAACAGCAACGTGCCCACTGGAAGTCCGACAAATAGAGCAGCTAAAATGGACACACCAACCATTGCAAACGTCTCTCTAATCGATTGCCAAATCTCCATTTGATACTGAAGCAATATATCAGGCATGATCCCATTCACCATCCTCTGTCAGCTGCTTCACAAAGTTTTCCGGGTTATCGTCTATCAATCGAATTCCTTTAGGTTCAATAGCAAGTGAATCATACACTTTACCATCCGCCAGCACCGTCACATGGTTACAGATGCTCTTGATCACGTCCATTTCGTGACTGACCATTACAATTGTCACGCCAAATGTTTCATTGACATTCTTCAACACGCCAAGAATTTCAGCAGTCGTATTTGGATCAAGGGAAGACGTCGGTTCGTCACACAACAACACTTGTGGATAATTCGCCAATGCCCGGGCTATCGCAACACGCTGTTTTTGACCGCCACTAAGTTGCGCAGGATACTTGTCCTTGAAACTAGCCAACCCGACAAATTGCAGACATTCCATTACCCGTTCTCGACGTTGCCGCATCGGATACTTTGCCAATCTTAATGAAACCGCCACATTTTCATAGATGGTTTTATTCGCGACTAAGTTGAAGTGCTGAAAAATCATCCCGATGGACTTGCGCGCTTCTCGCAACGCTTTCCCATTCAACTGCGTAAGCTTTTGACCGTTGACGGCTACTTCACCTGCATCAGGGATTTCCAACAAATTGATTAGCCGTAGCAAGGTCGACTTCCCCGCACCGCTCGCTCCGATAATACCATGTACTTGCCCTTTTTCAATCGTCAATGAAACAGATTGAACAGCTTGAAACATATGAAAAGATTTGCTGACATTGTGTAAATGAATCATAAAAAAATCCCCTTTCATGAGACGAAGGGTGATAACAACGCTTTTCATTATAACGCACGGATTCTGCATTGTCATTATTGAAAATAAAAGAATCTGAAAAGGACTAGTACAGATTGATTTTCCTGTACTAGTCCTTTAATCTATCCTATAACTGTGTTAACTATCAAGAAATACAATCTGACAGTACCATTACGCACGTAAACATTCCAATATTTTTTGAGCTTGGTAACCGACTTCAAAATCATAAATCTCCGCTTTCTCTCCATTAATCGCCTTCACTAACTCATCAATTAGCCGACTTGGCACTGTTTCTTCTAGAGAAAGTACTTCTAGTTCTTCTCCCGTTTTCCCTCCACGTAACAGCCCCCAATTTTCAATAGAGAGAACACCCTTGGAACCGTATGCAATAAATCCAATAGATTCTTTGCCAGAAATCCGACTTAATCCCTCAATCAAAACAGGAGTACCATCCACCAATTCAGCAGTTGCAAAAATACCTGTTTCGCAGCTAATTGGGTTATCCGGGAATTCCAGTTTACTGTGGATGTTGTTCATCTCACCGAACAATTTTAGTATCTGTTGGATGTAGTGCACACCGACTTCAAGGACAAAACCGCCTTGCTCTCGCTCACCAACCCAGTCATTTTGCTGCCAAGCACGCGGCCACTGTGGAAAGTTCATCGTCAGCTGCACCCGGCGCAACTTGCCAATATACCCTTCGCCTAGTAGTTCAGCAAATTTCGTGGCGGCCTGGCCGTAATTTAATGGGAAGTTCATCGCGTGTACAATACCTGCTTCTTTCGCCGCTCGCGCCATCTCTTCTGCCTCTTCCAATGAATTGGCTAATGGCTTCTCACAAAGCACGTGTTTCTTGGCTTGCAGAGCATGCATCACTATTGCATGATGCAATTTTGGAGGAACCGCCACATAAACAAGCTCAACATTTCCATCTGCAATTAAGTGCTGATAATCTGTGTAAAACTGTACATCTCCAAGTCTTTCGGCCGTTTGCTTGGCAAGTACTTCCGATACATCACATACAGCTGTAATGGATACCGCACGATGTTCCTCGAATTGCGAAAGGAGACGCTGACCAATCGCCCCTAAACCAATGATACCGATCTTTAACATGCTGATTCCCCCTTTCTTTCTATCGTACTATAAGAGAAAGTAGAAGACATAGTGCGAATGAATTCTTCACATATGAACTGAGTAGGCTTGCTTTATCGTATAATTAGGATTAATACTACTAGTAAAGGAGGTCGAACATTGAACAAGCGCCCAAAGCTAAACATTCCAAAAACCAGATTTGAGAAGCTATTTGACCTTGTAGCGACACTTGTTTTCCTCGCTTGGATTGGTTACTTACTTATTGTTTGGGGGCAATTGCCTGATGAAGTGCCTGCTCATTATGACAGTGCTGGAGTTGTGGATCGGTGGGGTTCGAAATGGGAATTACTTTTACTTCCAATAATTTCATGTTTATTAACCGTATTTTTAGCATTTCTAGAAAAACATCCTGAGTGGCATAACTATCTAAACTTGACTGAGACGAACATCGAGTTTCAATTCAAAAATTCACGCATGCTGCTAAACGTCATTAAGAATGAAGCCCTTTTATTTTTTGCATATATTAGTTTCCAATCCATTCAAGTAGCTCTCGGCAAAGCATCGTCTCTCGGATTTGCTTTCTTGCCGATCTACCTCGGTATTCTTTTTGGCTCAATGGCTTTCTTCATTGTACGTTCTGTGAAAAATAAATAACAAGCAGAGGTCGGTCCCTTATAGGACCCTCTCTGCTTGTTACTTTAAGCTTTTTTAGTTTGGCTCATCCGTTCCTTTTAACGTGAACCGATCCACGACTTGTTGCAATTTCACAGCAATTTGGGTCATGCTTTGTACAGAGTCTGCTACCCTTTCTAATTCCTGTTGTTGTGCAACCGAAGACGCACTTACTTGCTCAGCAGATGCTGCGGTTTCTTCGGAGACGGCTGATACATTTTGAATTGCCGCAATCGCCTTCTCCTTTTGCGCAATCATCTCTTGTAGATTGTCTGCAAGTTCTTCAATCGCCTGGCTCATTTCCTCTGTTAACGCTGCATTGCGAATGAATGATTGCTCTGTGCTTACAACCGATTCATTTTGATTTTCCATGGATTGCGTATTTTTACCAACTACATCTACAGTCACTTTAGATTGCTCTAATATCTCCTGCACGGTTTGCTGAATAGTCGTTGTTTCACGATTGGATTGCTCAGCTAGTTTTCGCACCTCTTCTGCTACGACCGCAAAACCTTTCCCATGTTCGCCAGCACGAGCAGCCTCTATGCTTGCATTGAGCGCAAGTAAGTTTGTCTGCGCTGTAATATCTTGAATGGATGTAATAATTTTATTGATCCCAGCAATTTTATCTGTCAACATATGCATTTGTGTTTCAACTTGTGCATTCAATTCGTTAGCAACACCATTCTCCGTTCGCAAACGTGAAACTTGCGCCATTCCTTCTTGTGTTGACTCAATACTTTGACGAGACAACGTATCAATATTTTCGGATAGCTCGGCAATTTTGTTAATCCGATCCGCAAGCTCACCAATTCGCATACTTGTTTCCTCAGTATCTTCGGATTGTTTCGTAGCCCCCTGCGCAATTTCTTCCGTCGCAACGGTAACTTCTTCACTCGATGCTACAATTTCCTCAAATGCATGATTCACTTGCTTTGACGAATCAGATAACTGGTGTGATGCTTGTAGCACTTCAGACAGCGCTTCATTCGTCTGTCGCAACATGAAATTATACGACTTCGTGACAGATCCGATTTCATCCAATTTCAAGCCGTTTTCATCTACCGACTCAGTTAAATCTCCTGAAGCAGCACGTTTCATCGATTGTTGAATTGTCGTGAGGGGCTTGATTTGACGATAAATGAATCCTGCAGTAACAAGTCCCATCAACACCATCATCACGAATCCTGCCCAAATAATGATTTTGACAATTGCCGAGAAAAGTGACGTCACTTCAGATCGTGGGATGACGGTTTGAACAGTCCACGTCTCTTCAAATCCTTCGAGGTGTATCGGCGCAAAGGAATTATACGCCTGCTCACCTAAACTCTTGGAGTCCACGTACATTGCAACCGATTCACCTTTTGTAAGACGGTCTTTCACAGGCTGCCAATCAATGGCATCTTTCATATTCGTACCGTTCATTTCTTTTTTAATGCTGTTTTGCAAAAGTGTACCGCTGTCTGTAATAACCGCAGCATAACCAGATTTAGGTGCGATTTTTTTTGTTAGCTCTTCGAAATAGTCTAAGGACATGCTCGTTGTTAACACACCCATGAATGACCCGTCTTTTGCCAATAAAGGCACAGAGAGCATCGTGAAACTGGATGTCTTGCCATTTTCCTCGTATGTAATCGGTTCTTGGAAAAATGCTATTTTCTCTCTTTTAGGAACTAAGTACCAATCGCCTTCTCCTTCTTGTTCATAACCAGAAGCAGGAATAATATTTGTTCCCGTCTTTGTTTTTAGTAGGTATGAGGTGAATCTACCTTCTGCATCAATCAACTGCTGTTGCTCAGTAGACAAATCATCCGTTGACAATACGCCTTTCTCAAAGATTGCAGCCATGCCGATTGCATTCGGATTTCCTTCCAAATTCGCATGCAGCACATCAAGAATATCTGTTGCTGTCAATTGTTCAGAAGCGTTCATCGACTCCAACACGCGCTTTGTCGTATGTAACGATTCATCTGTCTGGCGGAATTGTTCACTTAGTCTCAATGCCACCCGTTCAGCATCCGCCAATGAAATTTCTTCAGCATTACGAACGGTTTCTTTATGGACAACATAACTCGTGATACTCGCGAATAAAACAAACAGTATGACAAAAACACTAATGATTAATAATGAAAGTTTAACAATGATACTTTTTGTTCTTTTCATAAAATACTACCTTCCTCCTATAATCAATACTGTTAAATTATAAATACTTATTCCTACAAAAGGAAGCGACAAGGTCCCTTGTCACACAATGCTCACAGGTGAAGAATATTCATGTATAAACGTATCGAGTAAGGCCTGTGAAACAATTTTACTTATCTAATTAAATTGAATTGACTTTTACAAGTAGAGGCCATGTCTTAGGCCTTCAAAAATTACGTTCAAATTGTAGTTAATAGGACAATCATGCTGTTTATTGAAATCGTTGAAAACCAATAAACAGATTACACATTTTCACCTAGGCTCCCATTCTATCCAAAGAATAACTTTACGGTTAGGAACGATTTAATCGGGTATTGTATGTTTCAAGCTTTGAATGGAACTACTTGTTGGGATGTGAAGAAATTGTTTGGATTCGCAGATCTTGTTTCTCTCGTCATTTCAGCATTCATTATATTGCCTGTTGTCGTTTTCATACGCGAAACAGGTTATTTACTCGTGAGTTGGATTTTTGGTGTCGTGAACCCTCGTATCACCATTGGGTCAGGACCACGTATTTTTACATTAGGCATGTTCGACATTCGAAAATACTATCATTTGTATAGCTGGTTCTCTTACGATGGTATTAAAAGGCAAAGTAACTTTGCTTATATTTGTATTTTTGCTGGCCCAATACTGATGAATTTATCAATTGCGCTCCTCATTAATGCTTTACTTGCAAATGGTTTCATGGAAGAAACGAAAACTTTCTGGAACCGCTTTATCTTCTATTCTTTTTACTACGTACTGTTTGATGCCATTCCGATGTCTACGATTAACGGAAAGCCGAACAGCGGCATGATTATTTATGAAATGCTGCGGTACGGTAAACGAGTTGATCATAATACCGAGCCTTTCTTACCATCTACGTCACAAGTCGATGAAGAATATGAGGAAACGATGAAGCAACTTAAGGAGAAAGTGTTGGAAAAGGAAAAAGAGAAGGAAGCAGAGAAAAAACAGTAATTGCGCCATGCTGAAATGAATAAGAAGCTGACAATTGCATTGGGCTTAAATGAGCTGGGCGTTTTTGGATTGAAGCCATTTTGAAATGAATGCACTGTTTAAATTAATTCCAATACGAGTGCATGTCTTTCCTCGGTATGCAAATACTACCCTCGAACAGGAGGAATGTATATGGAGGAAATAACGTACACAGAAGTCGTCTTGCAGGAATACAAGGTTGGAATGGGCACATTTGCAGAGAAATTGCCGAACGTGGCGAGTACGTTCAATGCATTTACGGAAGCTTGTTTCCAAGATGGCGCTTTGTCGCAAAAACAGAAACACCTCATTGCATTAGCCATTAGTGTGTATGCGCATAACGAATATTGTACTGTCTATCACACAAAAGGTTGCTTGGATGCCGATTGCACAGAAGAAGAGATGATGGAAGCGATTGGAGTTGCTGCAGCATTAGGCGGTGGCTCGGCAATGAGTCAAGGCGTAACTGTTTGGCAAGATGCACTCGAAGATTTTACCGAGTAAATGTTGGTCGTCAAATTAAATTGTCTACACGCAAACAGCCACCTTATACGGGTGGCTGTTTTTCATACATGTTAATCGAGTTCATCCATTTGACGTTTTACTGCTTTTTTCTTTGCAGCTTCCCGCTCTTTTTTAAAGTCCGGTTCTTCCCCAAACTCTGTGCCTAAATTTGCGTTTGAATAGCGGGTATGTCGATCCGACACTGTATCCACTTCTTCATTGGGCTTAAATAACAAGCCGAGACAGACTAATCCACTTAACCCAACGAGTCCATACACAATCCGAGACAACGCTGCATCTTGTCCGCCAAACAATGTAGCAACTAAGTCAAATTGAAAAAATCCAATTAAACCCCAGTTCAGTGCGCCAATGATTACTAGCGTTAATGCAATCCTGGAAAGTACACTCATGCATAATTCCTCCTTAGCTTAGATTAAAGTGTGAATCCCATTCCTTAAACGCATGCATCCACCAACAGCTGTTCCAAACTGAAGAAGGGCAAACGTCAACCGTTACAGGAACGATAGAAGGATTCATTTTTATCTTCTGCTAAAAGCGCTTATTCATACATGTAAAGTTTATTCCCATAACTTGAGAGTTTCGCTTTTATAAAAGTGATTGTTTATTACAGCACCGTCGCAATTGAAAGTACTTTAAAAAGTATCATGTAACGGTTTTATATGCTACGATTGGAAAAACAATACAACGTCATACTGACAGGAAGTGAATGGGATGAAATCTTTATCTGCATCGATGCAAGTTCAATTATTGGAAGCCATGCTCGATGGGAGTCATGTTGCTGCACTCGTCACCGATCCCTCTCAAGAAGACAATCCAATCATTTTTGCAAATCGTACATTTGAATCGTTAACAGGTTATACAATGGATGAAACGCTTGGCCAAAACTGTAGGTTTTTACAAGGGAAGGATACAGATCCAGAGGCAGTTAACAAGATTCGAACCGCATTACGGGAAAAGCAACCAATCTCCATTACATTAAAAAATTATAAAAAAGATGGTTCAATGTTTTGGAATCGGTTGTCGATCAAACCCCTTGAAGTAGAAGGGAAATTATTCTTCATCGGTACACAAACAAATGTCACGCTAGAGCGCAACCAGAGAAATCTCATTACAGAAAAGGATCGAGAGATTGAGCAGTTAATCTTACCCATCTTAATGGTGCAAGAAGATATTGCGGCTGTGTCCTTAATTGGTAAAATGAGTAGAGAACGTTTAGCCATACTTTCAACTGGTTTAAGTGAGTTTGTGCAAGAGACACAAGTGGACCACATTATTTTGGACATTACAGGCATTCGGTGGGATGATAAATCACCACTCACAACGTTCGAACCTATTCGAAATGTCCTGCAGTTGATGGGTACCCAATTGTCTCTAACAGGTGTTTCACCTAACGTCGCACAATCTTTGACTGCATTAGGTGAATCAACGGAGCGATTAGTCACCTATCCAAACATACACCACGCCATTAAGAGTATTCATAAGAGAAGAGGCTAAGCTTCAGTTTTTAGTAGTCGGGAGATGTTTTGAATGAAATATGATGTTTATTTATTTGACTTGGATGACACGTTAATGGATTTTGCAGAAACGGAGAAGTTTGCATTTACGAATGTATTTGCTGCAAATGGCTTTCCAAATGGTTTAACAGATTACCGAGACAGTTACCGTGCAATCAGTACCGTTCTTTGGGAAGACTTGGAGCAAGGACGTACAACACTAGCTGACTTGAAGACAGAGCGTTTCAAACGGTTATTTCTTCAGCACAGCATTGAATTGGACGCAACTGCTTTTGGACAAGCGTATCTCGATAACCTTGGGAAAGAAGTGCATGTGATTGAAGGCGTTGAGGACATGCTTGCTAGATTAGGTGACGCCCGAGTTGCTGTTGTCACAAACGGTTTCAATGATGTTCAGCTAGCCCGTATAGCTGCTTCGCCACTTAACAAAACGTTTGAAGCCATTTTCACTTCAGAAAAAATCGGCTTTCAAAAACCACAAGCAGAAATCTTTCAACATGTTTTTCAAGCGCTCCAACTGACAGACAAATCCCGCGTACTCATGATCGGCGATTCCCTTTCATCAGACATTCTTGGCGGCAATCATTTCGGCATCGATACTTGTTGGTACAACCCACACCGAAAAACGAACAACACCACTGCCAAGCCTACATATGAAATCCACCATTGGGATGAATTTACTTTTTGAAGGTGACCACTAGCGTTGCACCACAGTAAAAAAATAGATGATTTAAATAAAAAATAGAATAAAAGACTTGAAGAACGACAAAAAAACTCCTAATGTAGGTAAGGAAGCGACGACTAAATCAGTTCCCTTACACTACAAAAAGGAGTAAGCCATGAAAAGTGTAAACCCT